>NZ_JBWKOU010000018.1:0-96356 GCF_059416245.1 Curvibacter sp. GW821-FHT09D12 | reverse complement strand
CCACGTCGTTCTCTCATCGTCCACACCCCCTAGTTTCTTCTGTTTTAAGGATGCGACAACTATTCTGACGCGGGGGGCCTGCGCGAGGGCTTCGCCTGCAGCCAATAAGGGGGCGACCACACTGGCACCGGTCAGGGTGCCCAGGCGCAGCATGTCTCGCCTAGTCACGCCGCAGCCGCCGTCGGTGCGGGCGCTCGAATGCAGGTGGGAGGAACGGATGTCGATATTCATGGTAAATTAACTTGAAGTTAGTTACGGCACACTGAAGCTAAGCGCGCGGGCCTTGCAGGGAGGACGACGCGCCCTGGTGCAGTCGGGTTCGTTCGGCATGTTGTTGTAGGCGCGGGTGACCTGCACCTAGACCTGCGTGTCGCAATGCTCTCAACTCATGGACGACCGGACATCAGCACAGGTTGCAGGCAAGGCCACACAGGGTGGTAAGGCTCTAGCTCAACTCCGGCCTCAGAAACCGGGCGGCCTGACTCCCAACTGGTAGGCGAGCCGAGCTAATGCCCAGCCGTCTCATTTGGATGCCCAGGCTCCCCCACCCCAAATAGAGGGTGTCTTCGCAGGTCGAGCGACGCAAGGCATCGCGCGCAAATATGATGTTGGGTGGGACGAAGGAAGCCGGCACCACGCGCACCCGAGACGCGCGCGGCGCTTAGGCAGTTCCGACAAGTACCTTCGCTGACGAATGAGTCAGCTCACAGGCCCAGCTCACTCAGGCTCGGATGATCGTCGGGACGACGGCCGAGTGGCCAATGGAACTTCCGATCCGATTCCTTAATGGGCATGTCGTTGATACAGGCGTAACGACGGCGCATGAGCCCGTCGGCTTCGAATTCCCAATTCTCGTTACCGTATGACCGGTACCAGTTCCCAGCATCGTCACGCCACTCGTAGGCATAACGAACGGCGATTCGATTGCCGTCGAATGCCCACAGCTCCTTGATGAGTCTGTAATCGAGCTCCTTGTTCCACTTCCGCTCGAGGAAAGCCTGGGCCTCGGCCCGGTTGTTGGCGAACTCGGCGCGGTTACGCCACTTCGTATCCAGGGTGTATGCCGTTGCGACCTTCGCTGCATCGCGCGAGTTCCAGCCGTCCTCAGCCAGACGGACCTTCTGAATGGCCGTTTCGCGTGTGAACGGGGGCAGTGGGGGACGAGTTTCCATGGTGAGATCTCCAATCGGTATGTAGAACAATCTGTCTACATGGGCTATGATAGCCACGGTAGGACGACTTGTCTACAATTCGAGTATGAAATCTGAAAAAATATCTCCAGCCCTGTCGCCGCCGCGCGAGCGCATCCTGGTCGCGGCCCACGCTCTCTTCTACAAGGAGGGCATACGGGCAACGGGTATCGACAAAATCATCGAACAGGCGCCGGTCAGTAAGCTCACCTTCTATCGTCAATACGCGAGCAAAGATGATTTGATTCGGGCCTACCTCGACTTCCGTCACGAGAAGTGGATCTCCTGGTTTCAAACAAGCCTGGCGCAGGCTAGAAGCGAAGGTTCGTTGCCGTTGGAGGCCCTCGTCGCAACGTTGAGGGATTGGTTCAGCAATCCCGACTTTAGGGGGTGCGCATTTCTGAATGCCGCTGCTGAGTTGGGATCGTCCGACGCGAATATTTTGGAAGTGGTCCGTCAACACAAGCAGGAAATGTCGTCTGTGTTGGACAAAGTCTTTGGTGGCGATGCCGTGTCTGCGGGGCGCTTGCTGTCTATGGTGGTAGACGGTGCCATCGTCCATGCCCAGATGGGCCAGCCGATCGACGAAGTGATGGAGAACTTCAAGGCGTCGGTTGAAGGGATCTTGCTTCGGTACTCTCGCTGACAGCCTCTTTGGAGCGCCACGAGTTTTGAGGAGACCGGGTGGTTTAAGTTGACACCTCATGTCGAGGTGTTGCTGCTGGCAAGTGGACCTCAAGCCCATTCAGGCAGACCACAGAGCACGAACATAATGGCTCGCGCTGACACAGCCTTGCCCGTTGGTGGCCCGACGGCCAGCACCGCGCAAGGGCCCCTGTTCAATTCGAGCCCATGTGGCCTGGCCGCCCAATCCTGGCCTCTACCGTTTGGAACAGGCACCTCTCTACGCGCCATGACTCGGACGAGAGCCTCCCTGCGTGAGAGAGGGCGTCATGACCACCAAGGCTGCACCGATCTGGGCAGCCGCCACGACGGCCAACAAACCACCGTAGCTCATGCCCCTGCCCCGACAGCAACACGCAAACCGCGTCTGCGGCCCGCGCTCACTCGTAAGCCGACTTGTGGGCCATGATGAAAGTCCAGGCTACGGCAATCCGTTGCGTCTCGCCGTACGCCATGGGGAATCCATCTAGGCTCGCCAGCCATCCTTCCGGCACCCGCCGAAGGGTGAGGCGGAGCGCCGCCACCAAAGGGTCGCTCCATTCGAGTACAAGCTTGTCATCGTTGATGCTCACCGCGACGCTCCTTCACTCAACAGGGTGGAGCCAACGAAGCCATCAAAAGGGCTTGTTGGGCAGAAACTTTCCATCAAGGGTGATCACGGCCCGTGACCCGCCCTCCGGATCTTCCACTTTGCTGATGTCCAGCTTGAAGTTGATGGCACTGATGATGCCGTCGCCGAACTGCTCATGGACCAGCGCCTTGAGCGTGGTTCCGTAGATCTGCACCATCTCGTAAAACCGATAGATGGTTGGGTCAGTCGGCACGCCGCCCGGAATGCTGCCCCGTAGCGGAATCGTCTGCAGCTCTTTCGCATCGGTCGCGTCAAGCCCAAGGCGGCCACAGACCAGCTCTGCAGCGTGCTTTGGCAAGGCATGTTGACCCAGAAGCGCCGCTGTGACGTACGCCACGCGCAGGCCTGTCCCCTCAGCGAGCTCGCCGAAGCTGACGTCTTTCATGGCCTTGGCGACCAGCACACGGCGGGTCAACTCGACGCGTGGGTCTTGGGTTACGTTGGAGTGGAGCATGACAATCGTCCTTTCAGTTAGGTGAGGAAGGTTCAAGCAGCTTTCAGCTGCGGACGGGCCACGTGGGCGACCGCGTCGGGGAAATCGGCAAGGCAGACAAAGGCGTCGCGCTTGCCATCGAGAGCCTTGATGGCCCCTGATTCAATGTCGTAGACCCAGCCATGCAGGCCAAGCCGTCCCTGCTCGAGTGCAAGTGCGACCGCAGGATGGGTACGTATGTTGGCCAGCTGCGCCACCACGTTGGCATACACCATTGAGTTGACCTTCTCATCTGGAGTAAGGTGGGCGCGGGACTCGTTGACCGCCTTGGCGGCGTCAGCGTGGCGGAGCCAGCCCGCGACGGCGGGAAGGTGGTCCAGGCAGGTGTGCCGTGCGACGGCCGTCATCGCTCCACAGTCGCTGTGACCGCAAACCACGATATCAGCGACGCCAAGGACCCCGACCGCGTACTCGACGCTCGCCGTAACGCCGCCAGGCTCCGAACTGTAAGATGGGACGATGTTGCCGGCGTTCCTGACCACAAACACGTCACCGGGCTGTTGCTGCGTCAGCAACTCTGGAACGACGCGGCTATCTGAGCAGGTAATGAAGAGCACACCGGGACGCTGACTTGTTGCCAGCGTCTTGAAGAGGTCCGACATATTGGGGAAGACGTCGGCCTGGAACTTCATCGCGCCTAAGATGAACGGTTTCATGTTGACCAGCACTTTGTTGCGAAGGCTCTATCCTCTGCCGTGTCCACCCGCCGGTCCAAGACCGCTTTCGAATGGGGCCGATAGGAAGCGCCTATACCATCACCTCCCTGTAAAGAGTGGAAAGGCACATGCATGCAACTTCGCCATATCCGCTACCTGATTGCAGTTGCGGAGCACGGAAACTTCACACGCGCCGCAGAGGCGCTTCATGTTTCCCAACCGACCCTGTCGCAGCAGATCATTCAACTGGAGGAGATGCTTGGCGTACCGCTTCTTGATCGCAGCGGCAGGACCGTCAAAGTCACGGATGTCGGCAGCGTGTACATCGAGCACGCGCGACGGGCGTTGCGTGAGTTGGCTTCGGCCCGCAGAGCGATCCATGATGTGCACGATCTCAAGCGTGGCGAGCTTCGGTTGGCGGCTACGCCCACTTTCTCAGCGTACCTGGTCGGCCCCTTGGTATCGGCTTTCCATGCCAAACACCCCGGGATCCTCATTCGGGTGGAGGAGATGTCTCTCGATACCATCGCGGCCGCAGTGGCGGCGGACGAGGTGGACTTGGGCATTGCGTTCGACGCTTCGCGCCCCGGCGACAATATTGAGTATGAGACGATTCTGGTTGAGCGACTGAGCGTCGTCGTCGGAAGAAATCACCCCTTTGCGGCCCTCGAAGGAGCCATCACGCCTCAGATGTTGTCAAACGAAAGGCTCGGGGTATTGAGCCCCAAATTCGTGACGCGCATACACGTTGACGAGTACCTGAGGTCTCAAAAGATATCGCCGCCCGTCGCCGTTGAGGCCAACACCATCAGCGCCCTGCTCGAGGTCGTCCGGCGTACCGACGTTGTAACAATACTTCCCGAGGCCATATGCGACCAGCACGAGGGCTTGCGCAATATTGCAATCGACCCGGCACCTGCCCCTCGAACCGCCGCACTCTTGCAGCGAAGGGATGCGTATCGGTCCTCGGCAGCCTTGGCGTTTGCGGTGCTATGCAGGGCATTGAGTTGAAGTGATCTCAGAAAGTGGCACCAACAGCACCCCAAGTCGGTGTCAGCGAGCGTCACTGCTATCGGAAAGCGCGACGTTTCGCCACTCTCGCGACGTCAGCCCACATTGGGCCTTGAACGCACGCGAGAGCGCGGCTTCGCTGCCGTAGCCAACATCAATTGCAATCGCCTTCATCTGGCGCCCCTGGCGCAATCCCTGCTGTGCCAGCCTGATGCGCCATGCCTGCAAATACGCTCCGGGCGTACAGCCGACGATCTTGCGGAAACTGTCAGCGAACGCGGTACGCGACATCACCGAGATGCCAGCCAGTGCATCCAACGTCCATTCGTACCCCGGACGCTCATGCATCGCCACCAGTGCTTTGCGAAGGCGGGGATGGGACAACCCAGCCATCAAGCCACCGTTGACCTGCCCTGTCTCCATCAGGTGTCGCAACACCTGGATCAACACGACCTCGAACAGCCTGTCAATCAGCACATGTCGACCGCAGTTATTTCCAAATGCCTCGTCGAACAAAAGTGTCAGAACTTGATTGGCACCTTCGATGTCGTCCAATGCGATGCAAATGACGTCAGGCAACGCAGTCGACACAGGATTTGAGTCCCCGCCGTCGAATTGGAGCTCTGCACAGACCAAGACCGCTCCGCACTGGGAATCGGTGACAAAGCGCCTCGACGTCGGACGGGGGTAAAGCAGCAGACTAGGAACACTGACCCGCTGTGGAGCCCGCCCGGGGTAGACGACCTCCAACTCCCCGCTCCTCACCAGATGTATCTGCCCCCCTCCCTGCGGGGCTGGGAAGTCAGTGATGCCACACATGGCACCCGAATGGAACATGCGCGTCCGCACCGGGAAATGGTTCAGCAACGAGCCTAGGCGGTCAGTGCACTCGCTCATCAGATTTGTACTCCTAATCAATTTATCAGCACTTTACGACACCTTTAATCCAACTCCAAGCCATAAAGTTACTCCTGCCGTTTGGCAACTCTCCACTTTCAAGCGGGTCACCTTCACTTTCAACCCTTCCACTCAAGGAATAGCGATATGAAATTCACACACAAACTCATTGCGGTGTCCACGATGGCATTGGCGTCCACTCTGTCCTTGGCCGCGGGAAGCCCCGGCGTCGAACACAGCACCCAGGCCTTCCTCGAAGCTCTGGAAAAAGGCGGTGGCCAGCCTTTGGAGACGCTGTCGCCTGCCGATGCGAGGCAGGTGCTTGTGGGCGCACAAAAGGGTGCCAAGCTGTCGGCTGCTGAGGTCAGCGAGAAGACGATCTCCGTGGACGGAAGGTCGGTTGTTCTGAACATCGTCCGCCCTGCCGGTGCCAAGGGCGTGCTGCCTGCGTTCGTCTTCGTGCACGGCGGAGGCTGGATCCTGGGCGACTTCCCGACGCACGAACGCTTTGTGCGCGATCTGGTCGCCGACTCCGGTGCTGTGGGGATCTTCGTGAACTACACCCCTTCTCCCGAGGCTCGCTATCCCGTGGCCATCAACGAAATCTACGCCGCCACCCAGTGGGTGGCCGACCATGGCGCGCAGATCAACGTGGATGGAAAACGGTTGGCCATTGTGGGCAACAGCGTGGGCGGCAACATGGCGACGGCTGTGGCCCTCATGGCGAAGGCCAAAGGGGCGCCTGCGCTGCGTTCACAGGTGCTGTTCTGGCCGGTCACGAATGCCAATTTCGAGGATGCGTCTTACGACGAATACGCCAACGGACACTTTCTGACCAAGGATATGATGAAGTGGTTTTGGGATGCTTACACGACCGACCCGAAGCAGCGTCAGGAAATCTACGCTTCGCCGCTGCAGGCATCGCCAGAGCAGCTGAAAGGCCTTCCCCCGACGCTGATCCAGACCGCCGAGAAAGATGTCCTGCGCGATGAAGGCGAGGCCTACGCCCGCAAATTGGACTTTGCCGGCGTCAATGTTGTCGCGACCCGCTACAACGGCATGATTCACGATTTCGGCTTGCTCAATGTGCTGGCCGACGTGCCAGCCACCCGTGCCGCCCTGCATCAAGCAAGCGAGGAGCTGAAGACGCGTCTTCGCTGAGCGAAGTGGCCCGCGCCCATACCTTGACGATGTTTGGTTTGGGCGCGGCTATGGGCGGTTAGTGAGGGAGGGTGACCAGCGACGACCCAAGTCAACCTGCAAGGGCGAGCTGACACCCAATTGCCAATCCCCTGCGACAGCAACCAGCCCTTCCCAACCCGTCGTAGCGGAAAACGCAACCTGATCAACGCACTAGATTGTCGGCATCTTACGTCGCCACACGCCGCGATTGCCGCGATTGCCGCGATCAAAAATGCGTCAAGACTCCCGACGGACTTTCTTTGTTGCAGTCAGCGTTTATTTCGGACAAATAGAGTCGGCTCCAGCATTCATGCCGGTTTGCAGGGTGGGCATTTGCAACAGTAAAGTTGTTGACTCGCATTCAACGGGGAGAGAAGACCTAGATATGCGGAGCTAGCCGCTGCTCCGTTTGGACTTTTTGCTATACAAAATAGAGCGCTAGCTTTGATCGCTCTTTTGCGAGACTTTCTTGAGGTTCGAGCAGGCCCTACATGCCGCCATGGGCTTCCCCTGGTTTCCCGGACACATCGAATGACATGATGTGAATCACCCCCGGGGCGATTCATCCCTTGAGTTCGGTGATGGCCGGCGTCCCGGCCTCTGCAATGACGTCGGTGAACACCTGTCGGCCGAACCCGCGCGTTTCAACCCGGCCGGAGGGCCCGTGGACTGAGGCCATCCAAGCGATGGATCGCATCACGGCAACCGGTGCAAGCCGTCTTCGGCGAATGCCAATTCGCGCGCATAGTGGGCCCGGATCGAGGCCGTGACCTGCTCCCGCTGGGCCTCCACGGCAGGCGACAAATGACTCAGCAGCAAATGGCCAACCCCGCTGGCCGCAGCCAGCTCACCAATGGCTTGCGGTGGCGTGTGCAGGGAGTAGAGCACCGGGGGCGAGCCCGGTGGGTCCAGCACCACGCAGTTGAACACCAGCAGGTCGGTCCCCTCTGCAATGCGCTGCAAGTTGGGCAGGCCTTCTGCGTCGATGTCACCCGAGAAGGTGATGCTCTTGCCACCATGGTCGATGCGGTAGATCACTGCGGGGGCATCGCGGTGATGGCCTGCAATGGCACGAATCAGCAGGCCATCCTTGTCATGCAGGGTCTGAATTGCCGGGCGGGGGCGCACCGTTGTCGGCAAATCCACCGTACGGGTGGTGAAGGGGGCGGAAAAATCGGGCAGATAGGCCAGTGCCCCATTGCGCCCGAAATTCAGCGCAATGAAACGACTGGTGGACGGGAAGCTCGCTTCAGCGCCCCGCCCGTGCCGGCCCGCCGGCCCAAAGAAGTTGAACACCAAGGGGCCCCGGCTGGACACGGCTCTGGCCTTGACGATGCCGGGCAGGCCCCCCACGTGGTCGGCATGCAGATGGGTCAGCAGCACGGTGTCCAGGCGCACCAAGGGCAAGTGTGTCTCACCCAGGCGTACAAACGCCCCCGGACCGGCATCCACCAGCACCCGGGCCACCCCGTCGACCAGTACCAGGTAGGACGACGCAGCCCGACCAGTGGCCCCTGGCCCGCCGGAGCCCAGCACCACCAGTTCCAGTGCAGGGGGCTCCGACCCGGGCGTGGCCACCACGGCCGGCGCGGTCTGGGCCCATGCTGGCAGGCTGGGCAAGGCCCCAGCGCCCAAAATCAGAGCGAAAAGGGGTTTCACCCAGGTTGGGATGGTGGGCGTGGGCGAGCACGACTGTGCAGGTCGCGCGCGACGGAGTGGGTACGGAAGCTTCATGGATTTCTTGTTCCTTTTCCAAACCAGGCGAAAAAGCGCCTCAGAAACGGGTGCTGAGTTGGGTCAGGGCATCGGGCAGAGCCTCCAGCCAGCCTGTTTCGAGCGGCTTGTCGGCACCTGACAGGATCAGGCCGGCCAACGCCAGCAAGACCAGGCCCAGCATCACCTTGCCGGCCTTGCCGGCATGCAGCAGGTGGCCCCGCCAGCGCAGTAGCGCCTGGCGCGAGACGCTGGCCAGGGCCAGCAGCGGCAGTGCGGCACCCAAACCGAACAGCCCCATGAGTGCTGCCACCTGCAGCAATTGCGTACCCTGGCTGGCCAACACCACGGCGGCCCCCAGTGTGGGCCCGACGCAGGGGCTCCAGACCAGACCCAGCACGCAACCCAACGCAAACTGCCCGCCCAGCCCTTGCCAGGTCAGCCGGGCCAGCAACGCATGCCCGACGCCGCTCAAACCTGCGGTGGCGCTGGCAAAGCGCTGTTGCAGCGAGGACGACACCAGCACCAGGCCCAGGGCGCCCAGCAGCACGGCGCCGCCCAGGCGCACCCAGTCCGTGTCGATGTCCAAGGCTGCGCCGGCCCAAGCCAGGCTCGTGCCCAACACCGCGTAAGACACCGTCAACCCGGCCGCCAGGGCCCAGGTGGCACGCCGGTGGGCCTGCAAAGCGCTGGCCAGGATGATGGGCAACAGTGGCAGCACGCAGGGCGACAAGGTCGACAGCAAGCCGGCCAGCAAGCCCGCTCCATAGGTGCCCCATCCGAAGTGCATGACCCGTCCTCAGGGAAGGGTCTTGTTGAGCAAGGCCTCAAGACCTTCAGGCGTGGTGTCCCCCGTGGACCGGCCTTGTTCCTGCTTCCCTTTGAAGGCGACCAGGGTGCTTTGCTGGCTGACCTTGAAGCGCCTGAGCGTGGCCTTTTCCGCATCGAAATCGACGGTCATCAGGGTCACCGCCTGATAGGCCGGCTGCTTCATCAAACGTTCAAGAATGGGTTTCTGGGCCTTGCAGGTCGGGCACCAGGTGGCGCTCACGTCCACCACCACCGGCTGACCTGCCTGGGTGAGTTTTTCGAAATCCTGCTGATTGAATGCGCGGATTTCGCCAGCCGAAGCGCAGGTGACGAACCCTGTCAGGAGCAGCGAGGCTGCAAATTGGAAGGACATCATTGGAAAGCTCCTAAAAAGTGCTTGAGAAGCAGGTACGCCTTGGGGCTGGTGGTGCCCCTTGAACATCTGTCGGAGAACCTGGCAACTTCTTACAGCTTTCTCAGATTGCCACTCCAGCAACTCAGGCCCCAAGCACACGACTTGGGCTGCCACCGCCGGCTCTAGGCCTTGCGTGGGGTCGAGTACCAAGATCCGATCGGTGTAAGAAATCGTTGAGCAAGTCGACCAACACGCAGACCGGGTTGAACCGTGAGAACGCAGCCCAGTCGTGCGGGCGCAACCGCCCCCGCCAAACGCAAGCTCCAACCAATCAACAACAGAAAGACGTTTCATGAGCCGCACACAACGCCCCACCGCTTCCATCCAAGCCCCTCGGGTCAATCGTTCGACACCCCGTTGGCGTCACACCACCCTGCTGGCCGTCAGTGCGATCGTGGCCACCTCGTGGCTGAGTGGCTGTGGCGGAGGCAGCGAGACGGGGATCTCCAATCAGTTCTATGTACAGACCAATGAAACCGTCAACAAGATTGTTCATTTCACGCGTCAAGCCGATGGCAGCCTGAAGGCTGCCGAGAGCACAGCCACTGGCGGAGCCGGCTCCAATGGCGTCAAACCTGGCACCGCCGCGGCCGCCCCCGACTCACTGGTCAGTCAGTACAGCGTGATCGTGAGCCCCGATCACACCCGTCTGTTCACAGTCAATGCGGGAGACAACTCGATTTCGGTGCTCGGCATCAACGCTCTCACGGGAGTCCCCACGCCCTTGAACACCACCAAGACCACGGGCACGTACCCCAACAGCCTGGCCTATGCCAATGGCGTTCTTTATGTGAGCTTTCTGGCGGGCAGCAATCAGGTCGGGGCCTACCGGGTCAACACCGATGGCAGCTTGACGCAGATCGCGCTCTACAACCCTGGGCAACAGACCGGACTGCAAAACATTTCGCCCACCCAACTGGTGGTGGATCCTTCGGGCAGCTACCTGGTGGTCAGTGCCGGGACCGGGGCCAACGCCGTGGTGTCTTATCCGATCAAGAGCGATGGCAGCCTGGGGGTGCCAAGCTCCAATGCTCTGAGCACCAGCAATGGGATCAACAGCTTCACGCCCTTTGCCGGCACCTTTGTCAAACAGACCTCGGGGCCCTCTGTGTACCTCAGCACCAGCATCGGTGACAAGGCTCTGTACAGCTTCAGCTTCAACAGTGCAGGGGCCCTTCAACCCGTGTCCAATGCCAGCTCGGGCCAGACCGCCCCGTGCTGGATCGTGCTCACGCCGTCACAGAAGTTCGCCTATGTGGGCAATGGGGCCGGCTCAATTTCGTCCTATGCCGTGGGCACGAACGGCCAGCTCAGCCTTCTCGCCGCGGACGCCATCGCCGGGGCCGACGAAGGCGTTGCTGGGGACACCTGGATGAGCCCGGATGGACAGTACCTCTATTCGACTGATCTCAAGAATTCGGCCGTGCTGGCCTACAGCGTCTCCACGGCCGGCGCACTGAGTTTGATTGGCAAGACGCCGGTCAGCACGACCACTGGCCTGAGTCTGCAAGGTGCAGCAGGCATTTGATACGAGTAGACCCGGTCATTGAGGCAAAACCTCAATGACCGGGTTGTTGAGGCAGATTCGAAAGTACGCATCGGACCATGCCCAGTGACGCATGCTTCATGCGGCCCTCGTTGATAGGGTCAATTGATGAGAGTTCGCCTCTTTCTTTGGGGGCCATGCATGCCAGAGCTGCAACTCTCAACTGTCGACCGGCAGTGATGGCTGATTCGCACGCGCAGAAAATACAGGCTCGGCATCGCGTCGAGCCGGCAGGTACGGCCGCTACATTACTGTGATGCGGCGCAAATTGCTGAACCTGAGCACAGGCGTCCTCGACGCAGTGGTGCACACCTAAAGAACAGCCATGGACAAGCTGGACGCTATACGAGTTTTTGTTGCAGTAGCGACTTCGGGCGGTTTCTCGGCCGCCAGTCGCCTTCTTGGCTTGCCCGTCGCCACCGTCATTCGCAAAGTCGCGGAACTTGAGGAAACTCTGGGGGTCAGGTTGTTTGATCGCTCCACGCGGCAAGTGACATTGACGGAAGGCGCGCTTTCGTATTTCGAAGACTGCCGCCGCTTGCTCGAAGATCTCCGAGAAGCAGAAGAGCATGTCATGGGCGAGCATCAGACGCCGAAAGGCGAGTTGTCGATCACTGCGCCCCTGGCTTTCGGCCGCCAGCATCTCCAACCAGTTGCGACCGAGTTCTTGCGCGAATTTCCCAATGTCACACTGAGGTTGTTGCTCGTCGACCGGGTCGTCAACATGCTCGAAGAGCACGTCGACCTTGCGCTGCGGATAAGCGTCCTTCCCGACAGTTCCTTTATCGCACGCCCATTGGGCGAGATCCGGATGGTCGTTTGCGGCTCGCCGGACTACCTGCAATGCCACGGCGTGCCGCAGCATCCCAACGACCTTGCCTCGCATCAATGCATTGCCTGGACAGCCTTGGGACCCTACAAGACCTGGTTGTTCAGGGTACATGGCCTTGAGGCCATGTTCCCAATCCGCGTGCGCTTGACCACAACACTTCCGGAGTCCGCTGTGGACGCGGCAGTGGCAGGACTTGGACTCACGCAAATCACCTCTTACCAGGCCGCCAACGCAGTGCAGTCCGGGGCGCTTGTACCGGTTTTGCGAGAGTTCGAGCCGGCCCCTACACCCGTGAACTTTATCTACCCAAGCCGTCGAGCTCCGCAAAAGCTGCTCAGCTTTCTCGACTTTGCAGTACCCCGACTGCAAGCGCGTCTCCAAGCGATTGGCCAGTTGCTCTGACATTTAGCCGATTGCACCTTCTCGGTACGTGAGAAGGTCATTCACGACCCAGCCGGCTTATCGGACAGGGCTTTGGAGGGAACCATAGCGCCATCGCAACTCGCGATGACGACCCAAGAGGCCCTCCATGAATCCCTTCTCCCGCAAGTTCGCTACCCAACTCCTCTGCCTCGCCGCCGTCGCACTAATCTGCGCGACGGATGCCTCGGCGCAAAGCAAACAGGCGTCCGTGAGCACCCCAGTCACCCAGTTGAAATTTGGCTCCACCGGCGTCTCCGACGGCGTACATGGCGAACTGATGGCCGGTCCCGCCTATGGCGATCTCACGAAAGGCCCGCACGGCACGTTCATCCGCATGCCTGCCGCTTTCGTCAGTGACGTTCATGTCCACACCGGCGACTACTGGGGTGTCGTGATCTCTGGTGTGGCCGCAAACGGGCTGCCAGGCACTACAGACGTCCCGCTGCCTGTCGGCTCTTACTGGTTCCAAAAGGGGGGTGAAAAGCACGTCACCAAGTGCCTGGCTCCGCATGAGTGCTTGTTCTTCATCAGCCAGTCCGCACCGTTCAACTATGTCCTGGACCAAGCCAAGAAGTAAGTCAGCAAGTCAGGCATTCACCATCCGGGATACCGACATGACCAGCCTTTCGAAAGACCTCACTAACGCCGTGACGGGCGCCAGCCGCAGGATCAGAAGAGAGACCGCAGTCCGTCGCAAATTCGCTCTGACAGGTCAGTCGGCCGCTGCCATCGTAAACCGAACATTTGCCCAAACGATGCGAATCCATTTGGTCTCGCAGACCCCGTATTCGGCGTGGACGGCGGCAAGGCCAAGACCAAGACCATCTGAAGTTCTTTTTGTTGATCTCAACGCCCATACAGGCCCCAATATGAAGCACCAATCCACAACGTTCCCAGTCACCTACATCACAGCAACCGTAGATGGTCATGACGTGTTCTTCCGCCAAGCAGGAGATCCCAACAAGCCCACGTTCGTTCTGTTGCACGGCTTTCCGTCGTCTTCTCACATGTACCGGGACCTGATTCCGCTGCTGGTGAATCACTACCACGTCATCGCGCCAGACTACATCGGCTTCGGACACTCGTCGGCTCCTTCCACGGAGGACTTCGACTACACATTTGCCAACCTCACCGCGGTGGTCGAACGCCTTCTGTCGGCCCTGGGAGTCGAGAAGTACTACCTGTACATGCAGGACTACGGCGGCCCGATTGGATTCCGCATCGCAGCCAAGAACCCGGAAAGGGTTCTTGGGTTGGTTGTGCAGAACGCTAACGCCTACATAGAAGGCGTTGGCGAGTCCGTCGCAAACGTCTTTGTGCCCTTGTGGGAACGAGGGGATGAGACCGGTGCTCGGCAGATGTTGAATGCCGAGACGACCCGCTACCAGTACGTCGCCGGCGCTCGATCACCCAATAGTCTCAATCCTGACGCTTGGACTCACGACCAGGCCTTGCTGGATCGTGTGGGCAGCGCCGAGCGCCATATGGCGCTGTTCAAGGACTATCAAACGAACGTCGCCAGCTATGACGCCTGGCACGCGTATTTCCGAGCCCATCAGCCACCCACGCTTGTGGTTTGGGGACAAGGCGATCCGTTCTTCACCGTGGCAGGGGCTCAGGCATTCAAGCAAGACCTGAAGAATGTCGAAGTGATTCTCTTGGATTCTGGCCACTTCGCGCTGGAAGAGGACGCCTCCACAGTGGCCCACCACATTGCTCGGTTCTTCTAATCGAACGAAAGAGACCGACCCATGAAATCCAGATTGTTCACGCCCTCCTTCTTGCGGATGGCTGCCATCGCGTCAATCTCTTTGGCAGCCTTGGCGATGCCCGCACTCAATGCTGAGGCTCAGGTCCAGTCCTCCGGGAAGGTGATACCGCTGTCACTCGCCACCGAAGCCGCAGCGGAGGCAATTCGGAGTTGCGAAGCCAGTGGGTATCGTGTAACCGCATCTGTGGTCGATGCCTCTGGTGTCGAGCGCGCGTTACTTCGTGGCGATCACAGCACGATACACACCCGGGAGACAGCCTTCAAGAAAGCCTACACGATCGTGACGCTCGGTCCTGTTTTCGGCGCTACAGCGACATCTGCGCTGGCAGACCGCATCAACAAGACACCCACTGGACCGGCGATGACAACCGTCAACAACATCATTCTGCTGGCAGGTGGCGTCGCGCTGAAATCAGGGGATGAGATCCTTGCTGCAATTGGTGTCGGTGGTGCACCTGGCGGTCAACTCGACGAAGCTTGTGCCGCTGCTGGTGCGGCAAAGATTGCTGAACGGCTGAACGGCTGAACGCGCTTTCTGTCCGTCCCTGAAGACTTGCGCGTAGAAAGTCAGCCACCTTGCCGTTACGACCAAAGCGATGCTTGGCTCCGTCATGGAGATGCTTTTGATAAGGGCGCTATCTCTCGTCAGCGCCCCTTCAATGAGGCGTTTGGAACCTGGGCCTGGTCATCGAACCAGGCCCCTTGGGCAAGGCCCGCTTGGTATTGACCACAGGGAGCCCTTGCGCACGTCGGTCCCTGGTGACGAGGGCACAAGCTCGGCGGTAGCCGTGGCTGCTCAGTTCGGCATTGTGCTGGAGGATCCCCTGGATCCACTCGTCGTCACCGGTCGACCTTGGGCAACAAGGGCGAGTGTGCAACCCACTTTTTGGCGTCCGAAATAACCCACGGCATCCTTGAGAATTTCATTCTTCAAGGTCTTCTTGCCCAGCATGCGTTGGAGCTTGACAGCAACACCTTCTTGTCGGGCCACGAGCGGCACCGGCATCCCGGGTACACAGGTGCCCATGGCCAGAGCGGCTTCATCCTCAAAGATGAGCGATGAACCGTGTCCTGTCATTCAAGGGGCCGTTTCAGGGCCGGCCGATGGCGCCGCAGCACCTGGCCCGCATGGGCGTGGACAGTGAGGCCGCGTTCACAGGCGAGGTGGCCGTTGACGAAGACCCACTCGATTCCGGTGCTGGGGGTGGTCGGGTGCTCGAAGGTGGCACGGTCGGCCACCGTGGCCTCGTCAAAAACCACGATGTCGGCCGCATGGCCGGGGGCGATCAGCCCCCGGTCGCCCAGGCCGAAGCGGCGGGCGCTGAGCCCGGTCATCTTGTGCACGGCGGTCTCCAGCGAAAACAGGCGCCGCTCGCGCGCATAGTGCCCTAGCACCCGAGGAAAGGTACCCCACAGGCGTGGGTGGGGCACGGCGTCATGCGCCAGCCCGTCCGAGCCCACCATGGTCAAGGGGTGCGCCAGAATCCGCTGCACATCCGACTCGTCCATCGCAAAGTAAATGGCCCCCGCGGGCGACAAGGTGTCCACCAGCGATTCGGCGGAACATCCGCGCTCCCGGGCCAGCTCGAACAGCGAGCGGCCTGCGGCACCTGGGTCGCCGACGGACCATGTCACC
Organism: Curvibacter sp. GW821-FHT09D12; assembly: GCF_059416245.1. Taxonomy (NCBI): domain Bacteria; kingdom Pseudomonadati; phylum Pseudomonadota; class Betaproteobacteria; order Burkholderiales; family Comamonadaceae; genus Curvibacter; species Curvibacter sp. GW821-FHT09D12. The sequence goes on along the minus strand of NZ_JBWKOU010000018.1, from coordinate 80,466 downwards.
AGCACTTCCCGGGATTGACTCACCCGGTGGGCCAGCAGCATGGTCGACGACGCTGCGTAGGGATAGCAGTCCATGCACACGGCCTGTCTCTGCGCCGCCGCGTCCACGGTGGCCAGGGTCTGCACCGAGCGGCCGTGGTTGCGTTGGCCAATGAGCTTGTGATGCGACAGGACGGTGTCGATGCCCAGGGCCGCACCGATGTGCAGAGCCTCCCGCAGCGCTTCATCGATGTGGTCGGCCTCGTCACGGATGTGCATGGTGATCAGGCCCCGTGCTGCGGTCAGCGGAGCACCCACGGCAATCACCTCCTCGGCCGTGGCTGCACGTGCCGGGGGGTAGTACAAACCAGTGGACAGGCCGAAGGCGCCCGCGTCCATGGCCCGGGCCAGGTCCTGTGCCATGCGCTCTGCCTCCTGCGCCGTGGCCGCCCGTTGCAGGTCCGGCACGTGGCGAACCCGCAAGGTGGAATGTCCCACCAGGCACACCGCGTTCAGGGCGGGGCGAGCCGCCTCCAGGGCACTCAGGTAGTCGGCAAAGTGTTCGTAACGCCAGTCTTCTGTCCCCAGCAGGTCCAGGGGGGCGGGAGGGGCTTGGGTGCTGGACAGTGGCGCCAGGCTGATGCCGCAGTTGCCGGTCACCACGGTGGTCACCCCCTGGGTGAGTTTGGGGTGGGGGCCCTCAGGCTCGGTCAGCAGCAAACGGTCGTCGTGGGTGTGCACATCGATGAAGCCGGGGCAGACGATGTGGCCGCGGGCATCGTGTCGCGTGGCTGCGGCCTGGCCCTCCAGGTCGCCGACGGCGGCGATGTACCCGTCGACAACCCCCACGTCGGCGCGCACGCGGACGGCGCCTGTGCCATCCACCACGCTGCCACCTGCAATGATCAGATCGAACATGGGCGGCCTCATCCCACCTGGGCGCCAGAGCGCTTGACCAGGTCGGCCCACAGGGGCGATTCCTTGCGTGCCCGTTCGCTCAGTCGATCGGGTGGGCCTGGCGTCAGCTCGAAACCGATGGCTGCGTATTTCTCCAGCATCAAGGGCTGGCTCAGGGCCTCGTTCATCGCCTTGTTGAGCAGCGTTGCGATGCTCCGGGGCGTGCCAGGTGGTGCCACGAAGCCGCCCCATCCCACGGTCTCGTAGCCCTTCACGCCGGCCTCGGCCACCGTCGGGGTCTGCGGCAGTTGCGGGCTGCGTGCGGCCCCCGTCACGGCCAGCACGCGCACCCGGCCTGCCAGGATGTGGGGCAGGATCGAACTCAGGTTGTCGAACATCAGATCGACCATTCCCCCCATCAGGTCCGTGATCGCCTGGGGGCTGCCTTTGTAGGGGACATGGGTCATGGCGGTCTGGGTCAGGGTCTTGAACAGCTCGCCGCTCAAGTGGCCGGTGGTGCCGCTGCCGCTGGAGGCCACGCTCAGCACGCCAGGCTTGCTGCGTGCCAGCGCGATCAGCTCGGCCACGCTTTGCGCCGGCAGATCTTTGCGAACCACCAGGGCGTTCTGCACAAAGCCGATCAGGCCCACCGGCACCAGTGCATCCGGGTCATAGGGCAGCTTGGTGTACAGGGCCTTGTTGATGGCCAGTGTGCCCACGTTGGCATAGCCCAGGGTGTAGCCATCGGGCGAGGATCGGTACACCTCTGCCATGCCGATGTTGCCGCTGGCGCCGGGCTTGTTGTCCACCACAAAGGGCTGGCCTAAACCCTTGCCCAGCTCCTGGGTCAGCAGGCGGCAGACCGCATCCGGCGATCCCCCTGCTGCCGAAGGCACCACCAGCCGGATGGGTTTGTCCGGATAGCCTGTCGCCGCCCGCAGCTCCAGGGGCAGCAAGGCACTGACCGAAGCGGCCGTGACGGACTCAAGCCAGCGGCGGCGAGACCGGGCGGAGGGGCAAAGCGGTGTATTCATCGTGGCATTCCCGAAAGGGTTGAGTGGGCTGATGACGGTGAATGCTAGGGATGCCGATCCGTGCCGACAAACCATGTTTTCTGATCCTGGCATGTCTTTTTCTCATGCATCTTTTTGATCCATGCGGAGATACTCCCTATCTGATGCACGTTGTATGTGCATTTTTCATGGATGGATCCTGATGTACCGTGCCCCCTCCACCATGTCCCTGCTGTGTTTTGAGGCCAGCGCCCGCCTGGGATCCTTCACGGCGGCGGCGCAAGACCTGCACCTCACCCAGGGCGCCGTGAGCCGCCAGATCCAGGCCCTGGAAGCGCGTCTGGAGGTTCGGCTGTTCACCCGGCGCCGCGAATCCCTGTTGCTCACCGATGCCGGGCGCTATTACCTGGACGAGATCACCCCGCTGTTGCGTCGCCTGGAGCGGGCCACTGTTCATGTCACGGCATTCAAGGGTCGCGGTGGCGAGCTTTCGCTGTCGGTGGGGGCCTCGGTGGGGGCGTACTGGTTGATCCCGCGGCTGCCCGCCTTCACCCGCGCCCACGGCGAGATCACGCTGAGCCTGAGCACGCGCGTGGGCCCGGCAGATTTCAAGTCGGGGGCCATCGACGCGTCGCTTGAGTTCGGTGACGGCCAGCGCCCTGGTCTTTGCAGCGACTTTGTCACCGCGCTGGACCTGGCCCCCTACGCCGCCACCTCGTGGGTGGCACGCCACGGCACTCGCCTCTCGGCCACCACGCCCGACAGTGCCCTGTTGCACCATCACACCCTGCCCGATGCCTGGGAGCTGTGGTTTCGGGCCGAGCAGATCGAGGCCACTCCGGGCCGCTCCGGGCCGCGTTTCGAGATCATGTCCATGGCCCTCAACGCGGCCGTGGCCGGGCTGGGGGTGGTGCTTCTACCGCCCTACATGGCTGAAGACATGGTGCAGGCCGGGCGACTCATGCGCCTGTCCCCGCAGACCTGGCGCTATGCCAAGGGGTATTACCTGGTCTACCCGCCCGATGCGGCCCGCCTGCCGGCTTTGCAGACCTTCAAGAGTTGGTTGATGGGCCTGGCGACGTGATCTGGCCTGTGCTGTCGCAGCAGCTCAAGCGCTTCCAGGGCACTCGGGCTTCAGCGCCGCGCCACCCAATACACCGCGCCCTGGTCGCCATAGCGCTCATCGTGGGGCACGTCCGCGGCCAGCTCGAAGCGATCGCCGGCCTGCAGGTGTTGGGTCTCGCCCCCCACCGTCAACCACATCTCGCCCTCGGTCACGAGGGCCTTGGCCTCGAAGGGGTGGGTGTGCAGGGGCACCACTTGTTGGGGTTGCCAGCGCCGCTCCAGCACCTCGGCGAAGCCTTGGGCCAGTGACTGGTCGCGAAAGTGTTCAAAGGTCTCCGGCATGGGATCTCCTGCGGGGTGGGGTGGGGGCTGGCCGAAATTATCCGGTGCACACGCCATTCGTCTTATTGATTGACCCTATGTCTGAAATGGCGCGAAAACCCTTGACCAGACGCAAGTCTGATCAGGCTTGAGTTTGCGGCCTGCAGAAATGCTGGCAAGCCGGCATACTCAGCAGCTTGCGAGAAGCGTGCACCCCTTGTCGGGTGAGCGGGCCGGCCTGGTGCGGGCCCCGCTGCTGCTTGGGCGGCCGGCTTTCTGTTTCCCATGAACCTGCATCATCCCGAGCCGCACATGACCTACCCCAACACCCAACTCTTCATCCGTGGCCAATGGCTGGACGCCGCCGACGGCAAGACCCTGGCCGTCAACAACCCGGCCACGGGCCAGGAAATCGGCCGTGTGGCCCATGCCAGCCGGGTCGACCTGGACCAGGCCTTGCTGGCCGCCCAGGATGGCTTTGCCCTCTGGCGTGACACCCCGGCCATCGAGCGCAACAAGGTCATGCGCCGCGCTGCCGCCCTGATGCGCGAGCGCGCCGGCGACATTGCCGCGCTGCTGACGCAGGAGCAGGGCAAGCCCCTGCCCGAGGCCAAGGTCGAAGCCATGGCGGCGGCCGACATCATCGAGTGGTTTGCCGATGAAGGACTGCGCGTGTACGGCCGCATCGTGCCCTCGCGCGGCAACCTGGCCATCCGCCAGATGGTGCTGAAGGACCCCGTCGGCCCGGTGGCCGCCTTCACGCCCTGGAACTTCCCCATCAACCAGGTGGTGCGCAAGCTGGCCGCGGCACTGGCCACCGGCTGCTCGATGATCGTCAAGGCCCCTGAGGAAACCCCGGCTGCGCCTGCGCAATTGATCCGTGCCTTTGCCGACGCCGGCCTGCCTGCGGGCGTGCTGGGCCTGGTCTATGGCAACCCGGCCGAGATCTCCAGCTACCTGATCGCCCACCCGGTGATCCGCAAGATCACCTTCACCGGCTCCACCCCGGTGGGCAAGCAACTGGCGGCCCTGGCCGGCCAGCACATGAAGCGCGTCACCATGGAGTTGGGTGGTCACGCTCCGGTGATCGTGGCCGAGGACGCCGACATCGCCCTGGCCGTCAAGTCGGCCGGCGCGGCCAAGTTCCGCAATGCGGGCCAGGTCTGCATCTCGCCCACCCGCTTCCTGGTGCATGAAAGCATCACCAAGGACTTTGCCGCCGCCCTGGTGGCGCACGCCCAGTCGCTGAAGGTGGGCAATGGCCAGGACGAGGGCGTGCAGATGGGCCCCTTGGCCAACCCGCGCCGCGTGACCGCCATGGCCGAGTTCACCCAGGATGCCGTGCAACAAGGGGCCACCGTGGCCTACGGCGGTGCCCGCATCGGTGAGGCCGGCAACTTCTGGCAGCCCACCGTCCTGACCGACGTGCCGCTCAACGCCAAGGTGTTCAATGACGAGCCCTTCGGCCCGATGGCTGCCATCCGCAGCTTCAACACCCTGGAAGACGCGATTGCCGAAGCCAACCGCCTGCCCTTCGGACTGGCGGGTTATGCCTTCACGCGCTCGCTCAAGAACGCCGACTTGCTCTCGCGCAAGGTGGAAGTGGGCATGCTGTGGGTCAACATGCCGGCCATGCCTTCGGCCGAAATGCCTTTCGGCGGCATCAAGGATTCGGGCTACGGCTCGGAAGGCGGCCCCGAGGCCATGGAGGCCTACCTCAACACCCGCTCCGTGGCCGTGATGAACGCCTGAGCACCCTGGGCCGGCTGGGCGGCAACGGGGTCGAAAGCTGCCAAAATCACGGCGCTATGACCCGCCCCCACCCGGACTCCGACGATCTGACCCACGCCCCTCTGCCCGATGCGGCGGGCCGGGTCAGCCGCAAGATCTTCCACTGCGTGCCCGATGCCGGGCAACTGCCGGAATCGATCCAGCTCAACCTGCAGCAACTGCAGGCGCAAAACCCGGGCTGGGAGCAGCTCATCATGGACGACCGGCGCCAGGCTGAATTCATCCAGGCCTGGGGTTCGCCTCGGCTGCAGGCGGCCTACCAGCGGCTCAACCCGGCCTACGGGCCGGCGCGGGCCGATCTGTTCCGCTACTTTGCGCTGTATGTGATGGGCGGTGTCTACTTCGACCAGAAAAGCGGTCTGCTAGGGCCGCTCGATGCGCTGCTTCAGCCCGACGACCAATACCTCGTGGGGGACGGTGGCGACACCGTGCACCCCGAGCTGGCCGACACCGTGGGCGGTGAGTACATCCAGTGGTTCCTGGCTGCCGCGCCACGCCACCCCTTGCTGGCCGCGGTGCTGCACCAGGTGTTGCAGCGCATCGAGCAGTATTCACCGCTGCGCGAAGGCGTGGGCAAGATGGGCGTGCTGCGCGTCACCGGCCCCATCGCCTACACCCAGGCCCTGGCCCCGGCCTTGTCGCAACACCCGCACCGCAGCATCGTGGCGCAACAGGTGGGCCTGCGCTACACCACGCTGGCGCGTGAGACCTCGCACATGCAGCTGGCCGGGCGCCGGCATTACAGCGAACTCACGGCCCCGGTGGTGCTGGCCGACCCGACCTGGTCTCTGGGGCGTCGTCTGCGTTGGGAAGGGGCGGCCTTGCTGGCAGCCGTGCCCGAGCGCCTGCGCATTCTCAACCGGCAGCGGGTGGCGCGGCGCCGACAGGCCCAGGCCTGATCGGGCCATCACAAGCTGTCCGGCCGTCACGCCATCGCCTTGCGTGTCCCGCGCAGGGGCTGCTGGATGGGCGTGTGCTTTGTCTCCGGCTTCTGAATAGACCCAGCCCAACAGGGCCTTTGGACCTGGATTGGGCCGTGGAACCGTTCCCGGCTACAGTCAAGCACGGGCCAAATGAATCCTGCGCAACACCAGAACCATGGGTTGGCCATCCAGCGCCCACCTGCCGCCTGAGAGCCGGGTCATGCACTGCGGTTTTCACGGGCAAGCTCTGTTCCCTGCGTTTCACCCAGGAGTCTCTCCATGCGTCACGAATTCGAAAATACCCTCCAGTCCTTTGCCCTGGCGAATGGGTCGGTGGGGCAGTTCTTCTCGCTTCCTGAACTGGCCAAGCAATATCCACAGATCCGGCGTTTGCCTGTGTCGCTGCGCATCGTGTTGGAGTCGGTGCTGCGCCACTGCGATGGCAAAAAGCTGACGCGTGAGCATGTGGAGCAACTGGCCCGCTGGACACCGCGAGCCGAGCGTGTGGACGAGATCCCCTTCGTGGTGGCGCGCGTGGTCTTGCAGGATTTCACGGGCGTGCCTTTGCTGGCTGACCTGGCCGCCATGCGCAGCACGGCCACGCGACTGGGTAAGAGCCCCCAGTTGATCGAGCCGCTGGTACCCGTGGACTTGGTGGTGGACCATTCCATCATGGTCGACTACTTCGGCACCAAGACCGCGCTGGATCTGAACATGAAGCTTGAGTTCCAGCGCAACAAGGAGCGCTACCAGTTCATGAAGTGGGGCATGCAGGCCTTCGACACCTTCGGCGTGGTCCCTCCCGGCTTTGGCATCGTGCACCAAGTGAACCTGGAGTACCTGGCGCGAGGCGTGCACAAGACCCAGGACGGGGTTTATTACCCCGACACCCTGGTGGGCACGGACAGCCACACGACCATGATCAACGGGATCGGTGTGGTGGGGTGGGGCGTGGGCGGCATCGAGGCAGAGGCCGCCATGCTGGGGCAGCCCGTGTATGTTCTGACACCCGACGTGGTGGGCTTTGAGCTCACCGGGCAGCTGCGCGAGGGCGTCACCGCCACCGATTTGGTGCTCTGCGTGACCGACATCCTGCGCCGCGAGAAGGTGGTCGGCAAATTTGTCGAGTTCTTTGGCGAAGGCACCCGCACATTGACACTGCCGGACCGTGCCACCATCGGCAACATGGCCCCGGAATACGGTGCCACCATGGGGTTTTTCCCGGTCGATGAGAAGACCCTGGATTACTTCCGTGGCACGGGTCGAAGCCAGGACGAGATCGAGGCATTCGAGCGCTACTTTCGTGCCCAGGAGCTGTTCGGTGTGCCCAGCGCGGGGGACATTGATTACTCCCAGGTGGTGCGCCTCCAGCTGGACACGGTGGTGCCCAGCGTGGCCGGGCCCAAGCGGCCGCAAGACCGCATCGAGCTGGGCAAGGTCTCGGCCACGTTTGATGAGTTGTTTGGCGCGCCTGCGGCGCAAAACGGTTTCAATCAGCCGCTGGACCGATTGGGCCAGCGTTTCCGCATCGGGGGCCCTGCCAGCGAAAGCGCGGCCATGCAGAGCGAGGCGCCGGCGCTTGTGCCCGACGCAAACCTGAGCGGCAGCGTTGCCAACGGCGATGTGCTGATCGCCGCCATCACCAGCTGCACCAACACCTCCAACCCCAGCGTGATGCTGGCGGCCGGCTTGCTGGCCAAGAAGGCGGTGGAGGCCGGGCTCCGAGTGTCGCCGCACGTCAAGACCTCCCTGGCGCCGGGGTCGCGCGTGGTCACTGAATACCTGGCCGAGGCGGGCCTGTTGCCCTACCTGGAAACGCTGGGCTTTTCGGTCGTCGGCTACGGCTGCACCACCTGCATCGGCAACGCGGGTGATCTGACGCCCGAACTCAATGAGGCCATCACCCACAACAACCTGGTGTGCTCGGCCGTGCTCTCGGGCAATCGCAATTTCGAGGCGCGCATCCACCCCAACATCAAGGCCAACTTTCTGGCCAGCCCACCGTTGGTGGTCGCCTATGCGATCGTGGGCACAGTGCGCCGCGACTTGCTGACCCAGCCCCTGGGCCAGGGTCTGGGGGGGCAGGACATCTACCTGAGCGATATCTGGCCGAGCAGCGATGAGATTGAGGCGCTGATGGCGTGCGCCATGAATGCAAAGGCTTTTCGTGCGAACTACGAGAAAGTCAAATCGGTGCCAGGCCCACTCTGGGAGCAGATTCATGGCGTGACGGGCGCCACCTATGTCTGGCCTGCCAGCACCTACATCGCCGAGCCGCCGTTCTTCAACGGTTTTCAGCTCAAGCTGCAGGAGACTGTGGACCAGGAGCCCGCCCATCCGTCTTACGCTGTAATGGGCGCGCGCGTGATGGCGCTGTTCGGCGACTCCATCACCACGGATCACATTTCACCCGCCGGTTCCATCAAGGAAAGCTCCCCCGCAGGCCAGTGGTTGTTGGCCCATGGTGTGCAAAAAGCAGACTTCAACAGCTACGGCTCGCGCCGTGGCAACCATGAGGTGATGGTGCGCGGGACCTTCGCCAATGTGCGCATCAAGAACCTGATGATTCCCGCCCAGGCCGATGGCTCGCGCGAGGAGGGGGGCTTGACGCTGTACCGTGACGTGACGGGCCAGGCCACCCAGATGACCATCTACGAGGCGGCCATGAAGTACCAGTCCGAGGGGCGGGCCACCGTGGTCTTGGCCGGTGAAGAGTACGGGACAGGCTCCAGCCGCGACTGGGCTGCCAAGGGCACGCAACTGCTGGGGATCAAGGCGGTGGTGGCGCGCAGCTTTGAACGCATTCACCGCTCCAACCTCGTCGGCATGGGCGTGTTGCCCTTGCAATTCCTGGGCTCGGACAGTTGGCAAACGCTGGGCCTGACCGGTGAGGAGTTCATCGACGTGCTTCCTGCGGCAGACCTCGCGCCGCAGAGCGAGGCTCAACTGGTGATCCATCACGCCGATGGCCGCCAACAGACCGTGGTGGTCAGGCTGCGCATCGATACGCCGATTGAGGCCGACTACTACAGGCATGGCGGCATACTGCCCTACGTGCTGCGGCAACTGCTGCAGTAAGGGGCTGCAGCCGCAGCCCAACTGGGCACTCGGTCGGACCGACATGCCAAACCCTCGCAAGGCCAGCCGCCTCGGCGCAATGGGTGTATTCAACCGGTCGTGGCAACACCTTCAATCAGGCGGTGTTGGTGCGGCGGCCCGCAGGGTGACTGACGCAATCGGCGAGGTGATCAGGTCTCGGCTGGCTGCACCAACGCAGGCTTGGCATGCCTGCCCCCAAAGCCCGGCGGACGAGACACTGCCGATGTTCTGCCCCTTCGGCTACGCCACTGCGGCGGTGACGGCCGCCACGCCACGGCGCCATGCAACGCGTTCCCGGTGAGTTGAAGGTCCCCCTCAGTCGGCCAGGGCCTCCAGGGCATCCTCGGAGAGATCGGCTTCCTGGCGCGGTCGAGCGGCGGCTGGCCCGGGTGGCTCGATCCCGTCGATCAGCCAGTCGAACAGCCGGGGCGCGTTCACGGCCTGGATCAGCAGGCGGCCCTGGTTGGCCTTGATGACCTCGGTGGTCAGCATGGACTCGGACAGCAGGGCCAGCGGGCTGGGCTCGATGTCGGCGGGGTTGAACTGGGTCACGGCGTGCAGGTCGTCCACCAGCAGGCCGAGGGCCTGGTCGCGGTGGCGCAAGATCATCACCTGGCTGGTGGGGGTGGTGCGCGAACGCCGGCCATGCATGAGCTCGCCCAGGTCGAACACCCAGATGAAGCTGGCCTTGCCCAGGGGCGCCTGGTCGGCGCGCAGGCCCAGGATGCCGATCTGCGCCGTGCGCAAGCCCATCGAGGTGGTGCGCACCTCGGCAAAGGACACGGCTTCTTGCACGCACTCGGCGGGCAGGGCCATCAGGTTGCCGTCGCTGAAGAAGGTGGCGAATTCCAGGCCGCCGGTCTGCGCCGGGTCGTGCTCGATGAAATACGCCCGGGTGCTGGTCGGGGTCTGGGTCGAGCGCACCGCGCCGAAGTGGCGGTACACCACGGCGATCACGTCCTCACGGTAGCCATCGCTGGTCTTGAACTCGCGGTAGCCGCTGGACACCGAGCAGGCTTCGATGGCGTATTGGCCCTGGTGGGTGGTGACCCGCGACAGGTGATGTCCGTTGTCCATCCCCAAGGCCGCGGCCGCCAGGTCGAGTTGGGATCCGATCGGATGCAGCTCGCTGGTGCTGGCCAGTACCCGGCCCTGGCGGTCGACGAACGCCGCCGCCATCTGGTCGCGCCCGCCCAGGCCGCTGTGCAGCATGTTCACCAACTCGGGGCCAGAGTCGAACACGATGCCGATGCCCCCCACCACCTGGTCCTCGTGCTCGGGGTGGCGGATGGCCGCGTGGTAGATGTAGGTGGCCTGCCCCTCGTACAGTGGTGATGCCTCAAAGGGGCTGACATGGTAGTGCTGAGGGCTGCTCAGGGTCAGCACCTTGGACAAGGACTCCGACGAGACCGCCTGCCCGACCCATTCGGTGCCGCCCTCACCCGTGGCCGCGATGATGCAACCCTGGCGGTCATACACCACCAGGCGGGTGTACACGGTGTAGAGCTGGTTGATGTAGCCCAGGATCGTGGCGAAGCGCTCGGGGGTGTCGCCTTCAGGATGGGCCAGGCCTTGCCGCAGCTCGGGGGTCAGGGCCCACCAGCGGCAGTCGTCCGAACGTTCGTAAAGGTTGCGGTCCAGCAGGTCGACCAGCAGATGGGCCGTGAACTCGGCGTCCTGCAACGACGAGGCCAGCACGGTCTGGTAGAGGTCGTGGATGGATTGCTCAAACAACTCGTTGCTGCGATTGCCGGTCTCGCTGATCTGGTCGAGCACGGTCTTGAGTTTGAGCAGATCGCCGGTCTGCCCCGCCGTCATCACCTGTCCGTTCCAGACGATGCGCTGGATGTGCCGCGCCGCCATCATGATGTCGTGCAACGGGGGGCAGAAGGTGTCGGCATGCGACAGCAGGCCGTTGAGCAGGGCGGGGTCCAGGTTGCTCAGAAGATCACGCTCGCTGTGTCCGAAAGCCACGTCCAGCGGGATCATCACCTGGCCGAGCCAACCCGTCGGGCCCGGGTAGCCCTGGTAACCCTCGGCGCCGAAGGTGCGCACCAGGTACTCACGGCCTCCGAACAGGCGCAACTGGGGCGCGTGCTCCAGGTTCACCGGTACCTGGGCGCCCACGGGCACCCACAGCGGATCGGCGCTGGCGATCACCTCATGGCTGGCGTCGAGCAGCAGCAGGTTGCTGCGTCGGGCCAGGTCACCGTGTGAGGCAAAGATGCCCTGCATCTCGTGTTCGAAATGAAAGCACAGGCACAACACGCCGACCACCGAGCCGGTGTCGGGGTGGTGCATGCGACGCGAGTAAATCAGGGCCTTGCGCTTGCCGGGCCGCAGGTCACTGGCGCGGAATGTCTCGATGTAGCCGTCACTGTCCAGGGTCTGTTGGATCAGCGTATCGCTGCTGTGTTCAAGTGGTGTTGCTGGGTCAATTTGCACCAGCACGTTGCCGGCGGTGTCCAGCAGGATGATTTCGTCATAGACCGTGTACTTGCTGCGGTACTCGCACAGTCGATGGTAGATGCGGCCGCGTTCATCATGCTGGCCGGCCACGAAGCTGCACAGTTCCCGGTCCGTGGCGAGAAAGCCCACATCGGCCGTGCGTTCGTACAGGTTGCGCACCACGATGTCGATCACGTACTGGGCCTTGGTGCCGATCTCTGTCAGCACGTGGCTCACCTTCTCTTGCACCAGGCTGCGCACCAGCTCCTTTTCGAGTTTTGCAAAGCTGCTGCGGGTGGCCGCCATGGTGGGCAGGATGGCGCGAGCCTCTTGTGGGCAGTTCATCTTGGCCGAGGCCTCGATGATGCGCCACATCAGGTTGAGTTCTTGCAGAGAGCGCTCGCATCGGCCCACGTCCCGCATGTGGGGCATGAACACTTCGGTCTGGGCAGTGGTCAGTGGGCTGGCTGGCATGGCGTTCCTTCTCGAGCATCAGTTGCTCTTCTGAAGGGGTTGCAATACTTATGCCCGCCAAATACGGGTAATGAGCGATTTTTATGTGTTTAGTCAATCCGGTTTTGCCATATTTATTCGCAGATTGACATTGGTTTGGAATAAAGAACTAAATTGGTGCATTAATCCCTGTATTGGCGCGTTTATTTCGATTTTGGTGCATGTTTGGTGGCGCATATCAAGCCACAAGTGGCTGTGAAGTGGTGTGTGCACCACCGAGGAACAGCCGTTCCATGTGTGGATCGCTGAGAATTTCGGCCGCCGGCCGGTGCAGCACCAGGCGGCCCGATTCCAGCGCGATCGCGTCGTCTGAATACGCCAGGGCGCTTTTCACGTTCTGCTCCACCATCAGCACGGTGGTGCCTTGCTCGGCCAGGCGACGCAGCAGCTTGAACACATCCAGCACCACCATGGGCGACAGGCCGATCGAGGGTTCATCGATCAGGATCACCTTGGGGCGCAGCAGCAGGGCGCGGCCGATCTCAAGCTGCTTTTGCTCCCCGCCCGACAGCGAGGCGGCCCGCGAGTGCAGGCGCTCCTTCACGCGGGGGAAGAACTCCAGCACCTCGGGAATGCGCTCGTGGGTGGTCTTCATGCCCAGGGTGATGCCCCCCAGCTCCAGGTTCTCGTACACGCTGAGCTGGCCGAACAGGTTGCGCCCCTGCGGCACGAAGGCAATGCCACGTGCCAGCAGCTCTTTCTGGCTGGCGCCGCCGATGCTTTCACCGTTCAGCAGGATCTGGCCCTGGCGGGGCTTGAGCAGGCCGAACAAGGTCTTCAGCACGGTGGATTTGCCCGCCCCATTGGGCCCGATCAGCAGCGTGATGCTGCCGCGCCGGGCCTGGAAGGACAGGTCGTTGAGGATCATGAAATCCTTGTAGCCGGCGCTCACCTTGTCAAAGGTGATGCAGGCCTCTGTGTTGGGCATGGTGGCCATGTTCAGCTCCCCAGGTAGGCGTCCAGCACCTGTTTGTTGGCGCGGATCTCGGCCGGTGTGCCAATGGCCATCACCTGGCCCTCCACCATCACCATGATGCGGTGGCACAGGTCCATCACGAAATCCATGTTGTGTTCGATCACCACAAAGCTGCCGCGGCGGCTTTGGTTGAGTTGCTTGAGCAGGGTGCTGATGCCGCCCACCAGCGACGGGTTGACCCCGGCGCAGGGCTCGTCCAGCAGCACCAGGTCGGGCTCGCTCATGAACGCCATCGCGATGTCGACCAGCTTTTGCTGGCCGTAACTCAGCTCGCCGGCCTTCTTGTGCGCCACGTGGCGGATGTGAAACTGGTCGATCAGCGCGTCAGCCCGGGCCCCCAGGCCCGAATCGCCGGGCGCGAACATGCGGCTGAGCAGGCTGCCCTGGTGTTCCTGGGCGGCCACGATCAGGTTGTCGCGCACGCTCATCTTGCCGAACACCTGCAGGGTCTGGAAGGTGCGGCCCACGCCGCGCCGGCTCAGCGCCAGCGGCCCGAGGCGCGACACGTCCTGGCCGTGCAGCAGGATCTGCCCCTCGTCGGGCGTGATCTGGCCCAGCATGCTGTTGAACAAGGTGGTCTTGCCCGAGCCGTTGGGCCCGATGACGCCGAAGATCTCGCCGGGGCGCACCTCGAACGACACACCGCCCACGGCCTGGATCGCACCATAGGCCTTCTTCAGGCCTCTGACTTGCAGCAAGGGCTGATTCATGGGGTTCATGCCTGACCTCCGTTCGGCTGGGTTGACGCGGCGCTGGCGGCTTTGGCGGCCCGGGCGGCCGATTCCTCGCGGGACTGTCGGCGTGCCTTCAAGCGCTCGGGCACGCTCAGCAACCCATCGGGCAGCCAGATCATCAGCAACACCACGGCGGCGCCGAACACGAACAGGTACCAGGCCTGGGCGAAGCGCAGCCACTCGGGCAGGATCACACCCACGGCCGAGCCCAGCAGCGGGCCGAAGAAGTAGCCCGGGCCGCCCACCACCACCATCAGGTACATCATGATGGACGAGCCCACGGTGAAGGTGGCGGGGTCGATGAACTGCACCTGCGACGCATACAAGCCCCCGGCGATGCCGGCGTACACGGCGCCAATGGCAAAACTCATCAGCGTGTAGCTGCGGATGTCCACCCCCAAGCTTTCGGCCCGGATCGGGTTGTCGCGCAGGGCCGTGAAGGCCTTGCCCCAGGGCGAGCGCAGCAGGCCCCACAACAAGGCCCCCAGCACCACGGCAAAGGCCAGCACCAGGTAGTAATAGGCCAGGTTGCCGTCCAGGCTGAAGCCGAACAGGCCGGGGCGGGCGATGTCGTTGATGCCGAAGGTGCCCCCGGTCAGCCACTCTTCATTGCGCATCACCAACCAAAGAGCGGTGTTGAAGCCCAGGGTGGCAAAGGCCAGGTAGATGGTCTGCACACGCAAGGCCGGAAAGCCCAGCAGCAGGCCCACTGCAAAGCACAGCAGGGCGGCCGCGGGCAGGCCGATCCAGAAGCTGATGCCGGCCTTGAGCAAGATGGCCACCGTGTAGGCCCCGATGCCAAAGAAGGCCGCGTGGCCCAGCGACTTCTGCCCCGCATACCCCACCGTGAGGTTCAGCCCCATGGTGGCAATGGTGAACACCAGCCAGGTGGTGAACAGGTGGATGCCGTAGTTTTTCAGGAAACCGGGCAATACCAGCATCGCGGCCAGGGCCGCGATGCCGAAGATCAGTTGCGCTTTTTTCATACCTTGCGCTCCTCTTTGCGGCCCAGCAGGCCCTGCGGCTTGAACAGGATCACGACCATGAAGATCACCAGGGCCACCGCATCCTTGTAGGCCGGCGAGATGTAGGCCGCCGCCAGGTTCTCGCACACCCCCACGATCAGCCCGCCCAGCAGGGCACCACGGCTGTTGTTGAAGCCGCCGATGATGGCGGCGAAGAAGGCCTTGTTGCCCAGGCCTTCACCCATGTCGAACTTGGCCAGGTAGGTCGGCGTGACCAGCAGCGCCGCAGCGGCGGCCAGCACCGCATTGATGGCAAAGGTGTAGAAGATCATGCGGGGCACGTTGATGCCCAGCACAGCGGCGCTTTCGGTGTTCTGGGCCACGGCCTGCATGGCGCGACCGGTCACGGTCTTGGCCAGGAAGGCCTGCGTGACCAGCACCAGGGCAATGGCCAGCACAAAGGTGCCGATGTCGCTGCCCGACAGGGTGACCCCCATCACGTCGAACACCACGTCCGGAAACACCTGCGGGAAGGGCTGAGGCTCGGCCGAGTAGCCAGCCCGCACGCCGTTGCGCAGGGCAATCGACAAGCCGATCGTGGCCACCACGATCGGCATCATCCCGTACTTGAACAGGGGGTCGACCAGGCCACGCTTGAACAGCCAGCCCAGCACCAGGCACGACAGCACGATGGCGATCGCAAAGGCCAGGTACAAAGACAGGCCCGCCTGCAGCATGGCCACCATCATGAAGGCCGGCAGCATCACGAATTCGCCCTGGGCGAAGTTGATGGTGCCGGATGCCTGCCACAGCAGGGTGAAGCCCAGTGCCACCAGCGCATAGATGCTGCCGGTGGACAGGCCACTCAGAAAGAGTTGGAGAAAGTCGGTCATCGGAGGGTCCAGACAAGGGAAAAGCCCCGGCCAGGGCCCAGGGCCCGGCCGGGCAGGCGATCACTTCTGGCGCAGCGGCGGCAGGGTTTGAACCACTTCGGCCTTGCCGTTCTTCACCTCGACCAGGAAGCTTTCGCGGTCCAGCTCGCCTTTGTCGTCAAAGCACACGTCCATCAGGATGTTGGGCTGCTGCTTGGTGGTGAAGCAGCCGCCGCGCAGGGCTGCCGCCACCGCCTTGCGGTCGAGCTTGCCCACTTTCTCGATGGCCGCCTTCAGGATGTACACACCGGTGTAGCCCTTGATGCCGTTGTGGTCCGACTCCGACTTGTACTCGGCCTTGTACTTGGCTCCGAAGGCCTTCAACTGGGGCGCATCGATGGTCAGGCCCACGTGGGCCACGGCCCCATTGGCCGCATCGCCAGCCAGCTCGATCACCTTTTGCCCGGTCAGGGTGGTCTCGCCGATCATGGGCTTCTTCCAGCCCTGTTTGCGCAATTCGCGCAGGGCGCGGGCCGATTCTTCTTCGTTGGTGTAGATCAGCACGGCATCGGCATCGCTTTGCTTGGCCTTGAGCACGGCGGCCGAAAAGTCGACCTGGCCGGCGTCGGTGGAGATGTCGGCCACCAGCTTGGTGGGCGAGCCCTCCAGCAGCTTGATCAGGCTGTCACGCCCGCCCTTGCCAAAGTCGTTGTTCACGTAAATCAGGGCCAGCTTCTGCGATTTGCTGTTCACGTAGCGCACCAGCTTCGGAAACGACACGGCTTGGCCAAACGAGGTGCGGAACACATAGGGGTTGCCCTGGGCCGTGATGGCCGCGGCCTCGCCGCCGGTGAAGTTGGGCACCTCGCCGCGCTTGCTTTCGGCCATCGACACCATGATCGAACCCGAGTACACCGGGCCGAAGATGGCAAACACCTCGTTGTCCACGGCTTTCTGGGTCAGGCCCTTGGCGACGCCCGGGTTGCTCTGGGTGTCTTCGGTGGTGTAGCTGATCTTCTTGCCCAGGATGCCGCCGCCCGCGTTGATCTCCTTGATGGCCAACTCGACCCCGTTCTTGAACAGGGTGCCCGCGGTGGTGCCCGGGCCGGACAACTCGACCAGGTTGGCGATCTTGATGCTGTCTTGAGCCTGGGCCAGGGCGGCAGCGGTCAGCAGCGCGCCCAGCAGGGTGGCTTTATGGATGGTGCGCAAGGGGGTCATGTCGGTCTCCGGTTGAGGTTCTGAAGGCGAGTCGATGGCCGTTTCGTACACACGGACCAAGGACATGGGCGCAAGCCTAGAAGGCCTCGCCAGGCGGCGGAAGCAGGGGATTCCTTGAATTGCGCGATAAACGCGCGGTTTGGGCGCAGCGGGGGCGTTTCACGGGTATCTACGGGCGCTGGGTTTTTTCGGGAACGCCAGACGCGCCTCGCGGGGCCTGACGCCGGGCCTCTGCGGGGGTGTTCTACCGGCCCAGGCCAAGCGTCAGGTGGGGGCGCTCCGGAGGGGTCTGCGGGGTTGAATTGCTGCACTGCACAAGCAAAAAAACGCCCACGAAGGGCATGAAATTTTGCATTGTGAGATTCCGTTGCAAAAAATTGCCCAGAGGTCAGACCCCAGCAAGCAAAATCGGGGAGCATTCTTCAGTGACTGCCGGCCAAGTCTTTGACGGGGCCGGTGGCGTTTGTCCAGCACCACTTCTTGAGATCTGCAATGAGTACCCAGCAACCCACCATCATCTACACCCTGACCGACGAAGCTCCGCTGCTGGCGACCAGTGCCTTCCTGCCGATCATCCGTACCTTCACGGCCCCGGCGGGCGTGGACGTCGTCACCAGCGACATCTCGGTGGCCAGCCGCGTCCTGGGTGAGTTCCCCGAGTTCCTGTCGGAAGAGCAGCGCGTGCCCAACACGCTGGCCGAACTGGGCAAGAAGACCCTGCAGGCAGACGCCAACATCATCAAGTTGCCCAACATCAGCGCCTCGCAGAACCAGCTGGTGACCGCCATCCGCGAACTGCAGTCCAAGGGCTACAAGCTGCCCGACTTCCCGGAAAACCCCCAGACTGACGAAGAAAAGGCCATCCGCCTGCGCTACAACAAGTGCCTGGGCTCGGCCGTGAACCCGGTGCTGCGCGAAGGCAACTCGGACCGCCGCGCCCCCAAGGCCGTCAAAGAATACGCTCGCAAGAACCCGCACAGCATGGCCGAGTGGAGCCAGGCTTCACGCAGCCACGTGTCGCACATGCACGCCGGCGACTTCTACCACGGCGAAAAGTCCATGACACTGGACCGCGCCCGTGATGTGAAGATGGAGCTGCTGACCAAGAGCGGCAAGACCATCATCCTCAAGCCCAAGGTTTCGCTGCTGGATCGTGAAGTGATCGACAGCATGTTCATGAGCAAGAAGGCGCTGGTCGAGTTCTACGAGAAGGAAATCGAAGACGCTCACAAGACCGGCGTGATGTTCTCGCTGCACGTCAAGGCTACCATGATGAAGGTCTCGCACCCCATCGTGTTCGGCCACTGCGTGAAGATCTTCTACAAGGACGCGTTCGAGAAGCACGCCAAGCTGTTCGAGGAACTGGGCGTGAACGTGAACAACGGCATGGCCAACCTGTACGACAAGATCGCCACCCTGCCGCAATCCAAGCAGGACGAGATCAAGCGCGATCTGCACGCCTGCCACGAGCACCGTCCTGAGCTGGCCATGGTCGACTCGGCCAAGGGCATCACCAACTTCCACTCGCCCAACGACGTGATCGTGGACGCATCCATGCCCGCGATGATCCGCAACGGCGGCAAGATGTGGGGCGCCGATGGCCGACTGAAGGACGTCAAGGCCGTGATGCCCGAGTCGACCTTTGCCCGCATCTACCAGGAGATCATCAACTTCTGCAAGTGGCACGGCGCCTTCGATCCCAAGACCATGGGCACGGTGCCCAACGTGGGTCTGATGGCCCAGCAGGCCGAAGAATACGGCTCGCACGACAAGACTTTCGAGATTCCTGAAGACGGCGTGGCCAACATCACCGACTTGGCCACTGGCGAAGTGCTGCTGAGCCAGAACGTGGAAGCCGGCGACATCTGGCGCATGTGCCAGGTTAAGGACGCCGCCATCCGCGACTGGGTCAAGCTGGCCGTCACGCGTGCCCGCAACTCGGGCATGCCCGTGGTGTTCTGGCTGGATTCGTACCGTCCGCATGAGGCGCAGCTGATCACCAAGGTCAAGATGTACCTGCATGAGCACGACACCACCGGCCTGGACATCCAGATCATGAGCCAGGTGCGAGCCATGCGTTACACCCTGGAGCGCGTGATCCGCGGCCTGGACACCATCAGCGCCACCGGCAACATCCTGCGTGACTACCTGACCGACCTGTTCCCCATCATGGAACTGGGCACCTCGGCCAAGATGCTGTCGGTCGTGCCCCTGATGGCCGGCGGCGGCATGTACGAAACCGGTGCCGGCGGCTCGGCTCCGAAGCACGTGCAGCAGTTGGTCGAAGAAAACCACCTGCGCTGGGATTCGCTGGGCGAGTTCCTGGCCCTGGCCGTGAGTCTGGAAGACCTGGGCATCAAGACGGGCAACAACCAGGCCAAGATCCTGGCCAAGACCCTGGACGCTGCCACCGGCAAGCTGCTGGACAACAACAAGAACCCGTCGCCCAAGACCGGCCAGTTGGACAACCGCGGCAGCCAGTTCTACCTGGCCCTGTACTGGGCCCAGGAACTGGCCGCACAGACCGAAGACGCCACCCTGGCGGCCAAGTTCGTGCCGCTGGCCAAGGCCCTGGCCGACAACGAGCAGACCATCGTGGCTGAACTGGCTGCGGTGCAAGGCAAGCCGGTCGACATCGGCGGCTATTACAAGCCAGACTTCGCCAAGCTGGATGCCGTGATGCGCCCCAGCGCCACGCTGAACGCCGCACTGGGCACCGTCAAGGCCTGACGAGCGCGTCCTTCAACAAAAAACCCACCGGATGCAGCTTGCGCTGCGCCCGGTGGGTTTTTTCATGCGGTGTTCACAGTCGGGGCCACACCCAAGGCCCGGCCCTGCGACCCGGCCCGACCTGGCCGGGCTGCGTTCAAAAGCTCTCCCAGTCATCCTGGCCCTTGCGGGTGGTGGCCAGGGCAGGGGCCGGTGACGAAGTCGGTGTCGATGCCAGGGCCACTCGCTGCGTGGCGGGCCTGCCGGATGCCAAGCGGGCCGCCGCCTGGGGGCGTTGTGTTGGATGATGCGGCGAGTGATGTGGCGAGTGACGCGGCAGCGTTGCCGACGGGCCTGTCACACGGGTGCCTGCCGATCCCAACTTGAAGACGGCCACGGTCTGGACCAGTTGGGCGGCCTGGTTCTCCAGGCTCTGGGCAGCGGCGGCGCTTTCCTCCACCAGGGCGGCATTTTGCTGGGTGGTCTGATCTAGCTGGTTCACGGCCTGGCTGATCTGGCCCATGCCCGAGCTCTGCTCGGCACTGGCCGAACTGATTTCGCCCACGATGTCGCTCACGCGCTGGATGGCCTGCACCACCTCGGTCATGGTGCTGCCGGCTTGCTCGACCAATTGGGCCCCCTGGGCCACCTGGTCGGCGCTGTTGCCGATCAGGGTCTTGATTTCTTTGGCCGCACTGGCGCTGCGCTGGGCCAGGGTGCGCACCTCACCTGCCACCACGGCAAAGCCTCGGCCTTGTTCGCCGGCACGGGCAGCCTCCACCGCTGCATTCAGCGCCAGGATGTTGGTCTGGAAGGCGATGCCATCGATCACGCCGATGATGTCGGAGATCTTGCGCGAGCTGTCGTGGATCCCCTTCATGGTATCCACCACCTGTGACACCACCTGGCCACCGCGGCTCGCCACGCTGGAGGCATTGCTCGCCAACTGGTTGGCCAACTGGGCGTTGTCGGCGTTGTTGCGCACGGTGGCGCCAAACTGGTCCATGGTGGCGGCGGTCTGTTGCAGGGCGCTGGCCTGCTCTTCGGTGCGCTGGCTCAGGTCGGTGTTGCCGGTGGAGATCTCCGTCACCCCGCCAGCAATCGATTCGGAGGCCGAACGAACCTGTTGCACGATGTTCACCAGGCTGGCCTGCATCGCGCCCAGAGAGGCCAGCACGCTGCCTTCGGGCGCCTGGCTCAGCTTGGCCAGTGGGGTGCCCAGATCGCCATTGGCCACGCGTTGCGCCGCTTCACCCAGTTCGGCCGGCTCGGCCCCCAGGGCTTGGGTCAGCCGTCGGGTGATCAGCCAGCCGGCCAGGGCCGCGCCCAGCAGGGCCGCCAGGCCGGTCGTGACCATCAGTGTGCGCTGTCGGGTGTAGTGGGCTTCAGATTCAGCCACCATCGCCTGCGCCCGCTTTTCGGTCAATTGCGCGTATTCCTCGGTCTTGCCCAGCAGGCGTGCCAGCAGTGGGCGGCACTCGGTGTTCATCTTGAGCACGGCCGCTTCGTGCTGCCCTTTCAGGGCCAGGTCGATGATGCCCAGCGCCACCGGGCCGTAGGCTTGCTCGATCTGGTCGATGTCGGCCACCAATTGGCGTGGCTGGGCGGGCACGTCGGCGGCTTTGACCAGATCCTTGAGTTGGGCCAGGTGCTCGCCCACCGCCTTGTGTGCAGCCTGGGCCAAGGCTTTTTCGGCTTCCAGATCGGCCGCTTGGGTCACCAGCACCAGATTGCGCGCCGCAATGGCCCGGCCTGCCACGGCCTTGTGCACCTCTTCGGCGAGCTTGGCCCGTCGGTTGACGCCATTCACATAGGCCTCAAAGTCGGCGTTGGAGGCGCCCAGAGCCTGGATGGCCAGGCCGGCAATCAACAGCACCAGGGCGGTCAAGCCGCCGAATGCCAGGGTCAACTGGCCACGAACCGACCAATGCGCAAGATTCATCAACACCTCTCGAATAGGTTCTCAAATGGCTTTTCATGTGGCCGACAGCGATGGCATCGCGCCGACGATGATGCTCTTGAGGTGTGACAGCAATCAGAAACTGAAAGCCTCTGAGGGCGAGGTCATCCGGTGCAGTTCACGGATGACACTCAATGGGCTTTTCAATGCCCATCATAGGTACCGCCCATCGAAAAAATGATTTTTATGTTTGATTTTTGTTGTGCTTCGTCATTTGTACCAAAAGTGGACAGGTGCTCGGCACCGAGCCGTCGGCGACCGAGCAGGTCGGCTCACACTCGAACCAGCGGCGCCCTGAACTGGTAGCCCTTGCGGCTTTGGCTGTGCAGCGGCACGTGCAGCGGGGTGGCTTGTTCGATGCGTCGGCGCAGGCGGTAGATGGTGGCGTTGAGGCCGTTGTCCGGGCCCTCGGTCAGGGGGCGGCCCAGGCGCTCGTTGAGCGTGTTCTTGCTGACCACGGCGCCCTGAGCCTCGAGCAGGCATTCCATGACGGCCATGTCGGTCCCACTCAGACCGATGCGGGTTCCATCGGGGGCGAGCAATTCGGCCTGCAAGGTGTCCAGTCTCCAGCTCAGGCCCGGGTTCTGAACCGGGTTGGGGCTGCTGCGGCGTTGCACGGCCTTGATGGCCATGGTCACCTGTTCGAAGCGCACCGGCTTGCTCAGGTGCATGTCGGCGCCGGCCTCCATGACCCGCTCGAACACGTCGTTGTCGCGCCGCCCGGTGACCACGATGATGCCGACGGCAGTGCGCTTGCGCAGGATGCGGATCAGCTCCACCCCGTCCACGCCGGGCAGGGTCAGGTCGAGCAGGTAAAAGCCATATTCGTAAGGCGTGCGGTCGGCCAGCAGGTCGTTGCTGTCGCCATAGCGGTGCACGTTGACCCCTTGCTCGCTGAGGTACTGGGCCAAGTATTCAGCGTATTCGAGGTCGTCCTCCACCAGGGCCAGCGAAGTCGGCAGGGGGGGCGCGGGCGTCTGGCCGGATGCGGCCGGCGCGTGGAGTGGTGCGGGGGTTTGGGCGTCCGTGATGACGGTGGTATCGCTGAGCATGTTCATTCGTCTTCCTGAGGGGGCAAGATCATGCGGAGGGTCGAGCCTGCAGCGGAGTGCTGCAGCAGGCAGGCCTGTCCGCCGTGCATTTCTAGGATGCGGTGCACCAGGTAAAGGCCGAGGCCGCGGCCCCCGTGGCTTTGGCGGCCCTGGGCACCGCGTTCAAACAGGTGGGGCAACACCTGCGGGTCAAATCCGGTGCCCTGGTCGACCACGTCGATCAGCAGTGCCAGGGGGGCATCGGAGTCCGCCAGACGCACCACGATGGGCGTGTCGGGTGCGCTGTGGCGCACCGCATTGAGCAGCAGATTGCGCAGTGCCAGTCGCATCAGGCCCAGGTCCATCGAGGCCGTGCGGGTGGCGGTCTGCCGGTCCACCTGGATTCGGCTCTGGTCGGCTTCGCCGAGGTCCTGGATGCACACCTGGACAAAGGTGTCGATGTCCATGTCGATGCGGTTCAACTTGCCGGGGCCCGCCAGCAGCGCTGCCGTCGCCAGGGTGTTGTCGATGCTGCTGCGCACCTGCTGCAGCACCGACTGGGCCCGTTCCAGCCGCTGGTTCAGGCCGCTGGGCGCCATGGTGATCATGGCGGCCTGGGCGCTTTGCAGCGCGGCCGACGCGTTGTTCAGGGGCTGGCGCACTTCGTGGGCCAGCACGTCCAGCATTTCACTGCGCTCGACCAGCAGGGCCGACAGCTCCTGGGCACGCAACTCGATGTCCTTGCGCATGGCTGTCTCACGCGCCAGCGCTTCTTCGAGTTGCTTGAGTTGGGTGATTTCAGTGACCGTCACCACAAAGCCCTGTACCACGCCATCTTCGATGTCGGGCATGTACTTGGCCAGGCTGTTGCGTCGCACGCCGTCCGGCCCAGGCACGACCCGCTCGAAGGTCTGCTCCTGGCCGGCCATGGCGCCCTTGACATGCGGTTCGTTCAGTGCAAACAACTCCGGACCCAGCAGGTCCATCAACGTCATGCCGATCATCTTTTCGGGGTCGGCGCCGAACCAGGTCTTGTAGGCGTCGTTGGCATAGTGACAGCGCAACGCCTGATCCCAATAGGCGATCATGGTGGGAGTCCTCTGCATCAGGAACTCGATCACCCGCAGGGCGTTGGCTGGAACGTTCATTTTGGGCAAGTGTATTTGACGTAAGGCATTTTTCGCCCTACGAACTGCTATTTTCGCACCGCGCATCCGGGTTTAAGCCCGTGGCGGAGTCGGCCAAGCC
Organism: Curvibacter sp. GW821-FHT09D12; assembly: GCF_059416245.1. Lineage (NCBI taxonomy): Bacteria > Pseudomonadati > Pseudomonadota > Betaproteobacteria > Burkholderiales > Comamonadaceae > Curvibacter > Curvibacter sp. GW821-FHT09D12. Next base: position 56,702 of record NZ_JBWKOU010000018.1, on the reverse strand, counting down.
TGTCAGGCCCGTGTGGGCAGCTGGGCTTCGATCGAGGCCAGATCGACCCGATCGATCTGGGCGGCTTGCAGGTAGGTGTGGGCCAGTTGCTGCCACAGCCCGCTGCGCAGGAAATACCGGAACAACTCGGTGTCCAGGTGCTGTTCACGGCACATGCGGGCCATGATGTTCAGGGTTTCGCTCAGAGGCTTGGGCGTCTTGTAAGGGCGGTCGGCCGCTGTCAGGGCCTCGAACACGTCGGCCAGGGCCATCACCCGCTCGGGCAGGCCGAGTTGGTCGGCCTTCAGTCGGCGCGGGTAGCCCTGGCCATCGAGCCGTTCGTGGTGGGTTGCAGCCAGTTCGGGTACCCGGCTCAGGGCCTGGGGCCAGGGCAGGGCCTTGAGCATGGTGTAGGTCTGAACGATGTGCTCGTTGATGCGGAAGCGATCCTCTTCCGTCAGGGTCCCGCGGCGCACGGACAGGTTGTGTAGCTCCCCCATGTTTTGCTTGTACAGGGGCAGCGGCATGTCAAAGCCGTAAACATTGCCCGGGGCGCCTTTTTCCACCGGGGGGCGTCGCTCACCCCAGGGGATGCAGTGTTCGGGCCGATCGGCCAGCAAGGGTTCGGGGGTGGGCAAAGGCAGGGCCTGGGGGCGGGCTTTTTGCAGGCGGTCCAGCTCCTCAACCGACAAACCCAGGCGGTCGTCGAAGTGGCGCTGCCAGGTCTGGGCCCCCAGCGCCTGCAGGCGGGCCACGGCATCGTCGCTCAGGGCTTCGCTGCCCAGATTGCAGGCGGCGACAAAGGCAAAGTCTTCTTGCAGGCGCTGCTGGCGTGCGGCCAGGGTGGCATGGGCCATGTCCGTGTCCTGACCTTGGGCCAGGGCCTGCCAGCAGCTGATCTCGGCGTCGCGCCACAGCAGCTCGAAACGCAGCCGTACTTCATGGATCCGGTTGCCGATCAGCTCCAGCTTGGTGGCCTTGTCGACGATGTGCTCCGGGCTGGTGACCTTGCCGCAGTCGTGCAGCCAGGCCCCCAACTGGAAGGCATAGCGCTCTTGTTCGTTCAGGCCGTACCCGGCGTAGGGGCCGCGGGTGTCGGCCTGCAACTGGTCCATCATCTGGATGGCGAATTCGGGCACACGTTCACAGTGCCCACCGGTGTAGGGGCTTTTGGCATCGATGGCGTCGGCCATCAGCCGGATCACGGCGTCGAGCAGCTTTTTCTGGGCGTCGATCAGCTGACGGGTTTCGATGGAAACGGCCAGCATGCCCGACAGCTGTTGGGCAAAGTGCTGGAAAGCCCGGTCTTCGTGGCCGTCGTCACCTTGGTGCAGCAGCACCAGCAGGCCCTGGCGATCGCCTTGGCGCCCCTGCAGCAGCAACTCGCTGCGTTGCTCGCCGGCCGCGCCGGGGGCGGCTGTACCAGGCCCGGCCAGGCGGGGCTCGAAGCCGGCTGCGGCCGGGCCGTGGGTGGCCGCCCGTTGCATGCAGCCCGCGGCCTCGTCCCACAGGTACACCGCGCCGGCATGGCTGCGGGTGGCTTGCACCAGTTGCTGCAGCACCTGGTCAAGCATGTGTTCGACCTCGGGCTCGGTGGCCATCTGGTGGCTGAGTTTGAGAAAGCTCTCGATGGTCTGGCTCATGCCCTGCATCGCCACAGCGAGCTCGTTGACCTCCTTGATGGCCGACCGGCGCGGCGTGACCTGCGTGAAGTGAAAGCGTTCCACAGAGCGGGCCTTGTCGGTCAGGCCTTCAATGCCGCGACCGATTCGCGCCGCCATGGGCCAGCTCAGGGCCAGCATGGCAATCACCAGCAGCACCACCATGAACACGATGCGGCGGCGCTTGGCCGTCAGATCGCCCAGCAGTTCCTCCACCGGCAGGGTCACCAGCAGGCGCATGCCCTGGTCGGACCACATTTCAAAAGGCAGCACCACGCCCAGCAGCTCGTGGCCCTGAACCTTCAGCAAGCGGGCCTGGCCCAGGCCCGAGGGCGGGCTGGCTTGGGTGGCCTGTTCAAGCAGGGCGTTCAGCCCCGCCTCGCCCAGCTCCTGCACCCGCCGAAAACGTGGCGCGCCCTGGCTCGACTGGCTGGCGTGTGGGTGGTCCGGGTCGGCCAGCACCTCCTGGCGCGCGTTCACCAGGGCGATCCGCGCATGCGGCGTCACGCGCAGATCGGCCAGCGAGCGGCTCAACTGGTCCAGCACCACATCGAGGCCGATCACGGCCTGCCCCGAGTGGCTCAGCTGGCTCAGGGTGACCCCCAGCTCTTGGGTGGTGAAGTAGGCATACGGCTCGGACAAGGAGGGCTGACCGGTGGTCTGGGCCTCCTGGTACCAGGGGCGCGTGCGGGGGTCGAAACGGTAGTCGGGCATGGCCCTGCGCTCCAGTAGTTGGCGGGCCGTGTCGAAGAACAGGTATTCGCCTTGCCAGCGCCCCTGCCGGTCGCGGGCGCGTGACTGGGCCATGAAGTTCGATTTGGGCGGTGCGGCAAACAGCTTGCGCTGCGCCGGCTGATCCAGCGGGCGCACCAGCAGAAAGCCGCCATCCTCATAGCCCACGTAGACCGAAGACAGCAGCGGGTTGGCCACCAGTTCCTCCGACAGCACATGGATGCGCTCGAGCCGTGCCTCCAGCGTGCGGGCGGTGGTGATGGGGTCGAAGGTCAGTTGGCGCAGAGTGGACTTGGCCGGCTCCAGCAGGCCCTTGGCCCGCTCGCCCACCAGCTTGCCGGCGTCGGTGGCCATGCGGGTCGCGGTGTCGATGGCGTTGGCTCGGGCACCGGCCCACCCTGTGGCAATCACCACCACGGCCACCAGCAGCATGGAGAACACCACCACAGTGGCAATCGAGACCCGCAGCGACAAGCCCCGACCCGGTTCGGTCTGCCCCGACGGGCCGTGCTCGCTGGCGCTGGATGTCATGCCGTGTCCCTGTGCGTGGTGTGGGTCAATCGACGCGTATCGACACCAGTTGCCAGATCGAGCGGTCGCGGAACTGCTCCAGCAACGCGCCTTGCGCCACATCGAAGGGGTAGACCACGAACAGGGGGCCCTTGGTGCGCGCCGGAATGGCCTGGCCATTCATCTTCAGGGCCAGCACCACGTCCCAGTGCGCCAGATCCTCCGTCGGGATCTCCACCTTGTAGTCGTTCACGGCCACCAGGGTCAGGCGGGTGCCGCGGGCGTCGGCGGCTTGCAGCACCTCGCGCAGCAGCGGGCCTTCGAACGAGACCGGGCGCGGGTCCCAAGGCGTCTTGACGCTGAAGCGGCGCTGCGCCAGCGCCGTCAGCATGGCCAGGTCGAACACGGCCTGCGCGCCTTGATTGGGCAGGCCCACCCGGCCCGACAGGGTCAGCACCACCGGGGCCCGGCAGGCTCTGGCAGTTGGCCGGCGGCGGCACCGCGGCCCAGCAGGGCCGGCACCAGGGGCAAGGCGAGTCGAAGCAAGGTGCTGCGTCGGCCCTGGGGCCGCATGGACTTGGCTGCCATTTCAATCCCATTGGTCACAAATTGTTATTTCCGGACATTATGGCGGTCTGTTTGCCGATGCGTGTGGTGACCGGTCCCGGTGTCTGCCGCACGCGTCACTGGCCTTGCCGTGACGCGGCGCGGCCTGGTGGCGTGAGCCCGGCGCCGTGACCGAGTCTGGGTTTCCGGTTGTTCTTGACGGATGTCAGGAAAGCGGAGGGAGTCTTGTGACAAAGTGTCAGCAAAAGCAGGGATTCACCTGCAGCCTGTGACCCACCTTCACCCTCACCCTCGTCCCATCCGATCCAGCATGAGCTTTGTCAATTCCTCCCTGTGGCGGCCCGGTGCCGCTTTGATGCGCGGCCTGCGTTTCCCGGCCAAGATGACCCTCATTTCGGCCGCCTTCCTGCTGCCGGTGGCCTGGCTGCTGCTGGCCTATGGCAGCGCCAAGAACGCCGAACTTGAATTCGTGGCCACCGAGCGGGAGGGCGTGCATTACAGCCAGGCGCTGGCCCCCGTGGTGGATGCCGCCAGCGTGTGGCGCTACCGGGCCCGCAGCGCGGCAGCGGGGCAGGCCGGAGGCGAACTGGCCCAGGCCCAGGCGCAGTACCAGCAGGCCTTGCAGAAACTGGAGGCCCTGGACGCCGAGCTGGGTGTGCGACTGGGCAGCACGGCGGCCCTGCGCCAGGTGTTGCAGGCCAGCCAGGCGGCCAGCCAGGCCAACACCACGCCAGAAGACGTGTTTGCCGCCATGAACAAGTTGGCCGCCGCCCTCAGCCAATTGCAGGACCGTGTCACCGACGGCTCGGGGCTGGCGCTGGACTCCGACCTGGCCTCGTTCCACCTCGTGGGCGCCACGCTGATGCAGCCGCCGGGCCTGCTGCGTGACACGGCCGAGCTGCGTGGCCTGGGCCGGGCGGCCCTGGCTGGCGGCCAGCTCAAGCCCGACGTGGCCGCAAGGTTGTATGCCTTGCTGGGTGTGCTGGCCCACGAGCGCCAGTTGCTGACCGACAACCTTGACAAGGTGCGCGCCGCGGCCCCCGCCGCCGGCAGCCGCCTGAAGACCGATGCCGCGGCCCTGCTGCTGCGTCTGGAGGGCGCCGCGCACAGCAGCTTCCCACCCGGGCAGGTTGATGTGAAGGGCGATGCCGAGGCCTTTCGCGTACTGGCCACCGAGGCCTTGCAGGCCCAGTCGGACCAGGTGAAGCAGAACCTGGCGGTGCTTGACGACATGCTGGCCGAGCGCCAGGAGGCGCTGCGCCTGCACGTAGGCCTGACGGCAGCGTTGACGGTGCTGAGCCTGTTGGTGGCGCTTTACTTTTTCATGGGCTTTTACCGCTCGATGACCGGGGGCTTCAAGCTGCTGCGCAAGTTCCTGCTGAGCATTTCGATGGGCGATTTGCGCACCCGCGTCGACACCAAGGGGCATGACGAGGTGTCCGACCTCATGCGTGAACTGGGCAATATGCAGACCTCGCTCACCGACACCGTGCGCCAGGTGCAGGAGGCCAGCGACCAGGTGGTGCAGGCCAGCACCGAGATTGCCCAGGGCACGGCCGACCTGTCGGCCCGCACCGAGCAGGCGGCTGCCGCGCTGGAGCAGTCGTCGGCCGCCCTCGAACAGACCACCTCGACCATCCAGATGACGGCCGAATCTGTGCGCCGGGCCTCCGAGATCGCCCAGGAGAACGCCAGCACGGCCGAGCATGGTGGGCGGGTCATGGGCTCGGTGGTGCAGACCATGGAACGCATCCAGGCCTCGTCGCAAAAGATCAGCGACATCATCGGTGTGATTGATGGCATTGCCTTCCAGACCAACATCCTGGCGCTGAACGCGGCCGTGGAAGCGGCCCGTGCCGGCGAGCAGGGCCGTGGCTTTGCCGTGGTGGCGGGCGAGGTGCGCAGTCTGGCTCAGCGCAGTGCCGTGGCCGCCAAAGAGATCAAGACCCTGATCGCGGGCAGCACCGAAGAGGTCAGCTCGGGCTCGGCCGTGGTGCGCCAGGCCGGCCAGACCATGCAGGAGATCGTGGCGAGTGCCGAGAACGTGAAGTCGCTGCTCGACGAGGTGGCCAATGGCGCGCGTGAACAAAGCCTGGGCGTGAGCCAGATCGGCGCCGCCGTGCAGGAGCTGGACCGCAACACCCAGGCCAACGCCGCGCTGGTCGAGGAAACCGCCGCCGCCGCTGGTTCACAACGCCGGGTGGCCGTGACCATGGCTGCCACGGTGGATGAGTTCCGGCTGCCGGGGCATCGGGCCGCAGCATTGGTCGAAGGCGTGGATGTGGACGCCATCATCGACGCCCACCGCCAATGGAAGGTCAAGCTGCGCCAGGCCATTGAAGACCGCAGCCAGGTCGATACCGCCACGCTGTCGCGCGATGACTGTTGCGCGCTGGGCAAGTGGATTTATGGCGATGGCCAGCGCCTGGCCGAGCGCCCCACCTTCAGCACCCTGGTGGGGCGGCATGCCCACTTCCACCGCGTGGCAGGTCAGGTGGGCGACCTGATCAACCAGCGTCGCATGCGCGAGGCCGAAGATGCCCTGGCACCGGGCACCGCGTTTGCACAGGCGACCAGCGAAGTGGTCAGCACCCTCTCATCGGCCAAACGCCTGGGTTTCTGAGCGGGCAGGCTCTCAGCGTCTCAGCGTCTCAGCGTCTCAGCGCGCGCGGGTGAACAGCCGGGCCGTGCTGGCCACGGCGCCCAGCGCGGCCGTGCCGCAACCCACCGCCAGCGCTGTCTTGGCACCCTGCGTGCCCCCCAGGGCAAAGCACAGCGCCACGCCGGCCGCCCCGCTGGCCTGGCCGGTCAGGCGCGCCAGCGCGATCATGCCGCTGGCCCCACTGGCGCGCTCGGGCGGGGCACTCGACATCAGGGCGCGCAGATTGGGCGACTGGAAGAAGCCGAACCCGGCGCCACACAGGCACAGGCGAAGCACCAGGTCCAGCGTACCGGGCTGATCGGGCAACAGCGCCAGCGACAGCATGCCCGCACTCAACACGGCCAGCCCGATGCCTCCCAGCAACCCCGGCGGGTGGCGGTCTGACAGGCGCCCGGCCCAGGGGGCGGCCGCGGCCACCACCACCGGCCAGGCCGACATCAGAAAGCCGGTGTCCACCGGATTGCGGTGCAGCACCTGCTCCAGAAAGAAGGGCAGCGAGACAAAGGCCAGGCCCTGGGTGGCAAAGGCGCTCAGCGCCGTCAGCACCGACAGGGCAAACAGGGGCCGGCGCATCAGGTCCACCGGCAGCATGGGCGCCGGGTGCCCGGCCTGGCGCCACAGCAGCAACGCCCCGGCCACCACTGTCACGCTGGCCGGAATGGCCACCAGGGCCCAGGGCTCTTGCTGGGCCGCCGCGCCCAGGGCACCGATCAGGGTGGAGAAGGTGAGGGCGGTGAACACCGCCGTCAGCGGGTCGAAGCCATGGTCACGCGGCGGGCTGTGGGGCAGCGTGTGCCAGCCAAACCCCAGGGCCAGCAAGCCCAGCGGCACATTGATGGCGAACAGCCAGGGCCAGTCGGCCACGCTCAGCACCAGCGACGCCACTGTGGGCCCGACCGCAAAGAACACCCCCACCACCAGCGCGTTCATGCCCACGCCGCGCCCCAGGCGCGAGGCCGGGTACAGCAGCCGGATCAGCGCGATGTTGACGCTCATGATGGCTGCGGCCCCCATGCCCTGCAGGCCCCGGGCCAGCGCCAGCAGCGGCAGCGTGGGCGCCAGCGCACAGGCCAGCGAGGCCAGGGTGAAAAAGGCCAGCCCGCCCATGAACACGCGCCGGGGCCCGATCCGGTCGCCCAGCGCCGCAAACGGCAGCAGCAGGGCCACCGTGGCCAGTTGGTAGGCATTCACCACCCAGATCGAGGCCGCCGGCGGTGCATTCAGGTCGTGGGCAATCGCGGGCAGCGCGGTGTTGGCGATGGCGGTGTCCAGTGTGCCCAGCCCTACGCCCATGAGGATGGCCGCCAGGGCCAGCAGCGCGCTGCGGTCCAGCCCGTGGTCGGGGTCTTCAGGTGGGGTTGGTGAGTGGGCTTGCCCGGGGCGGGCGCTGGACGATGCTGGCGGTGCGGACATGTCGCCGACTATATCGGCGCAGGCCAAAACGTGCTGGCGAGGCCACGCCAGGTCGCCGACGCCGACTCAGCGCGCGAGCGAAGGCTGCTGCACCACCAACTCGCCGCTGCGCCCCGGGATGGTCCCCAGCCCCACGGGGCAGCGTGGCAGGCGGGCCGGCTGCAGGTAGGCGGCGCACTCGCCCAGGGTGGCAAAGCGGTAGCCCTGGTCGCGCCAGCCGCGCAACAGGCGTTCGAACACCGGGGCCAGTTTTTGGCCTTCGAGTTCGGCGTGCAGGGTGTAGACATGCAGCGGCGCCACCTCGCGGGTGCGCGCCAGCAGGGCCTCGTGCACGTTGTCCACGGTCCAGCCGTCCAGGCCCAGCAGCTCGTCGAGCGTGGGCAGGGTGGTGGGCAACTGCACCGGGCCGATCACCTCGCCCTGGGCATCGCAGGGCCAGTAGGGCTGGGTGCCGCGGCCGTCGGAGGCCACGCTGAAGCCCAGCTCTTTTTGCAGCCGGTAGGCCGCCTCGTTCATCTGCCAGCCGGCAGCCCCATGCACGCTGGGGCGGGCGCCGAAGATCTCGCTGTAACGCTCCACGGCCCGGGTGAGCTCGCGCCGTGTCCAGGCCTCGCTGGCGCCGGCCACGTGGTCTTGCCAGCGCACGTGGTCCCAGGTGTGCACGCCGGTCTCGAAGCCAGCGCGGGCGATGGCGCGCAGGCCTTCGGCCTCGCGTCGGCCGATGTCGGGGCCGGGCAGCAGCACCCCGTACATCAAAGTCTTGAGGCCGTAGTGCTCGATCACCGAGGTGCGCGCCACCTTGCCGAAAAAGCCCGGCCGGAACACGCGCTTGAGCGCGCGACCCGTGTGGTCGGGCCCCAGGCTGAACAAAAAGGTAGCCGGCGCGTCCAGCCGCTCCAGCAGCTTGGCCAGCGCCGGCACGCCCTCGCGCGTGCCGCGCCAAGTGTCCACATCGATCTTCAGTGCAATCACGCCCATGGCTTCAGCTCAGTCACTCAGCAGATTTCTCAAGGTAGAAGGTCGCATGCCGGCCTGCAAAAAGCCGGCGATGTCTGAACCCCCAAAGCACTCAACATTCAAAAGGCCGCGGAGCAGGCCAGGCCAGCGGACACCGTGGAGCGGGCGTTGCCCGGCCACGGGTGTCGTCCCCCGGTCGGGGGAAGGCGCGAAGCGACTCAGGGGGGGAGCCATCAATTGATCAAGCCGCGGGCGCTGTCCAACTGGTCTTTGTAATGTTCAAAAAGGCGGGCCAAGGCCTGCTGCATGGTCACCTCAGGCTTCCAGCCCAGGTCGGCCTGGGTGTTGGCGATCTTGGGCACGCGGCGTTCCACGTCCTGGTAGCCCTTGCCGTAGTACTCGGCCGAGGTGGTCTCCAGCACGGTGACCTGGGCCGCGTGGTCGCGGTACTCGGGGATGCTGGCGGCCAGGGCCATCATCTCGCCCACCAGCTCGCGCACCGACAGGTCGTTGCTCGGGTTGCCGATGTTGTAGATGTTGCGGGTGGCGCAGCCGTCCTGGTTGGCCAGGATCAGCATCAGCGCGCGGATGCCGTCGTCGATGTCAGTGAAGCAGCGGCGCTGGGCCCCGCCGTCCACCAGCTTGATCGGCTCGCCGCGCACGATGTGGCCCAGGAACTGGGTGATCACGCGGCTGGAGCCTTCCTTGGCGGTGTGCAGGTTGTCCAGGCCCGGGCCGATCCAGTTGAAGGGGCGGAACAGGGTGTAGTCCAGGCCGTGCTGCTGGCCGTAGGCGTGGATCACGCGGTCGAGCAGCTGCTTGGAGCAGGCGTAGATCCAGCGCGGCTTGTTGATCGGGCCGTAGACCAGGGGCGAGGCCTCGGGATCGAACTCGTCGTCGCCGCACATGCCGTACACCTCGCTGGTGCTCGGGAACACGATGCGTTTCTTGTACTTGACGCAGTGGCGCACGATCTCGAGGTTGGCCTCAAAGTCGAGCTCGAACACGCGCAGCGGGTCGCTCACATAGGTGGCCGGGGTGGCGATGGCCACCAGGGGCAGCACCACGTCGCACTTGCGCACGTGGTACTCGATCCACTCTTTGTTGATGGTGATGTCACCTTCAAAGAAGTGGAAGCGGGGGTGGTCCATCCAGGGCTGCACGCGCTCGGACTGCATGTCCATGCCGTAGATGTGCCAGTCGGTGGTTTCGATGATGTGGCGCGTCAGGTGGTGGCCGATGAAGCCGTTGACGCCAAGGATGAGGACGTTTTTCAAGATTTTTTCCTGTCAATGCCGGGATTTTCGCTCAGTCGCGAGGCGTCAGCGCCTGCCCGGGGTAAAGCGATTGAAAACGGGCTGCGTCCAGCGCGCTGCCATCGAGCCGCGCGGCCAGCACTGGCAGCAGCACGCCGTCGGCGCCGCGCAGCAGCAGGCGACCGTCCTGCACCAGCAGGGCCAGCCTGTTCTCTGCGGGGGGCGTGCACCCCTCTTGATCCGCCGGGCCCGGCGGACCGAGCCACAGGGTGCGGTCGATCTGGAGGCGCCCGCCTGCCGTGTCGAAGAAGGCGCCGGGGTAGTCGGGCGGGGCCACGCCGCGCACCCGGTTGTGCGCCTGCCAGGCCGTGGCTGTGGCCGGAATGCGCCCGTCTTCAGGCGTGCGGCGGCCGAAGTACTGGCCGGCGATGTGTTGCTGCGGCTGCAGCACGGCGGTGCCGGCCAACAAGCCGGGCAGGCAGCGGGCCAGCACCAGTTCGGCGGCCAGTGTGACCTTGTCGAACACCTCGCGGGCGGTGTCGTTGCTCAGGATGGGCACGGCCTGCTGGTCGACGATGGCCCCGTGGTCGGGCTTGGCGTTCATCACATGCAGGGTGGCGCCGATCTCGCGTTCGCCGCGCACCACGGCCCAGTTCACCGGGGCCCGGCCTCGGTAGCGCGGCAGCAGCGAACCGTGCAGGTTGTAGGCGCCGCGCCGGGGCACTTCGAGCAGCGCCTGAGGCAGCATGTAGCGGTAATAGAACGAGAACAGGTGGTCGGGAGCCAGGGCCTGCAACTGGCTGAGCAGCTCGGGGCTGTCGGCCGTCTCGGGCGTGATGCAGGGCAGGCCATGTTCGGCCGCCACCTGGGCCACGCTGCCAAACCAGATGGTTTCGTTCGGGTTGTCGGCATGGGTGACCACCAGCCGGATCTGCACCCCGGCGTCGATCAGCACCTTGAGCAGGCGCACGCCCACGTTGTGGTAGGCGAAGACGACGGCACTGGGTGCGCTCATCGCTTCTGCTCCAGGATGGCGCTAATCACGTAGCGCGGGCGTTGCCGCACCTCGCTGTAGATGCGGCCCACGTACTCGCCGATCAGGCCGATGCCGAACAGGGCCAGGCCGATCAGGAAGAAGGCGATCGCGAACAGGGTGAACAGGCCGCCTTCCTCGGGGCCGATCACGATGCGTCGCCCGATCAGCAGCAGCACCAGCAGCCCGGCGCCGGCCGAGATGGCCATGCCCATCAGCGAGAACCATTGCAGCGGCACCACCGAGAAGCTGGTCACCAGGTCGAAGTTGAGCCGGATCAGGCTGTACAGCGAGTATTTCGATTCACCGGCAAAGCGCTCCTCGTGGCCCACCACCACCTCGGCCGGGTTGCGTGAGAACTGGTAGGCCAGCGCCGGGATGAAGGTGTTCATCTCGCCGCACTGGTTGATCAGCGACACGATGTTGCGGCTGTAGGCGCGCAGCATGCAGCCCTGGTCGGTGATGTCGATGCGGGTGAGCTTGGCGCGCAGGCGGTTCATGGCCTTGCTGGCCCACTTGCGCCAGGCCACATCATGGCGCTGGCGGCGGATTGAGCCCACGTAGTCGTGGCCTTCATCCATCTTGGCCAGCAGGGTGGCGATGTCTTCGGGCGGGTTCTGCAGGTCGGCATCCAGGGTCACGATGCGCTCGCCGCGGCAGTGCGCAAAGCCGGCCAGGATGGCGCGGTGCTGGCCGAAATTGCCGTTGAACAGGATTACCCGGGTCACGTCGGGGCGCCGGTCGAACTGCTCGGCCAGGATGCCCGGCGAGCGGTCGCGGCTGCCGTCGTTGACGAACACCACCTCGTAGCGCACGCCCAGTTGATCGAGTGCGGGGTAGAGGCGCGCAAACAGCTGGGCCAGGCCGTCTTCTTCGTTGTAGACCGGAATGACCACGCTCAGCACCGGATCGTCCGGGTGGCGGTCGGCGTGCGGGGGGGAGGCAAGAGTGGTGTTCAAAAGCGGCTCACCAAAAAATCAGGACAAGGCCAGGCGCACGGCTGCGCACACGCGGTCGACATCGCTGTCGGCCATGGCCGGGAACAAGGGCAGGGTCACGGTGCGGCGGCCCACGTCTTCAGCGTGCGGGAACTGGCCTTCAAAGTGGCCCATTTTGCGGTACAGCGTGAACAGGTGCATGGCCGGGTAGTGCACCCCGATGCCGATGCCCTGCTCGCGCATGCGGGCGATGAAATCGGCCCGGGCCAGGCCCACGGGCAGCAGCGGCTGGAACATGTGCCAGTTGCTCTGCTTGAAATCGGCCAGCGGCAAATCAAAGCCCAGATCGCGCGGGAACAGCTCAAAGTAGCGCTGGGCCAGCGCGATGCGGCGCTGGTTGAAGCCGTCGAGTTGCTTGAGCTGGCCCAGCCCGATGGCCGCGGCCACGTCGGTCAGGTTGCATTTGCCCCCCAGCTCTTCCACATCGGCGCTGCCGTCGGGGAAGCGCACCACGCCTTGCAGGCGCAGGCGCTCGAAACGTCGGGCCTCGTCTTCGTTGTTCATCACCAGGCAGCCGCCTTCGGCCGTGGTCATGTTCTTGTTGGCATGGAAGCTGAACGACACCAGGTCGCCCTTCAGGCCGATCTCTTCGCCGGCCCAGTTCGCGCCCATGGACTGGGCCGCGTCCTCGATCACGCGCAGGCCATGGCGCTGGGCGATGTCATACAGGCGCTGTCGGTCTACCGGCAGGCCGGCCAGGTCCACCGGCAGCAGGGCTTTGGTCCGCGGGGTGATGGCGGCTTCCACCAGGTCCAGGTCGAAGTTGCGGGTGGCGGGGTCGATGTCCACCAGCACGGGGCGGGCCCCCACCTGCAGGATCACGTTGCCGGTGGCCACCCAGGTCAGGGCGGTGGTGATCACCTCGTCGCCGGGGCCCACGCCGGCCAGCCGCAGGCCCAGCTCCAGGGTGGCGGTGGCCGAGCTGGCCAGGCGCACCGGGCGGCCACCAAAGCGGGCCGACAGCGCGGCCTCCAGGGCCTGGCAGCGCGGGCCGGTGGTCAGCCAACCTGAGCGCAGCACGGCGCCCACATCTTCAATGGTGGCTTCGTCGATCGAGGGGCGGGTGAAAGGCAGAAAGGCTTGCAAGAGGGGCTCCAAGAGGCGGGTTCAGCTGCGGGCGATGATAGCGACGCCCAACAAGATGATGGCCATGCCGCCCCAGCGCTGGGCCGAGATCACCTCGCCCAGCAGGGCCGAGGCCAGCAGCGCATTGACCACATAGCCGATCGACAGCATGGGGTAGGCCATGCTCACATCGACGCGCGACAGGGCCACGATCCACAGCACCACGCTCAGCACATAGCAGAACAGGCCGCCGATCACCCCGGGGTGGAAGGCCAAGGTGAGTGCCACGTTGCGCAGGCCCTCGAAGCCCTGGATCGGCCCGACCGCGCTGGCGCCCGATTTGAGCAGCAGCTGGGCGCCCGCGTTCAGCAGCACGCCGGCCAGGACAAACAGGAAGTCGGTGATTTTCATGGGGGTGTGGGGCAGCAAAAGGGGGATGTGAGGGCTCAGGGCTTGGCCAGCAGCACGCGGCGGTCGTCACGCAGCACCACCCGGGCCTGCAGGCCCAGGGCGGTGAGTTCTTTCAGCGTATCGCCTTCGAGGTAGGCCACGCCACGCGGCTCGGCCTGCCAGCGGGCCACGAACTCGGGCAGGCTGGCGATCCAGCGCTGGGGCTCGTGCTGCTCGCCAAAGCTGAACTCGTCGCGGTAGTCCACCAGGGTGACCGGGCGGCGCAGGTAAAAGGGCAGGGTCTGGTCGTAGCTGCGCACGGCGTACACCGGCACGGCGGGGTCGAAGGCCTCGGGCACCGCCTGCACCAGCTCCGCGCTGCTTTTCTGCAAACCGTAGCCGTTGTGCGCCTGCAGGCCGATCAGCACGCAGGCACAGTGGCTGATGGCCACCACCCCCACGGCCAGCAGTCGGCGGTGGCGGCGCAGCAGCCACCAGGCCAGGCCACAGGCGCTCAGAAACAGGGCGCTGGCCAGGCCGATGCCGTTGAGCAGGGTGTGCGCCACGATCGGGTCGCTGTCGCTGCCCGCGATGCGCTCGGCCAGCAGCCAGGCCAGGCCGCCGCCCAGCCACAGCAGGGCCGGCAGCCCCAGGTGCCAGGCCAGGGCCCGCTGGCTGGCGCGCTCGATGGCCGGGGCCAGCAGCAGCACCAGGGCCGGGAACATGGGCAGGATGTACGAGGGCAGCTTGGAGCTGGAGATGCTGAAGAACAGCAGCACAAAGCCCGCCCACAAGAGCAGAAAGCTCGGCGCAAAGTCGCTGCGGCGCACCCGGGTCAGCCAGGGCAGGGCGCTGGTCCAGGGCAGAAAACCCAGCAGCAGAAAGGGCAAAAAGTACCAGACCGGGCCCGAGCGGTTGTGGTCGGGCTTGAGGTAGCGGTCAAAGTGCTCGTGCACAAAAAAGAACCAGGCAAAGTCGGGGTTGCGCGCCGACACCGCCCAGAACCAGGGCACGGTGATCAGGGCGAACAGCAGCAGGCCCGGGCCCCAGCGCATGGCCCGCCAGATGCGGAAATCGAGCCGCCACAGGCTGTGCAACACCAGCACCGCGCCCGGGATCAGCAGGCCCACCAGGCCCTTGCTGAGCACCGCCAGCGCCAGGCCGGCCCAGGCCGCCAGCATCCAGCCGCTGCGCGGCCGCCCCTCGGCCTGCGCCTGCTGGCCCAGCAGAAAGCCGCACAGCGCCAACGTCAGGGCCGCACACAGGCCGGCATCAAGCGACAAAAAATGGCTGTTCAGCACCAGCCAGGTGGTGCCCGCGCCGGTCAGCAGCGCAATGCGGCCGGTGCGCTCGCCCCACAGCCGGCTGGCGGTGTGGCCCACCAGGCCCAGGGTCAGCAGCCCGGCCAGGCCGGACCACAGCCGGGCGCTGAAGTCGCTCACCCCCAGCACGGCCATGGCCAGCGCCCCACCCCAGTACTGCAGGGGCGGCTTTTCAAAATACAGCAGGCCGTTCAGGCGCGGGGTGATCCAGTCGCCGCTGTGCAGCATGCCCAGCGACAGGGTGGCGTAGCGGCCCTCGTCGGGGGTGATCAGGGCCCGGGTGCCCAGGGGCAGCAGCCACAACAGGGCCAGCGCGAACAGGCCCAGCCAGGTCCAGAGCCCGGCGCGGCCGCGCTGCAGCCCGGAGCCGGGGGAGGGCCTGCCGGCCGGGGCTTGAGGTTTCAAAGGGGGCATGGGCCGGCGTGTGGACGGGTGGCCAGCGCGCAGGCGACCGATGGCTGTGGGGTCATCGCAACCGACTTCACGCGCACGCTGGTGTGTATTGGGGGTTAAGAAGCCAGGGCCGGCCCAGAGGGCCGGTCGGGCCACGCCTTGGGGTAGTCCCAAGGCGGCTGATTATAGGAGGCCCTGCCCAGGCCTCAGGGGCTGCCCGTGGCCGCCAACAGCGGCGCCGGTGTCACAGCCGTGGGCTGCTGGAAGGGGTTGCCCTGGATCAGCACGATGGTGGCCGTGGGGGCCGCCGCCAGGGCAAACAGCACGGTGGCCGTGGCCACCACCCGGGGCCGGTCGATGTGCACCACCGCCACCGACAACAGCGTGACAAAGCCCAGAAACGCCATGCCCAGCCATTTCAGCGGGTTGATGTGGGTCTGGCTGAGGGCAATGCGCAGGTCACGCTGGCCCGCCAGCAGCCGCGCCTCGCGCAGCATCTGGGCCTGCACGCCGGCGCCGGCGGCTTGCTCCACCGCCCGGCTGGCCAGCAGGTGCAGCAAGGCCTCGCCCTGGGCCTGCACGGCCGGGCTCTGCTCGCGCCGAGCCAGCTCAGGCCACTCGGCCGCGCTGGCACGGGCATAGGCCAGCACCGTTTCGTCGAGCGCCTGGTGCAGCGGCGCAGGCAGGTCGTGGCCCAGCACGCGCAAGGTGCGCAGGGCGTCAGCCTCCTGGTAGACGGCCGACATGGCCTTGTCGTGGGCGCTCCAGGTGTCGTTGGCCAAAAAGGCCAGCGTCAGGCCGAACAGCACGCCAATGATGTTGATGAACGGCGGCGCCACCCCCTGCAGACCCTGCAGCCAGCCGGCCCAGCGCGAGCGCAGCAGCGCCCATTGAATGAACAGCACCGCCGCCAGCGTGCCCAGCACGGCAAAGGCAGCGTAGGCATAGTGGTCGTAGGCCAGCCAGGAGGTCGGGTTCATCGTGGGCTCAGGGGTGGGGGAAAATTCACCCATGGTGCCACGCCCCGTGCGGCGCGCCAGGGGGCTGGATCAAGAAGCCGTGAGGTCAGGCCTGGGCGGCTGCCAGCCGCGCCAGGAAGGCCTCGGGCACCAGGGTCACCTTCTTGTCGACCCGGCCCACAAACACCACCCCGATCTTGCCGCGGGCCACCTCGCGGCCCGAGTCGCGCTCGGTCATGCGGAACACCAGGTCGAAGCCATAGCGGTTGAAGTCTTCGGGCAGCATCTCGACCTGCATGGTTTCGCCGTGAAAACCCTCGGATTTGTACTGGGCCACGATGTCGCCCACCACGATGCTCAGCCCCTCCACCCCCGACTCGCGGTAGCCCAGCCATTTGAAAAAGCGCACGCGTGCCTCGGACACCAGGGTCAGCAACTGTGCGTTGTCGAGGTGACCGCCCTGATTGACGTGGCTGATGTAGATTTGGATGTCGGTCGAGAAAAGGAAGCGCTCGGGCAGCGTGAACTGGATGCGGGGCATGTCGGGGGGCAGGGGGTGTATGGATTCGGGTTGATATTGTGCCCTTGGGCTGCTGTCACCTGGGCGAGCAGCCAGTCCCCTCGGGCTGGCTATAGTTTGCGCACCGCTGTCTCAAACCCTCATTGACTGCCAGGAGATTCCCCATGCCCTTCCGTCTTTCCCAACCCGCCCGCTGGCTGAGCGCTCTTTGTTTGGCTGCTGGCTCCATCGGGGCGCTTGCCGCCCCTGATGCGACCCTGAAGGCGGCGGCCGAAAAAGCCCAGCCGGCCGTGATCGAGAGCCTCCGTGAGATGGTGATGATCGAATCGGGCAGCTCGGATGTGGCGGGCCTGGCCCGCATGGCGGCGTTCACCGAGCAGCGGCTGCAGGCCCTGGGCTTCAAGACCGAGCGCCGCAAGACCACGGCGGGCGCTGGGGCCGACATCGTGATCGGCACCCTGCAGGGCACGGGGCGCAAGCACCTGATGCTGCAGGCGCACATGGACACGGTTTACCAGCCCGGCATCCTCAAGACCCAGGCCTACAAGGTGGAGGGTGGCCGCATCTATGGCCCGGGCATTGCCGATGACAAGGGCGGCATCGCGGTCATCCTGCATTCACTGGCTTTGCTGCGTGAGCGGGGCTGGACCGACTACGCCACCCTGACCGTGCTGTTCAACCCCGACGAAGAGGTGGGCTCGATCGGTTCGGGCGAGACCATTGCCACCCTGGGTGCGCAGCAGGATGTGGTGCTGTCCTTCGAGCCCACGGCCGCCAAGGCCGTGGCGCGCCAGGAGGGGCTGCTGCTGGGGGCGGCCGGCACGGCCACCGTGACCCTGCAGGTCAAGGGCAAAGCTTCGCACGCCGGTGCGGCCCCCGAGCTGGGCCGCAACGCCTTGATCGAACTGTCGAACCAACTGGTGCAGACCCGCGACATCGCCAAGAGCGTGCCCGGCGCCCAACTGAACTGGACCACTTCGCAGTCGGGCACGGTGCGCAACCAGATTCCCGAACTGGCCACCGCGGGCGCCGATGTGCGCACCACCCAGCCTGGTGCGGCAGAAGCCTTGAACGAAAAGCTGCAGGCGGCCGTGCAACGCAACAAGGTGGTGCCCGACACCGAGACCACCGTCACCATGACCATCGGGCGCCCGCCCTACCTGGCTTCTGCCACAGGTCGGGCCGTGGCCCAGCGTGCCCAAGGCATCTACGCTGAGCTGGATGGCCGCCCTTTGGCCCTGGTTGACATGGTGGGTGCGGCCACCGATGCCGGCTTTGCCAGCCGCTCGGGCAAGGCGGCCGTGGTCGAGAGTTTTGGCCTGGCCGGTTTCGGCTACCACGCCCGGGACGAGTACATCGAGGTCGATTCCATCGTGCCCCGCCTGTACCTGACCACCCGGCTGCTGATGGACCTGGGCCAGCCTTGAGGTCTCTACATCAATGGGATCCGATGTGCCTCATGGCTCATGGCTAGGGGCAGTGGGCTGAGGCTGGATGAGCGGCGGTCTTTGCACTGTTCTGGCCCGTACAGATCACAGGCGGACCGCTAAAATGGCTTCCTACAATCCCCTCGCGGTGTCATTTGGTTGACTCAGGCTTGGGGCGAAAAGGCCACCGCAAGGTGGCTTTTTCATGGGTGGATTCCCAAGTGTCTCGAACAACGATCTACGTCGACGGCTTCAACCTGTATTACTCGCGACTCAAAGGCACACCTTACAAATGGCTCGATGTGGCCGCTCTGTTCAGAGATCGCATCGTCCAGATTCAGGACCCCTCTGCGGTCGTCGACACGATCAAATTTTTCACTGCGCCCATCAAAGCATCCTATGCCCGGCATGGTGAGGCGTCGGCTCAAGCGCAAACCCAATACCACCGCGCATTGCGAGCCCGCCATCCGCAGTTGCTGGAAATCATCCAGGGGTTTCATGTCTTTGAGCCCACGGCATTGCCCCGGTACGAACCGGGGCAGGCACCCGACAAGAACGATGTGTTGCCAGTCTGGATGATTGAGGAGAAGCAGACGGATGTGAACATGGCCCTGCACATCTATCGCGATGCGGTGCTGGGGCAGAGTGAGCAATTGGTGATTTGTTCGAACGACAGCGATCTGGAGCCCGCATTGCGCAGGGTGCGCGCAGATGTTCCTGCGGTCAAAATTGGGTTGGTGATGCCATTGCGTGAGCCGAGTGCAGGCACGGGCAAGGTGCCCAACAAAAGATTGACGGACTTGGCTCACTGGGTTCGCCGATACATCCGGGACGATGAATTGGCGCAAGCGCAAATGCCGATCAACGTGCCTACACGCAAGAAGCCCGCCAGCAAGCCTGCGCATTGGTGATTCGATCAGGGTCACGCGGGCTTCACCCGCACGCCAGAATCCATGCCTGCTTTGACATCTGTGAGCTACCTGCCATCGCTGTCAACCGCCAACCCCACCAGCCGGGCCGCCGCCCGGGCCGCCACCCATTCCTCGTTGGCCGGCTCGACGGCCACCCGCACCGCGCTGTCGGGCGCCGAGATGCAGGCCTGGTGGGCCTGGTTGGCGGCGTTGTCCAGGCGCAGACCCAAAAAGCCCAGTTGCTGGCAGATGCGCGAACGGATCTCGGCGTTGTGTTCCCCCACGCCGGCGGTGAAGACCAGCAGGTCCAGCCCGCCCTGCACGGCCACCAGGGCACCGATCTCGCGCACGATGCGCCGCACATAGAGGTCAAGCGCGGCGCGGGCACGCTCATTGCCGGCCTCGTGGGCCAGCAGCACACGCGGATCGGAGGACAGGCCCGACACCCCCAGCAGGCCCGACTCGTGGTACAGCACATGGGCGACCTGCTGCAGGCTCAGTTTCTCGATTTCCATCAGGTAGATCACCGCGCCAGGGTCGAGCGCGCCACAGCGCGTGCCCATCATCAGGCCATCCAGGGCCGAGAAGCCCATGGTGGTGGCCACGCTTTTCAGATCGTTCAGAGCGCACAGGCTGGCGCCGGAGCCCAGGTGGGCCACCACGGTGCGGCCATGGGCCACAGCGCCGTGGCGCTCGGGCAGCACCAGGGCCTGGTAGGCGTACGACAGGCCATGAAAGCCGTAGCGGCGCAGCCCCCGCTCCCAGGCCGCATAGGGCAGGGGCAACATCTGCTCGACCTGGGGCAGGGTATGGTGAAAGGCCGTGTCAAAGCAGGCCACCTGCAGCAACTGGGGCTGGCGCTCCAGCAGGGCCTCGATGGCCTCCAGGGCAAAGGGCTGGTGCAGTGGTGCCAGCGGAATGTACTCGCGCAGGTCGGCCAGCACCTGGGTGTTCACCGCCACCGGCTCGAAGTACTTGGACCCGCCATGCACCACCCGGTGCGCCACCGCCGCCAGGTGTTGCGCGCCGGGCTGGGCCAGCACGCGGCGCTCAATGTGTTCGAGGGCTGCGTGGTAGGGCTGGGTCGGGTCCAGGCTCAGGCCCACCGGGGGCTGACCGGTTTCACCGTGGGTGGCCTGGGGGCCGCCAATGCCTTCGATCTTGCCGCCCCAGACCGGACTGCGCGGCAGAGGCGGCCGGCTGGCGTCGAAGAGGGCGAACTTGATGCTCGACGAGCCGCAGTTCAGGACCAGGATGTGCGTGTTCATGGCGCTCCTCAAGGGGGGGTGGCACGGTAGCGGTGGGCCAGCAGCACGGCAATCGCGCACGAGCTGATGCGGCTTTCGCGCGAGTCGGCCCGGCTGGTCAGCACGATGGGCACGCGCGCGCCCAGCACGATGCCGGCACTGGCGGCGCCGCCCAGGTACTCCAGCTGCTTGGCCAGCATGTTGCCGCTTTCGAGGTCGGGCACCACCAGCACATCGGCACGTCCGGCCACCTCGGACTGGATGCCCTTGATGTGGGCCGCCGCGGCCGAGACCGCGTTGTCAAAGGCCAGCGGGCCATCAAGCAGGGCGCCGCTGATCTGGCCTCGGTCGGCCATCTTGCACAGGGCGGCGGCGTCCAGCGTGGCCGGCATGGCGGGGTTGACCGTTTCCACCGCGGCCAGGATGGCCACCCGCGGCTGGGCCACACCGATGGCGTGGGCCAGTTCGATGGCATTGCGCACGATGTCGGCCTTGGCGTCCAGGCCGGGGGCGATGTTGATGGCCGCGTCGGTGATGATGAAGGGTCGCGGGTAGGCCGGGGTCTGCATTAGAAAGCAGTGGCTGATGCGGCGCTTGGTGCGCAGGCCGTGCTCGGCCGACACCACGGCGGCCATGAGTTCGTCGGTGTGCAGGCTGCCCTTCATCAGGGCTTCGGCCTGACCCTGCCGAACCAGCTCGACCGCGCGGTCGGCCGCGGCATGGCTGTGCGGCACGTCTTCGATGAGCAGGCCGTCCAGGCTCAGGCCGGCTTCGGCGGCCACTGACGCCAGGCGTGCACGGGGCGCCACCAGCACGGGGGTGATCAGGCCGGCGGCCTGCGCATCGAGGGCGGCGGACAGGCTCAGGGCGTCGCAGGGGTGGACCACGGCCATGCGGATCGGGCCCAGCGGGCGGGCTTCGGCCAGCAGGCGGCGTGGGCCGTCGTTGCCGGCGCTCAGGTGCACCTCGGGCAGGGTGCTGCGCGGGCGCGATACCGATTCGGTGGGGGCGATCACCTGCGCTTCGCCACGGATCACGGTCACCCCGTCCTGATTGACGCAACTGCAGGCCAGCTTGAGGCGGCGCTTGGTTTCCTCGCGCTCGGTCACCGTGACCTGCACGTCCAGCGTGTCGCCGATGCGCACCGGGGCCATGAACTGCAGGGTCTGGCCGAGGTAGATGGTGCCTGGCCCGGGCAGTCGCGTGCCCAGCACGGCCGAGATCAGCGCGCCGCCCAGCATGCCGTGGGCGATCACGCCATGAAAGCGCGACGCGGCGGCGTAATCGGCGTCCAGGTGCTGCGGGTTCACGTCGCCCGATAGGATGGCGAAGAGCTGGATGTCCTCGGCCGTGAGCTGGCGACGGATCGATTCGGAGTCGCCCACGGCGATCTCGTCAAAGGTGCGGTTGCGCACCGTCTGCAGCGCCTCCAAGGGCGCGGGCGAAAGGGTCTCTGGCGGCATGGATCGTTCCTCTTTGAAGGCGTTTCGACAGGATAGGTCAGCGTCGGGGGCTGAGGCTCAGCGGGTATCGGTGGGCTGCATGACCGGGTTGTGACAGGGTCTCCGACGGCATCAGAGCCTCAGGCGTTCATGCCATCTGGCTGATGGTGTTGCGAAAGCGGGCCAGCGCGGCGCTGAACAGCACACTGCCGATCACCGCAATGGCCAGCAGTGCCGGCCACACCACATCGAGGCCGGCGCCCCGGTACAGGATGGCCTGGGCCACGGTCACGAAGTGGGTGGTGGGGGCCGCCTGCATCAGGTCCTGCACCAGGCGGGGCATGCTTTCGCGTGGCGTCATGCCGCCCGACAGCAGTTCCAGGGGCAGCAGCACCAGCACCAGCAGCATGCCGAACTGAGGCATCGAGCGGGCCACCGTGGCCAGGAAGATGCCCATCGAGGTGGTGGCGAACAAGTGCAGCGCCACCGCCAGCATGAACAACGCCAGCGAGCCTTGGATGGGCACGTGCAAAGCCCCTTGCACCACGAAGATCAGCGCGATCAGCGCCGCACTCCACACCACCAGGCCCATGGCCCAGACCTTGGCCAGCATGATCTCCAGCGGGCGCACGGGCATCACCAGCAGATGCTCGATGGTGCCGTGCTCGCGCTCGCGGATCAGGGCTGCACCGGTCAGGATGATGGACAGCATGGTGACGTTGTTGATGATCTCCATCAGCGAGCCGAACCACGACTGCTCCAGGTTGGGGTTGAAGCGGGTGTGCACATTCAATTCCACCGGCAGCCGGGTCGGGGCGCGGTAACGGCGCACGAACTCGGTCACCTCGTCGGACACCATCTGCTGGATGTAGCTGCTGCCCGTGAAGGCCTGGCTCATGCGCGTGGCGTCCACATTGAGCTGCACCCGCGGCGCCTTGCCGGCCAGCACATCGGCCTGGAAGTCCGGTGGGATGTCCAGCACAAAGGTGTAGTCGCCGCTGTCCATGCCCGCATCCATCTCGGTCAGGGTCAGCAGGCGCGGCGTGTTGAAGTGTGGCGGGTAGAAGGCCTGCGCAATGCGCCCCGACAGTGGCGAGCCGTCTTCGTCGACGATCGCGATGGCGGCGTTGTGCAGCGTCTCGGGCATGGCCGTGGCGGCCACGTAGATCGACAGCGTGAAGGTGTAGGCGATCAGCACCAGCATCATCGGGTCGCGGATCAGGCTCCACAGCTCTTTCACGCCCAGGCGATAGATGTTCTTGAGTCGACTCATGGCTCAGTTCTCCTGCTTTCTCAGCAGCGCCACGGCCAGGCCCAGGATCACCGGGATCGAGGCCGCCAGCGGCCAGAATGAACCGGTCAGCGCCCCCAGGTCCAGCGCCTTGCTGAACACACCGCGGCTGATGGTCAGAAAGTGGGTGGCCGGGTACACCGCCCCGATCAGGGCGCCTGTGCCCTCCAGCGAGGACACCGGGTTGAGCAGGCCGGCAAACTGCACGCAGGGGATCAGGGTGCCGATCATGGTCACGAACATGGCCGCGATCTGGCTGCGCGTGAAGGTCGAGGCCAGCAGACCGAAGCCCGTGGCGCTGATCACGAACAGCAAGGCAGCCAGCGTGAGTGTGGCCACACTGCCCTTCACCGGCACCCCGAACACGGTGGCGGCCAGCACGGTCATGAGGGCGAAATTGAACATCGCCAGCACCACATAGGGCAGTTGTTTGCCCAGCAGAAACTCCATGCGCGTGACGGGCGTGACGTACAGGTTGATGATCGAGCCCAGCTCTTTCTCGCGCACCACCGACAGGGCCGTCAGCATGGCCGGGATCATCATCAGCAGCATCGGGATCACCGCCGGCACCATGGCGGGCAGGCTTTTCACATCGGGGTTGTAGCGGTAGCGGGTTTCGATCTGGCTGGCGGCGGCCAGGCGCACGCCCAGGCGCTGTTCGGCCTGCTCGGCGATCCAGCCCATGTGCAGGGCCTGCACATAGCCGCGCACGGTCTCGGCGCGGGTGGGCATGGCGCCGTCCACCCAGGCCCCCACGCTCACGGTCTGGCCGCGCTCCAGGTCGCGGGCAAAGCCGGGCGGGATCTCGATGGCCACGGCCAGCTCGCCGCTGCGCAGGCGGCGGTCCAATTCGGCATCGCTGGTGATGGGGGGGCGTTCGATGAAGTAGCGCGAGCCCGACAGGTTGAGGGCGTAGTTCTGGCTCAGCACCGTCTGGTCGCGGTCCAGCACCGCGTAAGACAGGTCTTCCACGTCCAGGCTGATGCCATAGCCGATGATGAACATCAGGATGGCCGTGCCCAGCAAGGCCAGGGTGGCGCGCACGGGGTCGCGCTGCAGTTCCAGGGCCTCGCGCAGCGAATAGCTCAGGGCCCGGGCCAGGCTGAAGCGCTTGCGCCGTGCCGGTGTGCCGGAATGGGGGGGCACCGCTGTTTCAGGGGCGGTCGCTGCGGGTGCAGTGGCCTGGGGGGCGGCCTCGTCGCCGGTGGCCTCGCGCAGGTGACTGATGAAAGCGGCCTCCAGGGTGGCCGCACCGCGCTGGCGCACGATGGCCGCCGGCGTGTCGCTGACCAGCACACGGCCCGCATGCATCAGCGAGATGCGGTCGCAGCGCTCGGCCTCGTTCATGAAATGGGTCGAAATGAAGATGGTGACCCCGTCCTGGCGGGCCAGGTCGATCATCAGCTGCCAGAACAGGTCGCGGGCCACCGGGTCCACGCCCGAGGTGGGCTCGTCCAGGATCAGCAGCTCGGGCTGGTGCACCATGGCCACTGCCAGCGACAGGCGCTGGCGCATGCCCAGGGGCAGGTTCTCGGGCAGGCTGCCCACCACCTCGCTGAGGCTGAAGCGCTGCACCATGTGTGCCACACGTCCGGCCACCTCGGACTCGGGCACACCGAACAGGCGTGCATGCAGCACCAGGTTCTGTTCGACCGTGAGCTCGCTGTACAGCGAGAAGGCCTGCGACATATAGCCCACGCGCCGACGAATCGCCAGGTCGTTGGGGTTGACGGTCTGGCCGAACAGCAAGGCCTGCCCCTCGGTGGCACTGAGCAGCCCAGTCAGCATCTTCATGGTGGTCGACTTGCCGCAGCCGTTCGAGCCCAGAAAGCCGAAGATCTCACCGCGCCGGATGCGGAAGTCCACATGGTCCACCGCCACAAAATCGCCAAAGCGCATGGTCAGGCCCTGGGCTTCGATGGCGATGTTGTGATCGGCCGCCGCGTCCAGCGGCGGCACCTGCACGGCCTGGTGACCGCGGCGGCGCTCTTCGGGCAGCAGGGCAATGAAGGCGGCCTCCAGGGTGTCGGCGCCGGCCTGCTGGCGCAGTTCGGGGGCACTGCCCGTGGCCAGCACTTTGCCTGCATCCATGGCCACCAGCCAGTCGAAGCGCTCGGCCTCTTCCATGTAGGCGGTGGCCACGATCACGCTCATGCTCGGGCGTTCGGTGCGGATGCGGTCGATCAGGTCCCAGAACTGGCTGCGCGACAGCGGGTCCACGCCCGTGGTGGGTTCATCCAGGATCAGCAGGTCGGGGTCGTGGATCAGCGCGCAGCACAGGCCCAGCTTCTGCTTCATGCCGCCCGACAGCTTGCCGGCCGGTCGGCTCAGGAAGGGCGACAGCCCGGTGCTGGCGGTGAGGCTGTCGATGCGGCGGCGGCGCTCGGCCGGGCTGTGGCCGAACAGGCGGCCGAAGAACTGCAGGTTTTCCTCCACCGACAAGGTGGGGTAGAGGTTCTTGCCCAGGCCCTGCGGCATGTAGGCGATGCGCGGGCACACGGCATCGCGGTGGGCGCTGCTGGCCATGTCGCCGCCCAGGGTCTCGACCCGACCTTGCTGCACCGCGCGGGCGCCGGCCAGCAGCGACAGCAGGCTGGACTTGCCCACGCCGTCGGGGCCGATCAGGCCCACGCGGCAGCCCGCGGGCAGGCTCAGCGTGATGTTGTCCAGGGCCAGGGTGGCCCCGTGGCGCAGGCTCACCGCGTGGAGGCTGGCGCAGGCTTCACTCACTGGGGCACCTTCACGGCCAGTTCAGCGGGCCATTCGGCCTGGGGGTCGAGCTTGAGCCAGGCCACACCGGGCAGGCCGGTCTTGACCTGCTGCAGATGGCGGCGCAGCAGCTCGCGGTCGATCTGGGCCTTCACCTTGAACATCAGCTTCTGGCGCTCGCTGGCGGTCTCGACCGTCTTGGGCGTGAACTGGGCGGTGGCCGCCACATACGACACCTTGGCCGGGATCACGTACTGCGGCGCGGCATCCAGTACCAGGTGCACCTCGCTGCCCACGGCCAGGCGACCGGCCACGGTCTCGGGCACGAAAAAGCCCATGTTCACCTCGGACAGGTCCACCAGGTTCAGCACCTTGCCACCCGCGCCCAGCACCTCGCCGGGCTGGGCCACGCGGTACTGCACGCGGCCGGCGCGCGGGGCCACCAGGGTGCCGTCGTCGATCTCGGTCTGGATGCGGGCCACGGTGGCGTCACCGGCCACGACGGCGGCATGGGCGCTGCCCACCTGCGAGCGGGCGGCGGCGATGGCGCTCTGGGCCGCGGCCAGTTGGGCGCGGGCGGCGGCCACGGCGGCCGTGGCGCTGCGGGCGCGGGCCCGGTCGTCGTCCAGTTCCTGCTGCGAGGCGGCGCCGTCGCGGCTCAGGTCGGTGGAGCGCGCCAGACGGCGCTGGGCATTGTCCAGGTCAGCTTCGCGGGCGGCCACGGCCGCTTGGGCGGCGGCGGCATCGCTTTCGCGCATGGCCACCTGGGCTTCGGCGCTGGCCACACCGGTCACGGCCTGGCGCTGGCGCGCCCGGGCTTCGTCGCGCTGGGCCTCCAGGCTCTGCATCTGCATGTGGGCCAGCGGCTGGTTGGCGCTGACCAGATCGCCTTCGCCGACCAGGATGTCGAGCACCCGGCCCGGGGTCTTGGTGGCAATGTCGATCTCGGTGGCCTCGATGCGCCCATTGCCGCTCACAAAGCCCGGCCCGGGGCCGGTGGCGCGCAGGTGGGTCCAGCCATAGGCCCCGGCGGCCAGGGCCAGGGCCAGAACAGCAGCGATGGGGAGAAGGGAAGAAGGCTTTTTCATGGTGTGGCTCGGCTCCGGCAGGCGGGTGCTCAGGGTTGTGCGGTGGCGGTCTTGGCGGGGCTGGCGGTCGTGCTTGGGCTGGCGTCTGCCGCCGCCAGCGTGCCGCCGCCCAGGGCGGCGTACAGCAGCACGCGGCTGGCCATGGCGGCCCGGCGGGCCTGCACCAGTTGCTGCCCGGCTGCCAGCAGATCGCGCTGGGCGTCCAGGACCTCGAGAAAGGCTGCCGACCCGGCGTCAAAGCGGCGCTCGGACAGGCGGGCGCGCTCGGTCTGGGCCTGCAGAGCGGCCTCGGCGATGCGCACCTGCTGGGCCAGCGCATGGCTGGCAGACAGGGCGTCGTTCACCTCGCGGAAGGCGTTCTGGATGCTTTTCTCGTACTGCGCCACGGCCTCGATCTGGCGCGCCTGCTGCAGGCTCAGGTTGTTTTCGCGCCGGCCTCCGTCAAACAGCGGTAGGTTCAGGCTGGGGGCAAACAGCCAAGCCTTGCTGGCGCCCCGGAACAGGCCATCGAAATCCGTGCTGGTGGTGCCCAGGGCGGTGGTCAGGGTCAGGCTGGGGTAGAAGGCGGCGCGGGCTGCGCCCACCTGGGCATGGGCGGCGCGCAGTTGGTGTTCGGCGGCCACGATGTCGGGCCGGGCCTGCAGCAGTTCGGAGGGCAGGCCGCTGCGCAGTTGGGCCACCGGGCTTTGTCGGCTCAGGGCGTCGGCGCGCTCGGGCAGGTCCAGGGGGGTGCCCACCAGGGCGATCAGGGTCTGGGCCTGGGCGGCACGGGCCTGCTCCAACTGCACCACCAGGGCCTGCGCCTGCGTCAGCAGGGTCTGCACCTGGGTCAGTTGCAGGCGCGAGCTTGCCCCCATGGCCACGCGGCGCGTGAAGATGCGCAGGCTCTCGGCGCGGCTGGCCTCGGCCTGGCGTGCCAGGGCCAGGCGTTCGTCCAGTTCACCCAGGGCCAGATGGGCCTGGGCCACCTGGGCCATCAGGCTGAGCTCGGCGCCCCGTCGGGCCTGCTCGGCTGCTTCGGCGTTCTGGGCCGCGGCATCCTGCAACTGGCCCAGGCGGTTCCACAGATCCACCTCCCAGCTCACGAAGCCCAGGCCCAGGCTGGCCCCGCTGGCTTGCACGGTGCTGCCCAGCGGGTTGATGCCGGCCGGCAGGTGCACCCGGCTGTTGCCGGCCATGCCCACCACCGAGGGCAGGCTGGCCGCATGTTGCAAGCCCCAGGCGGCCTGGGCCTGTTGCACCCGGGCAGCCGCGATGCGCAGATCGCGGTTGTTCGCCAGGGCCTGGGTGATCAGGGCCTGCAGCGCCGGGTCGGTGAAGAAGCTGTGCCAGGCCAGGGTGGGGGCGGCCGGGCCTTCAGGGGCACTGGCCTCGGCGTAAACACCGGCCACCGGGGCCGTGGGCAAAGCCAGTGGGGCGGGCGTGTGGGCGCAGGCGCCCAGCAACAGGCTGCCGGCCAGTGCAATGGACCCAGTGCTCAGCCGGGGCCGGGTGCTGCAAGCGGGGTTGGAAAGTGATCGCATCGGAAGCTCAGCCCATGATGTGGACGCCAGCGTCGACGTACAGCGTGTCGCCGGTGATGGCGCGGCCGCCGTCGCTGGCCAGAAAGGTGCACAGGGCGCCGACTTCATCGAGGCCCACCAGGCGGCGCAGCGGTGAGCGTGCCGTGGCCTGGCTCATCAGCTGGTCGAAATGGGCGATGCCCGAGGCGGCGCGGGTGGCCAAGGGGCCGGGCGAGACCGCGTTCACGCGGATGCCTCGCGGGCCGAGTTCGGTGGCCAGGTAGCGCACGCTGGATTCGAGGGCGGCCTTGACCGGGCCCATCAGGCCGTAGTTGGCCACCACCTCGTCGGCGCCCAGGTAGCTCATGGTCAGCAGCGTGCCGCCCTGGTGCATCAGGGGCTCGGCCAGGCGCGCCATGCGGATGAAGGAGTGGCAAGAGATGTCCATGGCACGTGCAAAGCCCTCGCGTGAGCAATCGACCACCCGGCCGTGCAGGTCGGCCATGGGGGCGAAGGCGATTGAGTGCAGCACGAAATCGAGCTGCCCCCACTCTCGCCCCAGGGTGTCGAACAGGGCTTCCAGCTGACCGGGCTGCTCCACATCGAGTGGCGCGCGGATCGCTGCCTGAAGCTGGTCGGCCAGCGGCTCGACATGGGGGCGGGCCTTGTCGTTGAGCCAGGTCACGGCGACCTCGGCCCCGGCGTCGCGGAAAGCCCGGGCGCAACCCCAGGCGATGCTGTGTTCATTGGCGATGCCGACCACCAGGCCGCGCTTGCCTTGCAGAGGGGGCGTCATTCACTTCTCCATCACGTAGTGGCCGGGGGCGGCGTACAGCACCGGGTGTTCGGGGGCGCCGAGGGCGGGTGGCGCGACCGGGGCGCCTGAATGGGCTCCCAGCCAGTCACGCCAGGCCGGCCACCACGAGCCCTCGACCTGGGGCGCCTGGGCGAGCCAGGTGTCGGCACTCAGGGCGGCGCCGTCGGCGCTGCGGGTCAGGCACTGGTAATGGCGGTGGGCGTGGCCCGGCGGGCTGACGATGCCGGCGTTGTGGCCGCCATTGGTCAGCACGAAGCTGATCTCTGCCGGGCTCAGGTGGTGCAGCTTGTAGACCGAGCGCCAGGGGGCCACGTGGTCGGTCACGGTGCCCACCATGAACACGGGCAGGCGCAGGCTGGTCAACGACACGGGGTGGCCTTGGACCTGGTAGCGACCGGCGGCCAGGTCGTTGTTCAGGAACAGTTGGCGCAGGTACTGCGAGTGCATGCGTGCGGGCATGCGGGTGGCGTCGGCGTTCCAGGCCATCAGGTCGTTCATGGCGGGGCGTTCACCCAGCATGTACTCGTTGATCAGGCGCGACCACAGCAGGTCGTTCGAGCGCAGCATCTGGAAGGCGCCGGCCATCTGGCCTGCGCTCAAGGTGCCGGTCTGCGCCATCTGGGCCTCCAGCAGGCTGAGTTGGCTTTCGTCGATGAACAGACCCAGCTCGCCGGGCTCGCTGAAATCGGTCTGGGCCGCAAACAGCGTCATCGAGGCCAGCTCATCGCGGCCGTCGCGCGCCAGGGCTGCGGCCGCGATGGCCAGCAGGGTGCCGCCCAGGCAGTAACCGGTCGCATGCACCTTCTGCGCCGGGCAGATGGCTTGCACGGCTTTCAGGGCGGCCTCGAAGCCCAGCTCGATGTAGTCGTCCATGGCCAGGTCGCGCTCGGCCTCGGTCGGGTTCTTCCAGGAGATGCAGAACACGGTGTGACCTTGGTCCAGCAGGTAGCGGATCAAGGAGTTGTCGGGCGACAGGTCCAGGATGTAGTACTTCATGATCCAGGCCGGCACGATCAGCACCGGCTCGGGATGCACCTGGGCCGTGGTGGGGCGGTACTGGATCAGCTCGATCAGGCGGTTTTGCAACACCACCTCGCCCGGGGTGCAGGCCAGGTCGCGTCCCACCTCGAAGGCCTCGGTGCCGGCCGCCGGCTCATGCGTGCTGGCCCGCTTCAGGTCGTCCTGGGCGAACGAAGCGCCGCGCAGCAGGTTCAGCCCATGCTCCTGCAGGGTGCGCTGCAACACCACCGGGTTGGCCGGCAGCAGGTTGCCGGGCGAGAACATGTCCAGCCATTGCCGGGTGCCGAAGGCCACCAGATCGGCGTGGTGCTTTTCCACGCCCCAGACCTCGTTGGTGGCCTGTTGCCACCATTGCTCGTTCAGCAGAAAACCCTGGTGCAGCAGGTTGAAGGGAAAGCGCAACCATTCCGGGTCGGCAAAACGGCGGTCACGTGCCGGCGGCTCGATGCATTGGCGGGCCGGACCGGGGCCGGCCATCAGGCACTCGGTGGCATAGCGGGCGAACTGCTCACCCTGCTGCCAGGCCAACTGGGCCAGGGCCAGGCGCTTGCCGGGCGACAGTGCCAGGTGCATGGCCCAGTCCAGACCGGCCAGCCAGGGCGCGGCCAGCGACATCGAACCACTGTGGCGTGCCAGGGCGGCATGAAAAGCCGCATCCAGTGCGGCGGCAGCCTGGTCGGTGGCGGGGGCTGCTGGGGCGGTGGAATCGGGTGTGCTCATGGTGAACGGGCTCTTCCGTTGGTTGGATGGGATTGACTCTAGGCAAGTCTCATCTGATCGGTCATGACCTGGATCAAACTAACGACCGACTGGTCGGTATCTAATAAATGATCAACAAGACACTGCCATGACCACGACGGAGACATCGCCATGACCGTTCTCGCCCCGGAGCGCCTGCCCACGGCGCCGCGCCTGCGCCTGCCGCCCGAGGTGCGCATGCGCCAGATCCTGGATGCGGCCCAGCAGGAGTTCGCCGAGCGGGGCTTTGCCGCCACGCGCATGGATGACATCGCGCGCCGTTGTGGCCTGTCCAAGGGCGGGCTGTACGCGCATTTCGCCAGCAAGGACGAGGTGTTCGAGGCCCTGCTGTCGCGCTCGCTGACGCTGCCGGATCTGGAGGATCTGCCCAGCCTGGGCGGGGCCAACACCGCCCGTGGGGTGGCTGAGTGGCTGGTGGGGCAGGTCGAGGCCTGTCTGCAGCGGCCCGGCACGGTGGCTACTTTCCGGTTGCTGGTGGCCGAGAGCGAGCGGGTGCCCCACCTGGTGCAGCAGTGGCAGCAGCAGGTGGTGGAGCCTCATCAACGGCAGTTGGCTGAATCGCTGGCCCGGGTGGCTGCCCATCTGGGGTGTGCCGACAGCCTGCTGGTACGCCACCCTTGGCTGGCCATGGCACCGGCCTTGCACACCATGGTGACCCACTTGCTGTTTGGCAAAGCCCCCCAGGGCGCGGCCATGCCTCCGGCTGACATGGTGCACGATGGCTATGTGGAAATGCTCACCGTACTGCTTGCTACTCCGGCCAATCCTGAACGCATGTGACCGAGTTCACTGCTCAGGTGTCATTTTGATGGGACGAGTGGAAAAAAGTTGAGAAGGCGGTGCTATCGTTGAGCGGCCATTCAGTGCTTTCGCCCCTACTTTTTTCTGGAGCTCATTCATGTCCAAACTCATCGTTGTTCTGATTTCCGGTTTGCTGGCCGCCACTTGCGGTCTGGCCCAGGCCTCCGATTGCGAAGCCAAGGCGGTGGGCAAGAACGGCAAGCCGCTGGCCGGTGCCGCCAAGACCTCGTTCATGAAGAAATGCGAGGCCGATGCCGGCGGCGCGGCCGCCGCCGCACCGAGCTGCGAAAGCAAGGCCGTCAGCAAGGACGGCAAGCCGCTGTCGGGTGCGGCCAAGGCGTCGTCCATCAAGAAGTGCGAAGCCGACGCCAAGAAGTAAGCCCTCAGCGGGGCAGCCTTCAACGGCCCAGTGACGAGGCGCTGAACGCCTGCCATTGGGCCTGGGTCACGTTCACCATCTGCAGCGCGGCCTCCAGCACGGCTTCGGTCCAGTGCGCTTGCTGGGCGAAGGCGATCAGGTTGTCGGCTGATGCCGCGCCGCTGCGGCCGCTGGCGCGCAACTGGTCCCAGGCCAACACACGGCCCAGGGTCTGGGCTGTGGCCAGCAGGCCTTCGGGATTGGCCTTGCCCTGCGCCATGTCCACCCGGTCTTCACTGGGTTGCAGGCCCCTGAGCACCCAGGGCTGGCCGTCGAACTCCACCGGTGCCAGAAAGGCGTGATCCACGGCCTGCATGCGGTGTTGCGCACCGACGATGCGTTGCGCTTCATCGGCCCCGCCGGGCTGCTTCACGCCCAGGGCGTTCAAGGCCGGGATCAGCGACGAGGGCTGGGCCGTCTTGAGATCGAGCAGCACGTTCGCATCCGGCGAGCCCTTGCCCTCGATCAGCACCGCGTAGCGGGGCAGGCCCAGGCTGCCCGTGCCCGCAATGCGGCGCGCCACATCCAGCACCTCGAAAAAGCCCGGGTGGGCCTGTTGCGAGGCGTAGCGCTGCACAAAGGCTGTCACCCGCTGGCGCTCGTCGTCCGTCACGGGCAGGGCTTTCTGACCATCGATCTTGAGCCGGCGCCGGCCGCTTTTGTGCAGCACGGATCGCGAGTTCAGGAAATCAACCCGTCGGCGCTCTTTCAGGCGCTCGAACAGTTCGGCCACCACGCCGCTGGCCGTTTCGCCCTCCACCCACAGGGCCTTGCCGCGCAGCAGCGCCTGTTGGTAGGCGCTGACACAGGCCTGGCTCAACGCCTGGGCCTGGGCCGCACTGGCCTTGAGGTCGGCCGCACCACACTGCAGGCTGGTCAGCAGGCGCAGCAGGTCCCAGGTGCAGGGGGCCAGGGCGGCCTCATCGAAATCATTGATGTCGAAATACACCAGCCGGTTGTCGCCCTTGTAGCTGCCGAAGTTCTCGAAATGCAGATCGCCACAGGCCCAGGCCAGTGGCGCCCGCGTCAGGGCCTCGACCTGGGGCAGGGCGTTGTAGAACAGGTGGCAGGCCCCGCGCAGGAAGATGAAGGGGCTTTGCCGCATCTTGGCGTACTTGAGGGCCAGGCGCTCCGGGTCTCGCCCCTGGTTGTAGGCGGCCAGGGCGGCGGCGATGTCCTGCGGGGCGGGCGGGGTGAATGTGGCGATCGGCTTCATGGTGGATCGGGGTGGCGACGATGCGGCCAGTTTAAGAGGCCACCCGCGTGGCGGCATACTGCGGGCTGTTCAGTTTTTGTGGATCAGGAGCTCTGTCATGCCTTTGGTGCCGGTTTCGTGGGCCCGCCCCGTGTGTCACGGTTTGGTCGCCGGCCTGGTCTGGGCCAGCCTGGCGGGCTGTTCCTCTGCGCCCAGCGCACCCAGTGCACCCACTGCGCCGCAGGCCCATTTGCCGCTGCAGCAGGCCTGGTTCGAAGATCAGGCCGTGCTGTATGTGACCACCGACGTCTCAGACCCGCAGGTGGCGCGTGCCAAGGGCGCCAACTTTGCCCCGCTGCTGGCGCAGGCCTTGCAGGATCCTGCGGGCCGCGCGGGCGGTCGAACCGGGGCCACGGCACGGGTCTATGGTTTTGTGAATGCCGGTCAGCCCAGTGTGTTTGCCTCAGCCCCCGGGCCGGTGGGGGCGGACAACGGCAGTCGCTCGTACAGCCCGCTGTGGCAATTGGCCGAGGTGCGCTGGCGGCAGGCCGATCAAGCCCGGGAGCTGCGCTCTGAAGAGGCGGTGCTGGCCGCTGCCGAGCAGGGGCTGCTGACGGTGACCCTGACCCGCGTGGTGCTGAACTGCCCGATCGTGGCGATCCCGGGGCAGGGCGCCCTGCCCGGCGTGTCGGTCGACCCGCGTTGAGGCCTTGCCGCTGCGGTGCGGCTCGCCTCAGGCCAGGTTGACCCAGCCGCTGTGTTCGGTGGCCGCCACGACGCGTGGCAGCCACAGCGTGATCACGCTGCCCACGCCGTACTCGCTGTCGATCTGCAGGCGGCCACCTTGCAGCTCCATGATCTCTTTGACCACGCTCATGCCCAGGCCCGTGCCCGGGATGGTGCCCGAGCTGTCGGCGCGGTAGAAGCGCTCGCAGACCCGCTTGAGCTGCTCGGGGGTCATGCCGATCCCGTGGTCGCGCACCTCCAGCCCTACCACCGGCGCCCCCTCGTGCTCGGTGCAGACCAGGCGCACGCTTACCTCCCCGCCGTGGGGGGAGTATTTGTAGGCATTGGACAGCACGTTGCCGATGGCTTGTGCCATCTTCTTGCGGTCCACCTGCACCAGCACGGGTTCGGGGCCGGCGTCGAATTCGGGCGTGGGGCGGTGCTGGGGCGGGTTGAAGTCGTGGATCAGTTGCAGTGTCAGGTGGGCCAGGTCCAGGCTTTCGATCTTGAAGTCCTTGCCACGACGGGCCTCGATGCGGGCCAGGTCCAGCAACTCATTGATGATGGAAATCATCAGCTCGGACTGGCGGTGGATGGTCTTGATCAGGTCGTCACGCTGCTCGGGCTTGATCTGCGGGAACTGCAGCAACTCGGCAAAACCGTAAATGCTGGTCATGGGGGTGCGCAGCTCGTGAGCGGCGGTCGACAGGAACTCGCTCTTCATCTGGTCGACTTCGGTTTCATGCGTCACGTCGCGCAACAGCAGCACCTGGGAGATCAGGCCCGAGCGGCTTTCGCGCAGGCCCAGTTGCAGCACGCGCTTGGCCGGGCGCAGCAGCTCGATCACGCTGCGTGAGTCGTCAGCGACCGCGTCGGGCTCGCGCAACTGCCGGCGCAGCGATTCGAAGCTGTGCCAGCGCGCCTCGGGGTTGGCCTGGCGCTGCAGCAGGAACTCCACCACGGTTTCGGGTTGCCCCACCAGTTGTTCAACCGTCAGACCGGTCAGGCGGCAGAAGGCCGGGCTGACGTAGCTGGCGCGCCGTTCCGCGTCGAAGGACACGAAGCCGTCGGGGCTGAGTTCGAAGATGGCGCGCAACTGTTCGCCGCGTACCTGCAGGCGTTGCACCAGGGTGGAGATCATGGCCGAGATGGCTTCGATGTCGTCGCTGCTGGCGCTGCGAGCCAGGGCCTGTTCCTCCTGGGTGAGTTCCTCCAGCACCTGGCGCAGCGACACCAGGGCGCTGGCGCGTGACTTGAGCTCGCTGCGCAGGCGCAGGTCGAGCGCGTGCTGCTCGCTCATGTCACGGCAGGCCAGCACGTAGCCCTGGGTGCTGCCATCAGGGGCCACGATGGTCGACAGGGTGGTGTCGATCACCAGTTCCTGATCCTGCCGGTTGCGCAGGCTGCGGCGGCGGCCCCGCCAAGGTTCGAGTCGGCTGGCCCGCGGTACCACCTGGGGCATCAGCGTGGACGCCGGCTGGCCCAGCACGCGGTCGAGCGGGCTGCCCAGCAACTGGCAGGCTGCGGGGTTGGCCAAGGTGATCAGCCCCTCGGCATCCAGCGTGAACACGGCATCGGCGATCGAGCCCAGGGTCACTTCGGCCTGGTGGCGCTGGGATTGCAGGCTGGCCGCGGCACGGCCCAGCACTTCGAAGGTCTGGCGGAATTCGCTGGGTGCCTGCTCACCGCCTTGCAGCATCTCGACCGGCAGGGCGCCGCTGTTCATGGCCCGTTCATAGTCCTGCACCCGGTTGAGTTTGCCGAGCCAGCGCACCAGCGGAAAGCGGATCAGCAGCAGCCCACCCACCACGGCCAGACCGCCCAGCAGCAGGGCCAGCCGGATCTGGCTCCACATGCGCCCGGCGATGTCGCGGGCATCGAAGCTCAGTCGCAGCACGCCGTAGTCGGTGCCGCCCACGTTGATGGGCAGGTTCACGTCGTACAGCCGGGCAACCACCAGGCCCACCAGCCAAGCCGGTGGCTCGATGTTCAGGAGGGAGGGCGAGGGTTCGTCGATGCGCCCGGTGCTGCGATCGATGTAACTGGCGGTGGACAGCACCGAGTGTGTGACGGTGCGGCGCAGCACTTGACGGATGGTGTCGTAGTCGCCGATGACGGCGCTGTCGGCAATCACCGGCGCAATGATCGAGCCCAGGGCCTCGCCCCGCAGCTGCTCGTCTTCCAGCACTTCGCTGATCTGATAGCGGAAGAACAGGCCCAGGCCGGCCAGCACGAAGCCCAGCAGCGTGACCGTGTAGAGGGTGAAGACGCGCCCGACCAGTGAGCCGGGTGTCAGGCGTTGGAGCAGTTGGTGCAGCAAGGTCGGACTCAGCGCAGCGTGGGCGGTGCAGTGCGGTAGAAATCGCGGTAGGCGCCGTATTCGCTGCCGTCCGAGGGCGTGAAATAGGCCTCGGCCGACAGGCCCACCTGCTCGGAGGCCTTTTGCAGGATCTCGCGCCCCCGCGGGTCCTGGTGCATGCCCAGGAAGGCCTGTGCCACTGCCTTCTGTACCTTGTCGGGCACATTGGCGGCCGACATCAGGGCCAGGTCGTACAGCGGCGGCGATGACCACAGCACGCGCAGCTTGCGGCCTTCACGGCGTGCATAGCCCTCGGCCAGTTGCGAGTTGGTACCGACGGCCGCCACTTTGCCGCTCACGAGTTGGGCGAAGGCCGCGTCCATGTTGCCGCCGAACAGCAGCTTGGCCTCGATCTTGCGGCCGGCCAACTGGGCCGCCGGGAACTTGTAGGCCACCAGGGCTTCGGGGCCTGGAAAAGCCATGTCCTTGCCCTGCAACTGGGCCAGGTCGGTGATGGGGGAATCCTGCAGCACCACGATCTGGGCGTGCAGCGGTGGGGTGAGCCGGCGCCCGAACACCTTCCAGCCCAGTTTTTCTCGCTCGGGGCTGAACATGTGGTTGGAGAAGATGAACTCGACCTCCTGGGCCAGCACGTAGGCGGTGGTGTCAGCCGAGGTGCGCCCGATCTTGAGCTGCAGCTTGATGCCGCTTTTCTCGGACACGTAGGCGATGATGGGGTTCCAGTAGGCGGCGGTCAGGTTGATGCCGTACTGGTTGACGGGCGAGAAACGGTAGGTGCCCGCTTCGGGCGTCTGGGCCTGGGCGCTGGCGCCCGCCCCGGCGCCCAGCAGGGCCAGCCCGGTTGCGAGGCTCAGTCGGCGGCGGGAAATTCGAGGATAGGCCATCGGGATGCTCCAGCAAGTCGCGCCAGGGGTCGCGAACCGTTGATGTATCCCAATGTTACTGGCATATCCGGCCGGGCCATGAGCCCCGCCCGCTGAGCGTGTGGATTACTTTTGCCCGCGCAGCTTGGCCAGTTCGGCCTGGGTGTCACGCCACAGGTCCATGCCGACCTGGGTGGCGATGGCCGCGTTGACCTTGGTCAGCTTGTCACGCATGCGCGACGACTCGGCCGGCGGCAGTTCGTTGATCTGCATGCCCTTGGCCTTCAGGTCGGCCAGCGCGCGGGTGGCTTCCTCGCGGGTGTCCTTGCGCTCGAAGTCGCGGCTGAGGCGCGCGGCATCCTGCAGCACCTTCTTCTCGGCGGCCGACAACCCGTCCCACCATTTCTTGCTCACCAGCAGCACCCAGGGGCTGTAGACGTGGTTGGTCACGCTGAGGAACTTCTGCACCTCGTAGAACTTGCTCGACAGGATGGTGTTGAAGGGGTTCTCCTGGCCATCGACGGTGTTGGTTTCCATGGCGCTGAACAGTTCCGAGAACGGCAGCGGCACGGCATTCGCGCCGAGCATCTTGAAGCTGTCGAGGTAGACATTGTTTTGCATCACGCGCAGCTTGATGCCGCTCAGGTCTTCCAGGCGCGCCACGGGGCGCTTGCTGTTGGTCAGGTTGCGGAAGCCGTTCTCCCAGTAGGCCAGGCCCACCAGCCCCTTTTCCTGCAGCTTGTCCAGCACCTTCTGGCCGATCGGGCCGTCCAGCACGGCATCGGCTTCGCGCACGTTGTTGAACAGGAAGGGGGTGTCCCACAGGGCCATTTCGGCGGTGATGCCGACCAGGGTGGCGGTCGAACCCACCATCATTTCCTGCGCACCGCCGATCAGGGCCTGCTGCATCTGCGTGTCCGGGCCCAGGGCGGCGGCGCCGATGGCGCGGACCTTCATCTTGCCCCCTGAGGCCTTTTCGACCGCCTCGGCAAACACCTTGGCCGCGCGGCCCTGGTTGCTTTGCTCATTGAGGCCGTAGCCGAAGCGGATCATGCGGGGCTTGAAGTCCTGCGCCAGTGCGCTGAAGGAGGTGCTGGCGAGGCTGGCGGCGGCCAGGGCGGCGAGCAGGGTGCGACGGACAGTTTTCATGGTGGTCTCCTGAGTAAAGCGGTGTGTGAGAGGTTCTAGAGAATGTGGGAGGACTGGCTCAGCGCAGCCAAGCCACGGGGGCGGTCACGATCTGCGGGAAGATCACCATCAAGGTGAGCAGGGCCACGTAGGTCAGCAAGAAGGGGTTGACCCCTTTGATCACGCTGTGCATCGAAATGCGCCCCACGCCGGCCACCACGTTGAGCACCGTGCCCACGGGCGGAGTGATCAGGCCGATCGCGCCGTTGAGCACGAACATCAGGCCGAAGTAAACAGGGTCGATGCCGGCCTTGACCGCGATCGGCAGCATCACCGGGGCAAAGATCAGGATCGTTGGCGTCAAGTCCAGCGCAGTGCCGATCAGCACCAGCACGACCATCATGACGGCCATCAGCAGGCGCGGGCTCTGGACCAGCGGGCCCAGCCATTGGGTGAGGACGCTGGGCAGGTCGGCCAGGGTGATCATGTAGCTGGCCACCTGGGCGCCGGCGCACAGGAACATCACGATGGCCGTGGTCTTGGCGGCGCGCAGCAGCACGCCGTGGATCTCACGCAGTTTCATTTCCCGGTGCACGAACAGTGCCACCACCAGGGCGTAGAAGGCGGCCACCACGGCGGCTTCGGTCGGTGTGAAAACACCCGATTTCATGCCGCCGATGATGATGATGGGCATCAGCAGGGCCCAGAAGGCGCGGGCGGTGATGCGCAGTCGCTGTGCCATCGGCAGGGCCTGACCCTGCGGCAACTCGATGCCGCGCAGCACATGGCGCCAGGCGAAGATCAGGCCTGTCCCCATCAGCAGGCCGGGCACGATGCCGGACACGAACAGGGCCGAGATCGAGGTGTTGGTGGTGACGCCGTAGATCACGAAGGGCATGGACGGCGGAATGATCGGGGCGATGATGCCGCCCGAGGCGATCAGCCCGGCCGAGGTGTTCATGGGGTAGCCCTGCTGGCGCATCATGGGCAGCAGGATGGTGGCCAGGGCGGCCGTGTCGGCCAGGGCCGAGCCGCTCATGCTGGCCATCAGCACGGCGGCACCGATCGCCACATAGCCCAGGCCGCCGCGGATGTGGCCCACCCAGGCCTGGGCCATGTCGATGATGCGGCGGCTGATGCCGCCGGAGTTCATCAACTCGCCGGCCAGGATGAAGAAGGGCACGGCCAGCAGCGGAAAGCTGTCCACGCCGGCGACCAGGTTCTGGGCCAGCAACTGGGTGTCCCAGAAATCGAGCACCCAGGCCATGCCGGCGCCGGTCAGTACCAGGGCCAGGGCCATGTTCATGCCACTGCCCATGAGCACCAGCATGCCGACCGAGAAAAACACGAAAGCGAGCGCTTCAGGGCTCATGGCAATCACTCCACTTCTGCGCCGTGACCAAGGTCCAGCGGGGTACGACGGATCAGCTCGACCAGGGCCATCAGACCAATGGCCAGCGAGCAAAGAAAGGCTGGCAGCGGCAGCAGCGCAGACGAATAGCCCAGCACCACCGAATGGCTGTCCAGGCCCACCACCACCTGCTGCCAGGCGCCCCAGGCCAGCATGGCGCTGGCGCACACGGTGAGCAGCCGGATCAAGGCCGTGAGCGCTGCAAACGCGCGGGGCTTCGAGGTCAGCAGGCCGGCCAGGCTGGTGAAGGCCATGTGCTCGCCGCCTGGGTAGGCGGCGGCCGCCCCGATGAACACCATCCAGACGAACAACAGGCGAGAAAGCTCTTCGCTGGCGGCCACACCGCTGCCGAAGCCATAGCGCAGCACGACGTTGATGAACACGGCGATGGCCATCACGCCCAGGCAGGCGGCCATCAGGTGGTGCGACAGGCGCTGGAAGCGGCTGAGGCCGGCGGGATCCGAGGTCTGGGTCATGCGCAATCCTTGGGGTTGAGGGCGGTCTGGGTCGCCACATCATTCAGCCACGCCGAGGCCTGGTGCTGCAATGAGGGCAAAGCCTGCAGGGCGTCCAGGCGCAGCACGCCGGCTTCGCCCACCGGGCTTTCGAGGGTGGCGAACTGGCTGTCCACCAGCGAGCTCGAAAAGAAATGGCTGGCCCGCGCCGACACCCGCTGCAGGGATTGTTCGCGCCCGATGTCCAGAAAGGCGAAAAGCAGACCGGGGCAGGCTGCGCGCAACTGGTCGCGGTAGGCCTTCTTGAGGGCGGAGCAGGTCAGCACCACGCCGTCGGGGTGCTGGGCCAGCAGGCGGCCCAGGGTCTGCAGCCAGCCCTGGCGGTCGGCATCGGTCAGGGCGATGCCCTGGCTCATCTTGTCGCGGCTGGCGGGGCTGTGGTGGTCGTCACCTTCGATCAGGGGCAGGTGCTCGGCCGCTGCCAGGGCCGCGCCCAGGCTGGACTTGCCGCAGCCCGCAACGCCCATGACAACAATGGATGGTTTCATATGGATAGCGCTATCCCGTTGGGTTGCAAAAAAGGGCCCGCACTGAGCGCCGGCCCGTCCTGCAAAGTTTATGTATGATGACCCAAACACCCTTGAAGGGTGCATGGGTTGGATAGCGCTATCCTACTCAGGTCGGCTTTTTTTCAATTAAGTACAAACCCTAGGATCATGCCCCGCTCTCCTGTCCGTCAACGGTCCACGGGCCGCGTCACCCTGGCCGATGTGGCCCTGGCCGCCGGGGTCAGCCCCATCACCGTGTCGCGGGCCTTGCGGGGCGAGCGGGCGGTGGACCCGGTGCTGGTTGAGCGCGTGCAGGCGGCCGCCCAGAAGCTGGGCTACGTGCCTGATCCCGCGGCTCGCGCGCTGGCCTCCAAGCGCAGCACCCATGTGGCGGTGTTGATTCCGATGCTGTCCAACGAGCTCTTTGTGGGCTTGCTCGAAGCCGCGCAGGCCCGCTTGCGCGCGGCGGGCTACCAGACCCTGATCGGCATCACCCATTACGACCCGAGCGAAGAGGAGCAGTTGCTGCGCGAGCAACTGATGCACCGCCCGGCCGGCCTGCTGGTGACCGGTTTCGACCGCACCGAGGCCACACGCCGCCTGATCACGCAAAGCGGCGTGCCGGTGGTGCACATGATGGAGAACAGCCGGGTCGAGGGCATCCACAGCGTGGGCTTTTCCCAGACCGAGGCGGCCATCACGATGACCCGTCACCTGCTGGACCGGGGCTACCGGCGCATCGCCTTTGCCGCCGCCCAACTGGACCCCCGCACGCTGCAGCGCCAGCAGGGTTGGCGCCAGGCGCTGGAGGCCGCTGGCCTGTACGACCCCGCGCTCGAGTGGATGAACCCGGCGCCCTCGTCGATGGCGCTCGGGGGGCGGCTGTTTCAGCAGATCATGGGCCAGTCACCCGCGGTGGATGCGGTGTTCTTCTGCAACGACGACCTGGCTCAGGGCGCCTTGCTGGCGGCCAACCGGCTGCAGCTGCCGGTGCCGGCGCGGGTGGCCATTGCCGGCTTCAACGACCTCACCGGCAGCGACCTGATGCTCCCCACGCTGACCACCGTGCACACGCCCCTGGCCACCATCGGTGACGAGGCCGCCGGCATGCTGCTCAAGCTGATGCGCGGCGAGCCGGTCGAGCAGCCCTGCGTGGTGCTGGATTACCGGCTGGTGGTGCGCATGAGCACCTGAGGCCGGTGTCATGCCGGCTGCCCTGGTGGGGCCGGCTCCTCAGGCCGATTGGGGTGTGCGCAACTGCACCGGGCCGGTCTCGGCCTCAATGGCCTGGCGCAGCGGCCGGCACAGGCCCAGCGCAAACAGCAGCTCGGTGCTCACGAACAAAGGCCCCACCAGCAGGCCCACCAGATCGTCCACGAAGGCGGGCTTGCGGCCTTCGTAGTAGTGGCCCACGAACTGGATCACCCAGCCCACGCCGAACAGGCCCAGCCCCCAGGCCAGCCAGGTGACGGTGGTGCCAGCGGCCAGCGGGTGGGCCAGCACCATCAGGCCGGCGATGGCCGCGCTCACGGTGACGCCGGCGCCCAGGTGACCGCGGCTCAAGTACCACGCGGTGCTGGCCGCCCAGGCCAGCCAGGCGGCCGAGATCGTCCAGCCGGCCAGGTCGATCGAGGCCCGCGCCAGCAACACCCCCACGGCCAGAACAATCATGGGCACGCCCACGAAATGGGTGGCGATGTTGCGCGGGTCTCGGTGGTAGCGGGCGTATTGCGTCAGCAGGTCTTGGGTGTTTCTCATGGGTGTGTCTCCTGGTTCTGGGGCCCGCGTCGCCGGGGGGGCGCACGGGTCTGCGTCGCATGCTAGGCCGCTGTGGGGCGAAGGACTGTCAAAATCAATACATTCCAGACCGCCATGCCGCCGAATCCGGAGGCCCAGTTTTCCGATGAAACCGTCGACCACCTCTGCCCAGACCCTGGCTGCCGCCTTGTGCAGCGAGCTTTGGTATGCCCAGTGCGAGCCCGAGTTCCAGTCTGCTTTGCTGACCCTGGGCCGGCTCTGGGTGCTGAGCGATGGCGAGCGCCTGTTCCACCGCGGGGCCGTGGAAGGGGCGCTGTGCTGTGTCACCGCAGGGGCTTTGCGCGTGGGTGGCCTGCAGGACAGCGGGCAGGAAACCCTGCTGGCCTTCATTGAGCCCTACCAGTGGCTGGGCGAGATCTCGCTGATCGACGGTCAGCCGCGCAGCCACGATGTGGTGGCCGATGGCGACACCACGGTGCTGCTGGTGCCCCGTGATGAGCTGCTGGACTGGCTGGCGCAGCACCCCGAGCACTGGCGCAGTGTGGCCCGGCTGGCCAGCAGCAAGCTGCGATTGATGTTCTCGGCCCTGGAAGATATTGCCCAGTTGCCGCTGGACCTGCGTCTGGCCAAACGCCTGTGGCTGGTGGCCCAGGGCTATGGCGGGCGCACCGGCGCACCACGCCGGCTGATCCGCCTGCCGCAGGAGCAACTGGCCCTGATGCTGGGGGTGAGCCGCCAGACCATCAACAAGGCCTTGCATGGCCTGGAGCAGCGCGGCTGGCTGCACCTGCGTTACGGCACGATCGAACTGCTGGACCTGGAGGCCTTGCGTGCCATCTCCGAGGGATCCGAGGGCGCCGTGGGATCCGCGTCGCCTGACGCATCGTCCAGGTAAGGCCTCAGCACCTCGGCCAGCCAATCCATGAACACCTGCACCCGGCGCGCCAATTGGCGCCGGTGCGGGTACAGCAGCGACACCGGCAGCGGGGGGGCGCGGAAAGCCGGCAACACCTCGACCAGCAAGCCTTGCTCCAGCAGGCTGCGCAACCCGGCGGTGGGGGCCTGGATCAGGCCCAGCCCTGCCAGGCAGGCGCCCTGGTAGGCCTCGGTGCTGTTCACGCTCAGCGAACCGGGCATGGCCAGGGTGCGGGTCTGGCCTTTTTCGTCCACCCATTCCCAGCCGGTCTGGCGCCCCCCCAACTGCGGCTGGTAATGCACCAGCTGGTGGTGGCGCAGGTCGTCCAGGCCGCCCGGTGTGCCGGCTGCGGCCAGGTAGCCCGGGCTGGCGCAGTTGCTCTGTGACAGCAGGCCCAGCGGGCGCGCGATCAGGCCGGAGTCGTCCAGCGGACCCACCCGAAGCACACAGTCGAAGCCCTCGCGCACCAGGTCCACCCGTCGGTCGGTGCAACTCAGCTCCAGGTGCACGCCAGGGTGGGCGCGCAAAAAGTCGGGCAGCGTGGGCAAGACCAATTGGCGTGCTGTGCCCACCGGCATGTCCACGCGCAGGCGACCGCTCAGTTGAGTGGGGTGTTGCCGGAACAGGCCCTGCAATTCGTCCAGATCGGCCAGCACGTCCTTGCAACGTTCGTAGAAGACCTGCCCGTCAGGGGTCAGTTGCACGCGGCGGGTGGTGCGCAGCAACAGCCGGGTGCCCAGTTGGGCTTCCAGCTGCTGCACCGCCAGCGACACGCTGGCCTTGGGCAGGCCCAACTGGGCCGCGGCTTGGGTGAAGCTGGCCAATTCGGCCACCCGGGCGAAGGTGTGCAGGGCATCGATCGGATTCATGGTGTTGATTGTTATTTGAAATCGAACAGTGAAGTATGAATATCGTTATTTATTGGTTTTATATAGATCAATAGACTGGCGGGCATCCCCTCACCGCGCCAGCCACTGGCGCACCTACCAGGATCCACCATGACCATGACCTTGACCAATTCACCCCAGCCCACGCCCAGCAACGCTGAGGGCTCCGCC
Source organism: Curvibacter sp. GW821-FHT09D12 (assembly GCF_059416245.1). Classification (NCBI taxonomy): domain Bacteria; kingdom Pseudomonadati; phylum Pseudomonadota; class Betaproteobacteria; order Burkholderiales; family Comamonadaceae; genus Curvibacter; species Curvibacter sp. GW821-FHT09D12. The sequence continues at coordinate 12,475 of NZ_JBWKOU010000018.1, read as the reverse complement.
GCCCCCGTCGTCTTGATCACCGGCGGCAGCCGGGGGCTGGGCCGCAGCATGGCGCTGGCCCTCGCCGCTCAGGGCATGGACGTGGTCTTCACCTACCGCAGCCAGCAGGCCGAGGCCCAGAGCGTGGTACGGCAGATCGAGGCCCTGGGGCGGCGTGCCCTGGCCATCGAGCTGGAACTGGGCCAGGGGCAGGGCATGGCGGCCCGCTTCGCCGTCTTCGCCGACACCGTGCGTGAGGCCCTGGCCGAGCGCTGGCAGGTGAGCCGCATCGACGCCCTGGTGAACAACGCCGGGGTGGGCGTGCACGCCAGCGTGGCCGACACCACCGAAGAGCAATTCGACCTGTTGTTCAACCTGCACCTGAAGGGGGTGTTCTTCCTGACCCAGGCGCTGTTGCCGCTGCTGCGAGATGGCGGGCGGATTCTCAATCTGTCCAGTGGATTGACCCGTTTTGCCTTGCCCGGCTATGCGGCCTACGCCAGCATGAAAGGTGGCATCGAGGTGCTCACCCGCTACCTCGCCAAGGAGCTTGGGCCCCGCGGGATCGCCGTCAACACCCTGGCGCCCGGGGCGATCGAAACGGACTTTGGCGGCGGCGCCGTGCGCGACAACCCCGAACTGAACCGCTTTGTGGCCAGCCAGACCGCCCTGGGCCGGGTTGGCCTGCCTGAGGACATTGGCCAGGTCGTGGCGGCCTTGCTGTCGCCGGCCAGCGCTTGGGTGAACGCCCAGCGCATCGAGGCCTCGGGCGGCATGTTCATCTGAGACCGTCCCAGTGTCGCTGCTGACGCTGGCGTCGGTGGGTCGGCTCAGGCGGGGGGATGGGGTTCCGACAGGTTGCTGCGCAGGCGCTTGAGCAGGCCCAGCAACTGGCCCAACTCCCCCGCGTCCAGCCCGGTCAGGCTGCGGGCCAAGGCCTGGCGGCGGGCCTGGTGCAATTGCTTGTGCAATGCCAGGCCACTGGGCGTGGGGCTCAGGCGTTGGCTGCGGCGATCCTCCGGGTCGGGGCAGGCCTGCAGGTGGCCGCTGTCCAGCAGCGACTTGATCAGCCGCGCGATCTGCGCCTTGTCGCGCCCGCTGTGCTGCACCAGATCACGCTGGCTGGCCTCCGGGTGGCGCACAAAGAACTGCAAGGCCCGCAACTCCATGGGCGCCAGCGCCAGGGGCTGCTCGCCCAGGCTGTGACGCAGCTGGCCCTTGAGGCTGAACACCAGCGCCTGAAGGCTTTCCAGCACCTCGTCGTGCAGATCGCCTGCTGTTGTCGTGGTTTTTTCTGATTTGGTTGACATTATCAACTTGATGTTGGATTATTGGTTGATCATATCAACCAAATAAACCGCTGTCTCTGCCATGACTTCTGAACTTTCTCTCCTTTCCTCTTCCTCAACCAAGGCGCCAGCCCATCTGCTGCCCCAGCGCGTGCGCCACGCCAACCCGGTGCGCCGCGTGCAGGTGCTGCGTGTCGGGCGACCCACCCCGGGTGTGGTCAGCGTGACCCTCGGCGGTGAGGCGCTGCGCGGCTTTGTGTCGGCCAGCTTCGACGACCACCTCAAGCTGATGTTGCCGCCCGCCCCGGGCCGGCCGCTGGTGCTGCCCACGCTGCAGGATGGGCGGGTCAGCTGGCCAGCCGACCTGAACGAGGCCGATCGCCCCGTCATGCGTGACTACACGCCGCTGCACTTCGATGCCCAGGCCCTGGAGCTGGACCTGGAATTTGCCCTGCATGGTGAAGGCCCCGCCGCCACCTGGGCCGCCCAGGCCCGGCCGGGTGATGAAGTGGGGCTGGGCGGCCCGCGGGGATCGACGGTGTTGCCTGGCGGGCACGATGCCTATGTGCTGGCGGGTGATGAAAGTGCGCTGCCGGCCATCGTGCGCCGACTGGCCGAGCTGCCGGCCGGCGCCCGGGCCACGGTCCTGATCGAGGTGGCTGCCGCCGAAGAGCAACGGGTGCTGGCCAGCGCGGCCCAGGTCCATCTGCGCTGGCTGGTGCGGGGAGCGGCTGCCCCAGGCCAGCGCCTGCTGCAGGCCGTTCGGGAGATGGCTTGGCCCGAGGGCACCGTCTTTGCCTGGGCCGCTGGCGAGGCCCTGACCATGGCCGAGTTGCGCGCCCACTGGCTGGGCCTGGGCCAGCCCGCTGCCCTGATGCGTGTCTCGGCTTATTGGCGCCAGGGCCGCCCTGGACACCACGAAAACCTGGGTTGACGCCGGGCGGGGCCGGCCTGCGCCAAGACCGCGATCGAGCGCGGGTCCCTGTTTCTGAGCCGAACCGAGTCGAAACCAAGGGTAAACCCTGGTGATCGGTCGGCAATTTCCTTCAAATTCTTTGGGGTATTCAAAGGGCTGTCACAAAAATTACTGCAAAATAGCACGACCGTTCGTTTTATTTTGTGAGCCGCCCATCCATGTCCACCATTCGTTCGTCAGCCATCTCGCCAGGCACTGCACGCCCGGCGGCGGCAGCGCCTGCCCGCCGTGGCCGCGCGCTGCAAAAGGGGCTGCAGACCAAGGCTGTCATCGTCGAGGCGGCCCTGGGCCTGGCCACCCAGATCGGCCTGGAAGGCCTGTCGATCGGTGCCCTGGCTGAGGTCACCCAGATGAGCAAGTCGGGCGTGTTTGCCCACTTCGGCTCGCGCGAAGAGCTGCAGATTTCCGTCATCCGCGAATACCACGTGCGTTTCGAGGAAGAGGTGTTCTTCCCTGCGCTGTCGGCACCGCGCGGCCTGCCTCGCCTGCGCGCCATGTTTGCCAACTGGATGAAGCGCACCTCGGTCGAAATCGACTCGGGCTGCCTGTACATCAGCGGCGCCGTCGAGTTTGACGACCGCCCTGGCCCGGTGCGCGATGCGCTGGCCAGCTCCGTCATGACCTGGCACGCCGCGATGAAGCGTGCCATCACCCTCGCCAAGCACGACGGCCAGCTCGGCCCCGATGTGGACGAGGACCAGATGCTGTTCGAGATCCACGGACTGATCCTCGCACTGCACTACGAGGCCCGCTTTCTGAAGCACCCGGGCTCGATCCAGAAGGCCACCCAGGGCTTCGACAACATCCTGGCCCGGTGCGGCGCCACCGACCTCGCACCGGCCAAAACCCTTTCTTCCAAAACCCCGATCCGCACCAAGGAGTGATCCCATGCCTGCTTACACCCCCCCTCTGCGTGACATGCAATTCGTGTTGCATGAAGTGCTCAAGGTCAGCGATGAATTCAAGGCCCTGCCCAAGCACGCCGACATCGATGCCGACACCATCAACGCCGTGCTCGAAGAAGGCGGCAAGTTCGCGGCCGAGGTCACCTTCCCGCTGAACATCAGCGGCGACACCGAGGGTTGCGTGCTGGACAAGAGCACCCATGAAGTCAAGACCCCCACCGGCTTCAAGGCGGCCTACGAAAAGTTCGTCGAAGGCGGCTGGGCCGCACTGTCGTGCGACCCCGACTACGGCGGCCAGGGCCTGCCCTTCGTGGTCAACCAGTGCTTCTACGAGATGATGAACTCGGCCAACCAGGCCTGGACCATGTACCCGGGCCTGAGCCACGGCGCCTACGAGGCCCTGCATGCCCACGGCACCGACGAACAGAAGCGCCTGTACCTGCCCAAGCTCACCAGCGGTGAGTGGACCGGCACCATGTGCCTGACCGAGCCGCATTGCGGCACCGACCTGGGCCTGCTGCGCACCAAGGCCGAACCCCAGGCCGACGGCACCTACAAGATCACCGGCAACAAGATCTTCATCAGCGCCGGTGAGCACGACATGACCTCCAACATCGTGCACCTGGTGCTGGCCCGCCTGCCGGATGCGCCGCAGGGCAGCAAGGGCATCAGCCTGTTCGTGGTGCCCAAGTTCAAGGTGAATGCCGATGGCAGCGTGGGCGAGCGCAACCCGATCTACTGCGGTGGCCTGGAACACAAGATGGGCATCCATGGCAATGCCACGGCACAGATCGTCATCGATGGTGCGGTGGGCACGATGGTGGGCCAGCCCAACAAGGGCCTGGCCGCCATGTTCGTGATGATGAACGCCGCCCGCCTGGGCGTGGGCAACCAGTCGCTGGGCCTGACCGAAGTGGCCTACCAGAATGCCCTGGCCTACGCCAAGGACCGCATCCAGATGCGCTCGCTGACCGGCACCAAGGCCAAGGACAAGCCAGCCGATCCGATCATCGTGCACCCCGATGTGCGCAAGATGCTGCTGACGGCCCGTGCCTATGCCGAAGGTGGCCGCGCCATGGCCTGCTTCTGTGCCGTGCTGCTCGACAAGGAACTGAACCACCCCGATGAAAAGGTGCGCAAGGATTCGGCCGAGCTGGTTGCGCTGCTGACCCCCATCGTCAAGGCCTTCATCACCGACAACGCCTGGACCTCCACCACCGCCTGCCAGCAGGTGTTTGGCGGCCACGGCTACATCAAGGAATGGGGCATGGAGCAGTACGTGCGCGATGCCCGCATCAACATGATCTATGAAGGCACCAACACCATCCAGTCGCTGGACCTGCTGGGCCGCAAGATCCTGGGCAACAACGGGGCCTCGCTGAAGAAGTTCGGCAAGCTGGTGGCCCAACTGGTCGAGGCCGAAGGCGTCAACGAGAAGATGGCCGAGTTCATCAACCCGCTGGCCTACCTGGGCGACCAGATGACCAAGTTCACCACCGAGATCGGCTTCAAGGGCTTCCAGAACCCCGACGAAGTGGGCGCCGCCGCGGTCGACTACCTGCGCGTGGCCGGCCACCTGGTGTTTGCCTACTTCTTTGCCCGCATGGCCTCCGTGGCACTCAAGGAGATCGCGGCCGGCAACACCGACCCGTTCTACCAGGCCAAGCTGCAGACCGCGCGCTTCTACTTTGCCAAGCTGTTCCCTGAAACCGCTTCGCTGATGCGCACCGCCCGTGCCGGCTCCAAGGTGTTGATGGACACCGAGGCCGTGTTCGCCTGAGCCTGAACCGCCGCCCCAGCAGGAGACCGCGATGAAGATCAAGAACGTTCTGGCCACGGCGCTGATGGCGCTGGCCTGGCCCGTGCTGGCGCAGACCACCCCGGTGGGCCTGTGGCGCAGCGTGGATGATGCCTCGGGCGAGGCCAAGGCCGAGATCCGCATCGCGGCCGATGCCGCGGGTGTGCTCAGTGGCCGCATCGAGAAGGCCATCACCCGCTCGGCCGAGCCGCTGTGCACCCAGTGCAGCGACGATCGCAAGGGCAAGCCCAAGCTCGGCATGGAGATCATCCGCGGGGTGCGCCAGGCCGAGGGCAAGCCCGAGTGGGAAGGCGGCAAGATCCTCGACCCCGAAAACGGCAAGGAATACACCGTGCGCCTGGTGCCGCTGGAGGGCGGCAAGCAGTTGCAGGTGCGGGGCTACATCGGCCCCTTCTACCGCACCCAGGTCTGGCAACGCATTGAATAAGGTCCGGGGCGCCCCTTCAGGTGCCCCGTGCGAACAGGAAATCAAATGAACCGATTCCAAGTGAAAAAAGTCGCCGTGCTCGGCGCAGGCGTGATGGGCGCGCAGATTGCCGCCCACCTCGTCAACGTCAAGGTGCCCGTGGTGCTGTTCGATCTGCCGGCCAAGGAAGGCCCCAAGAACGGCATCGTCACGCGCGCCATCGATGGCCTGAAAAAGCTCAAGCCCGCGCCCCTGGGCGTGGCCGACGACGCGGCCCTGATCGGCCAGGCCAACTACGAAGAGCATCTGGAACAGCTGCGCGACTGCGACCTCATCATCGAGGCCATCGCCGAGCGCATGGACTGGAAGCTTGACCTCTACAAGAAGATCGCGCCCTTCGTGGCCCCGCACGCCATCGTGGCGTCCAACACCTCGGGACTGTCGATCACCCAGCTCAGCGAGGCCTTGCCCGAAGCCATCAAGCCGCGCTTTTGCGGCATCCACTTCTTCAACCCGCCGCGTTACATGTACCTGGTGGAGCTGATCGCCACCCCCACCACTCAGCCGGTGATCCTCGACCAGCTCGAGAGCTTCGTCACCAGCGGCCTGGGCAAGGGCGTGGTACGTGCCAAGGACACCCCCAACTTCATCGCCAACCGCGTCGGCATCGCCGGCATGCTGGCCACCATGAAGGAAGTCGAGAACTTTGGCCTGAGCTACGACGTGGTCGATGACCTGACCGGCAAGAAGCTGGGCCGGGCCAGTTCAGGCACCTTCCGCACCGCCGACGTGGTGGGCCTGGACACCATGGCCCACGTCATCAAGACGCTGCAGGACAACCTCACCCTCGAGACCGACCCCTTCTACGGCAGCTTTGGCACCCCGGCGGTGCTCAAGAAGCTGCTTGAGCTCGGCCACCTGGGCCAGAAGACCAAGGCGGGCTTCTACAAGAAGGTGGGCCGCGAGGTGCTGCGCTTCGAGCTGGAAAGTGAAGACTATGTGCCCGGTGGCCAGAAGGCCGACGAGGTGTACGGCCGCATGCTCAAGAAGCCCGCGGCCCAGCGACTGGCGTTGCTGCGCAACGCCGAAGGCCCGCAAGGTCAGTTCCTGTGGGCCATCCTGCGCAACAGCTTCCATTACGCCGCCGTGCACCTGGCCAGCATCGCCGACAACGCCCGCGACGTGGACCAGGCCATGCGCTGGGGCTTCGGCATGAAGCAGGGCCCCTTTGAGCTGTGGCAAGAGGCCGGTTGGCTGCAGGTGGCGCAGTGGATCAATGAAGACATCGCCGCTGGCAAGACGCTGTGCAATGCGCCGCTGCCCGAGTGGGTGTTCAAGGGCCCGGTGGCCGAGGCCGGCGGCGTTCACACGCCCCAGGGATCGTACAACCCGAGCACCCATGCCTTCGAGCCGCGCCGCCAGTTGCCGGTGTACCAGCGTCAGCATTTCCCTGAGGCGCTGCTGGGCGACGGCTCGGTCCGATTCGAGACCGCAGGCAAGACCCTGCATGAAGACGAAGCCATCCGCCTGTGGACGCTGGATGACGAGGTGCTGATCGCCAGCATCAAGAGCAAGATGCACGCGATCGGCCCGGGCGTGGTCGAAGGCCTGCAACAAGGCATCGAGCTGGCCGAGCAGCAGTACAAGGGCCTGGTGATCTGGTCGGGCGACGAGCCTTTCAGCGCCGGTGCCGACCTGCAGTCCATGCTGCCGGCCTTCATGATTGCCGGGGTGGATGCCATCGAAGGCGCCGAGCACGAGCTGCAGCAACTGATGCTGCGCCTGCGCTATGCCGGCGTGCCGGTGGTGTCGGCCGTGCGCGGTCTGGCCCTGGGCGGTGGCTGCGAGCTGGCCGTGCACTCGGCTCGCCGCGTGGTGGCCATGGAAAGCTACATCGGCCTGGTCGAAGTGGGCGTGGGTCTGGTGCCGGGCGCCGGCGGCCTGACCTACATCGCGCGCCGCGCCGCCGAGAACGCGGCGGCCTCCACCGGCAAGGATCTGCTGCCCTTCCTGACCGAAGGCTTCACCGCCGCCGCCATGGCCAAGGTGGGCACCAGTGCGCTCGAATCGCGCAAGCTGGGCTACCTGCTGGACAGCGACCTCATCGTGCCCAACAAGGATGAGCTGCTGTTCGTGGCCCTGAATGAGGCCAAGGCCCTGTTCAATGGCGGCTGGCGCGCCCCGATCAAGCGCCTGTTCCCGGTGGCCGGGCGCAGCGGGCTGGCCACCATCAAGGGACAGCTGGTCAACATGCGCGACGGTGGCTTCATCAGCCAGCACGACTTTCACATCGGCAGCCTGATCGCCAACGTGGTCTGCGGCGGTGATGTGGATGCGGGCACGCTGGTCAGCGAGGACTACCTGATGGCGCTGGAGCGCAAGGCTTTCTGCTCGCTGATCGTGCATCCCAAGACGCAGGAACGCATCATGGGCATGTTGTCCACCGGCAAGCCGGTGCGCAATTGAGCGGCCCGACGAGCGTGCCTTTGAGCCCCCAAGCCTTGACCGCCATGGACCGCCCCCCCAACAAGCTGCAGCGCTCGCTGATGCGCCTGGACGAGGCCCCCGGCTTCATGCGGGGCTGGGTGCAGAGCATCATCCTGCGCCGCGCCGTGCCCTTCACCGGCACGGTCGGTGTGCGCTTTGCGGGCCTCAGCACCGAGCGTGCCGAGGTGCGCCTGGCCACGGCCCCACGCCTGCACAACCAGAGCGGTGACGTGCACACCTCGGCCATCCACCTGCTGGCGGAAAGCGCGACCGGCCTGGTCATTGGCATGAACGTGCGCGATGACTGCACCCCGGTGTTGCAGCGTGCCGCCATGCACGTGGTGCAGCGGGCCAAGGGCGGACTCAAGGCTGTGGCCGTTCTGACCCCCGAGCAGGCGGCCTATATGCAGGCCAACGAGCAGGGCGAGCTGAGCGTGTCCGTCACGGTCACCGACGACACCGGCGCTGCGCCGGTGCAATGCGAATTTGTCTGGGCCTGGGTTCCCGCCAGCCGCCCGAAAAAGAACTGAAGGAGTTTCACCATGGCCCACCCCATCCAGGACGCCTACATCGTTGCTGCCACGCGCACCCCCATCGGGCGTTCGCACCGCGGCTTCTTCCGCAACACCCGGCCCGATGACCTGCTGGCCACCACCTTGAAGGCTGCTCTGGCCCAGGTGCCTGATCTGGACCCGGCCAGCATCGAAGACATCATCTGCGGCTGCGCCATCCCCGAGGCCCAGCAGGGCCTGAACGTGGCCCGCGTCGCAGCCGTGCTGGCGGGCCTGCCCACCAGCGTGGGCGGCATCACCGTGAACCGCTTCTGTGCCTCCGGCCTGTCGGCGGTGCAGATGGCGGCCGACCGCATCCGCGTGGGTGAGGCCGAGGTGATGATCGCGGCCGGCGTCGAAAGCATGAGCATGGTGCCCATGATGGGCAACTCGCCATCGCTGTCGCCCAGCATTTTCGAGCGCGACGGCGACGTGGGCATTGCCTACGGCATGGGCCTGACCGCCGAGAAAGTGGCCCAGCAATGGAAGGTCAGCCGTGAGGCGCAGGACGAATTCGCCCTGCAGTCGCACCTGAAGGCCCTCAAGGCGCAGCAGGCCGGTGAGTTCACGGCCGAGATCACGCCCATCGAGGTGACCGAGCGCCGCCCCGACCTGGCCACCGGCGAGGTCAGCCAGAAGACCCGCATCGTCAGCCTTGACGAGGGCGCCCGCCCGGACACCACCCTGGAAGGCCTGGGCAAGCTCAAGACCGTGTTCGCAGCCCGCGGCTCGGTCACTGCCGGCAACAGCTCGCAGACCTCGGACGGTGCCGGTGCGCTGATCCTGGCCAGCGAATCGGCCGTCAAACGCTTCGGCCTCAAGCCGCTGGCGCGCTTCGTGAGCTTTGCCAGCAAGGGCGTGCCGCCCCACATCATGGGCATCGGCCCGATCGAGGCGATCCCAGCGGCCCTGCGCTACGCCGGCCTGAAGCAGGACGACATCGACTGGTTCGAGCTCAACGAAGCCTTTGCGGCCCAGTCGCTGGCAGTGATGAACACCCTGGGCCTGGACCCGGCCAAGGTCAACCGCATGGGCGGCGCGATCGCGTTGGGCCACCCGTTGGGGGCCACGGGCGCCATCCGCTCGGCCACCGTGGTGCACGCGCTGCAACGCCACCAGCTCAAGTACGGCATGGTCACCATGTGCGTGGGCATGGGGCAGGGCGCGGCCGGTATTTTCGAACGCTGCTGAGCGTTCGTTCACCCCGGTGTGGCCGCCACCGTACGGGCTGCCCGCCGAAAGGAGCTGAGCCAGCGCAGACTGGCCTGCTTTCAACAGGAGACATGCTGTGATGCAGACCTCGGTTCTGGCCGTCGATTCGGCCTCGCTGGCCATTCGCACCTATGCGCCCGCCACCCCCCCTTTGGCCAACCTGGTCCTGGGGGCCGCCATGGGCGTGCGCCAGGCTTACTACGAGCCTTTTGCGCGCTGGCTGGCCGAGCAGGGCTACCGCGTCACCACCTTCGACTACCGCGGCGTGGGTGATTCGCGGGGGCCAGCCTGGCGCGGTTCGCTGCGCGGCTTTCAGGCCGACCTGCGTGACTGGGTGCGCGACTACGAGGCTGTGGTGGCCCAGGCCCGCGCCGCCTGCCCGGGCACCCCCTTGATCCTGGTGGGCCACAGCCTGGGTGCCCAGCTGCCCGGTCTGTTCCAGCACCCCGAGCAGGTGGATGGCTTGTTGAGCCTGGCCTCGGGCAGTGGCTACTGGCGCGACAACGCGCCCAAGTTGCGGCGCAGCGTGCCGTATTTCTGGTGGGTGCTGGTGCCCTTGGCCACGCGCCTGTTCGGCTACTTTCCGGGCCGCCGCCTGGGCAAGGTGGGCGACCTGCCGGCGGGCGTGATCCTGCAGTGGCGGCGCTGGTGCCTGAACCCGCGCTACAGCCTGGGAGCCGAGGGCCCGACGGCCGAGCAGAGCTACGCCCGGGTGCGCTACCCGGTGCTGGCCCTGTCGGTGCAGGACGACGAGATGATGACCCTGCGCGGCACGCAAAGCCTGATCGACTTCTATGCCAATGCGCCCCGGCGCATCGAGGTGGTGCGCCCGGTCGATGCCCTGGCGCGCCGCATCGGGCATTTCGGCTGGTTCCGCGAGTCGTTCCGGGCCACGTTGTGGCCGCGTACCATTGCCAGCCTGAACGCGCTGGCCCTGCTGCGCCAGGGCCAGCCCCCCGTCACGCATTCGACTGTCGGAACCTTCTGATTGCCGCACACTTCTGCCCCATGAGCACCCTTCACCCGCTTGATGCCGCGCTGCAACTGGATCTTCAGTCGCAGTCCCCGACCGAACCCGGCGCCACCAGCCCGCTGCAGCGCAGCCAGGGCCACACCAGCCCGGCCTACTGGAACATGGTGGGGCCGTTTGGTGGCACCACCGCCGCCACCTGCCTGCAGGCCGTGTTGCAGCACCCGGCCTTGCTGGGCGAGCCGTTGTCGCTCACCGTGAACTACGCCGGCGCCCTGACGGAGGGCGAGTTCGAGGTGCAGGCCCAGCCAGTGCGCACCAACCGGTCCACCCAGCACTGGACGATCTCCATCGTGCAGCGCGATGCCGAGGGCCAGCCAGTGGTGACCACCACGGCCACCGCGGTGACCGCAGCACGGCGCGAAACCTGGAGCGTGTCCGACACGCCCATGCCCGAGGTGCCTGCCCCTGAATCGCTGCAGCGCATGCACCCGCCCAAGGGTGTGGCCTGGATCGAACGCTACGAGATGCGCCCCGTGGTGGGCGTGATCCCGCACACCTGGGACGGGCGTGGCGACAACAGCCTGTCGCAGCTGTGGATGCGCGATGACCCGCCGCGGCCGCTTGACTTCCCGGCCCTGGCTGCCCTGTCCGACATCTTCTTCCCGCGGGTCTGGTTGCGCCGCGCCTCGCGCGTGCCGGCCGGCACGGTCTCCATCACCACGTATTTCCATGTAGGCCAGGCCGAACTGGCCGCCACCGGCAGCGGCCACGTGCTGGGCCAGGCCCGGGCCCAGGAGTTCCGCAACGGCTTCTTCGACCAGACCGCCCAGCTATGGAACCAGGCCGGCCGCCTGCTGGTCAGCACCCACCAGATCGTCTATTTCAAGGAATAGGCGGAGCCACAAGCCCCGCTTTCGCCTGCCTTTCCGCCCACCCCCAAGGAGCCCATTCTCATGAGCCAAGACATCCTGATCCACACCGAAGCCGGTGTGTGCACCATCACCCTGAACCGCGTCGACAAGAAGAACTCGATCACCGCCGACATGTACGCCGCCATGGCCGACGCCCTGGCGGCGGCCGAGGCCGACAGCGCCGTGCGCGTGGTGGTGTTCCAGGGCGATATCGCGATCTTCAGCGCCGGCAATGACATCGGCGATTTCCTGAACAAGCCGCCAGCCGGCATGAACTCGCCGGTGTTCCGCTTTCTGCACAACCTGGCCGCCTTTCCCAAGCCCTTGGTGGCCGCGGTCTGCGGCCCGGCCGTGGGCATCGGCACCACGATGCTGTTCCATTGCGATCTGGTCTATGCCGGCGACAACGCCGCCTTCTCGATGCCTTTCGTGAACCTGGGCCTGTGCCCCGAGGCCGCATCAAGCCTGCTGGTGCCGCAGATGCTGGGCTACCACCGCGCTGCCGAGGCCCTGTTGCTGGGCGAGCCTTTCATGGCCGAAGCGGCCCTCGAGGTGGGCCTGGTGAACCGCGTGGTGCCCCCCACCGAATGCAATGGCGTGGCCCAGACCGTGGCCCGCAAGCTGGCCGCCAAGCCCCTGAGCTCGCTGGTCGAGACCAAGCGCCTCATGAAGGGCGGGCAGTCGGCCCTGGTGGCCCAGCGCATGGCTGAAGAGGGCGCCAGCTTTGGGCGCATGCTCGGTGAGCCGGCGGCCAAGGAGGCGTTCACGGCGTTTCTGGAGAAACGGCGGCCGGATTTCAGCCAAGTTTGAGGGGAGGGGCCCTGAAGGGGGCGTGCCTTGTCCATTTGTTGTGGGCTCTTTGTTGCCGCTGCGCTCTGTTCCTTCTGTCATTTGTTTCAGGTCGGAGGCCGGGGTTGCGGCCCGGCGGCCGCCTCACTTTCTTTGCTTCGCCAAAGAAAGTAAGCAA
>NZ_JBWKOU010000017.1:0-122300 GCF_059416245.1 Curvibacter sp. GW821-FHT09D12 | reverse complement strand
GGGCCAGCATCAGGTAGGTGAGGTTGGCTTCGCGGATCTCGGCAAGCATTTGTTCGCTGGTCATGGTCAAACTCCTTGTTACGGAGCCGCTGTCGCTGCCTTATGCAGGGTTTCGCGATCCGTTGAAATGGATTGTGAAGATCCCGTAAAAGAAAATTAAGTCAGGTAACGGATGTGTGCTTTGTCTGGTTTTTTACCTGGCTTGTCAGGTTTTTTCTGACATGGCGTGCAGGGACGGCGGGCTTTGCCATTGGAGCGGCCTTGCTGCGAGGCGATGCGAAAAAAAACCGGCCACAAGGGCCGGTTTTCTGAGGATCGCCAAAAATAAATCGATGGTTTTTTCAGCCTTTGGCCATGGGGCGTTGCAAATCGCTGCACCACTCGCTCCAACTGCCGGCAAAAAGGGCGGTGGAGCCCAGGCCGGCCACCTCCATGGCCAACAGGTTGGGCAGTGCGGTGACACCGCTGCCGCAGTGGTGCACCACGGTGGCCGGGGCGCGGCCAGCCAGCAGGCCTTCGAAGGCGGTGCGCAACTCGGTGGCTGGCTTGAATCGGCCTTCGGGCGTCAGGTTGTCGGTGAAAGGGCGGTTCAGGGCGCCAGGGATGTGGCCCGCCACCGGGTCCAGAGGCTCGACCTCGCCCCTGAAGCGCGGTGTGGCGCGGGCATCGATCAAGGTCTGGCTGGGGTGCCCCAGGGTCTGCAGGACCTCGCTGGCCGTGACCAGGCGGCGCAGCGGTGCACGCAGCACGAAGTTGCCGGCGGGCAGGGCCGCGGCCGGGCCCGCCTCGACCGCGCCACCTTCGGCCTGCCAGGCGGCCAGTCCGCCATCGAGCACCGCCACCGCACCGTGTCCGGCCCACTGCAGCATCCACCACAGGCGCGCGGCATAGCTGTTGTTGCTGCGGTCATAGACCACCACCTGCATGTTCTGGTTCAGGCCAGTGGCGGCCAGCCAGGCGGCAAAGTTCTCGCGTGTGGGCAGGGGGTGGCGTCCGCCTGACGCCTTGGGGCTGTCATCGTGCACGCTGAGGTGCCGATCCAGGTCGGCGTGAAGCGCGCCTGGGAGGTGGGCCTGGGCGAATTGGGCCTGGCCGGCCTCGGGTTGAGCCAGATCGAAACTGCAGTCGAACACCAGCAGGGGCTGGCCCTGGGTTTGCAACTGTTGGAGTTGGGCGGCGGAAATGAGGGTGGAGTACATGGCTGCTGAGGCGGACCTGGACCTGTAACGCAATGAGGCTGTGATCGTATAGCGAAAAATCCTCTGTCACCGGGCTTCAGGCCGGAGGCCAACTGGGGCGGGGCCTGAAGCTGCGGGTGTTTTCGCTGGGGGGCGGCGCCTGGCTGTTGAGCCAGCTGTCCTGTGCGCTGGGTGGGCCCTCGGTGGTGTCTTCGGCGGCGGGGTCGGCGCGGTCCTGGCTGAGCCAGCTCAGGCGCCAGATCAGCCCCATGGTGACCAGGGCCAGCAGGGCGCTCAGCGCCATGAGCCATTCGCTCCAGGGCGGCAGCACGCTGGGTTCGGCCAAGGGCTTGGTGGTGGCGCCACCGCGCCGTGGCGCCTGGGGCGGCGGGCAGTCAGTGGATGGGCGTGGTGGCGAGGCCGGGTCTGCCTGGCTTGCCGGGGGGCACCGTGCGGCTGCCGCCAGATCGGCGGCGGTCGTGCGCCCCGGGGCAGAGCTGCGTTTGGGGCTTGCAGAGCGTGCGGAAGCAGGCGTGGCGATGCCGGCTTGGTCGCAGCCGCGCCATGCCGGCTCGATCTCGGTGGCTTCGGTTTGGGTTTGATCCTGCAGGCGATTGGGGCAGAGGGTGACCTGGCTCAATTGGGCGGGGCGCTCAGGCAGTGGGCCACTCAGTTGGTTGCCCTCGACCTGCAGTCGCTTGAGCAGATGCAGTGCGGACAGATTGGGCAAAGGCCCGGTGAAGAGGTTGTAAGCCAGGTTCAGCTGGCTCAGCTGCGGCAGGTCGAGCACCCGTGGCAGGGGGCCGGACATCTGGTTGTGGTCGAGTGCCAGCAACGACAGCGCTGGCAGATTGCGCAGCGCTGGCAGCGGGCCGGACAGTTGGTTGCCGCTGACGCTGAAGCTGTGGAGCTGGAGCAGGCCCGAGGGGTTGGGCAGCGGCCCCTGGAAATGATTCCAGTCGGCCAGAAAGCTGCTGAGCTGGCTCAGGTGGCTGAGCTCGGGCAGGGGGCCGCCGAACTGGTTGAAGCTGAGGTCCAGGGATTGCAGGGCACCGAGCTGGCCAAGCGGGGGCAGCGTGCCGCTGAGCTGGTTGTGGTTGAGGCGCAGGTTCTGCAGTGAAGGCAGGCCCGACAGGTCCGGCAAGGGGCCGGTCAGCAGGTTGTTGCTCAGCACCAGGCTTTGCAGCCTGGGCATGCGCAAAGGGCTGGGCAAGGGGCTGCTGAACTGGTTGAAGCTCAGGTTCAGCTGGGTGAGCGCCGGCAGCTGATTGAGGGGGGGCAGGGGCCCTGTCAGACCGAGGTTGCCGCGCAGGTCCAGAGACTCCAGGGTGTCCAGTGCCGCGAAAGAGCCGGGCAGGGTGCCTTCCAGGCGATTGCCCGGCAGGTGCAGACCGATCACCGACTGCCCATCGGCGGCGCAGCTCACGCCCTGCCAACGTTGCAGGCAGGGATCGCCTTGCAGCCAGTGGGTGTTCTGGCGCCAGCGTGGCCCCTGGGTGGTCTGGTAGAGATCCATCAGTGCCTGCCTCTGGGGCGGGGGCAGTGCGCCCTGCGCCGCGGTGCAGCCCCACACCAGCAGCCCGTACAACATCGGGCGGCCCAGTTGCTGCGGGTGTCGTTGCAGGCCATCGCGAGCCGATGGCCGCGAGGGTGGCGTTGGCGCGGCGCTGGCTGGCTCAACGTGTTCAGGTTCGGGCGTCAGGTCTGCCAGACCCCTGCGCTGGGGGGGAGTCGGGATCGGCGCGGGGCGCGCCGCAGGGCAGATCTGGGGCCTTGGGTTCATGTCCGAGTGGTGTGCGGCCTGGTGGCCTTCTGGGCATCGGGGGTGAACAAGGTAGCGCCAAAATTCGACTTTTCAGATGTAAGTGACGTAAGTGGTTTGAGTCCCGTGAAAGGAAGGTAGGGATTTGTTGTTGTGCCAGCCTGCGAACAGGTTGGTACGCCGGCCCGGAGCCGCTCAGTGCTCTTCGGCGGGCGCGTTCGGGGCGGCCTTGCCGCGCAGCACCGTGGCCCCGATGCCGCTGCCGACAATGAGTGCCATGCCGGCCCAGGCCACCAGGGGCAGGTGGTCCCCGAACAGCAGCACGCTGTAGATGCCGGCGAACACGATGCCGGAGTACTGCAGGTTGGCCACGACCAGCGTGCCTCGCTGGTTGCGCGCCGTGGCGTAGGCGCGGGTCATGCACAACTGGCCCAGCGAGGCCAGCACGCCGATGGGCAGCAACCACAGGGCCCCCGGAAAGGTCAGTGGCGAGGCCCCGGCCACGCCCATGCCCAGCCCCCCGGCCAGAGCCGAGCCGACGGCGAAATAGAACACGGTGCGGGTTTCGGGCTCGCCGATGCGCGACAGCGCCATGACCTGCATGTAGGCAAACGCGGCACACATGCCCGACAACAAGCCGATCAGGGCGGCAAACATCTGGTCGCCCTGCAGGGAGGGGCGCAGCATCATCACCACGCCGGCAAAACCGGCCAGCACGGTGAGCACGAGCGGGCCTTGCAGCATCGGCCGGGATTCGGTGGCCGAGGGGCGCCAGGCCATCAGCGCGCCACCCACCAGAAAAGCCGCCACCCAGACGCTGCTCATGTAGTTCAGCGTCATGGCCGTGGCCAGGGGCAGGTGCCCGATGGCGTAGAACCAGGCCCCCAGCGAGGTCACCCCGACCAGGCTGCGCCAGGCGTGCATCAGGGGGTAGCGGGTGCGCAGGCTGATGCCGCTGTAGCGGGCCAGGGCCCACATGAAGAAGATGCCCAGCAGGCCCCGGTAGAACACCAGTTCGGCGGCGTTGAACTGACTGGATGCGATCTTGACGCACACCCCCATGGAGGCAAAAAAGAATGCCGCCACCACCATCCACATCGCCTGCATCGGGTTCGCTTTCGAGAGTTGTCCAGGCGCGGGCCCGGCGGGCCTTTGCTCGAAACGCACGATGTTACGAAAAAAAAGCGACCCGTGGGTCGCTTGTGTGTCAATGCAGGGGCCTGGGGCGATGCATCAGTAGTTCGCCCCGTGGGTGCCCATGGTTTTGCGATACCACTCATGGAAGTGCTGCATGCCGTCTTCCATCGGGCTCTGGTAGGGGCCCACCTCGTTGTCGCCGCGGGCCAGGAGGGCGCGGCGGCCCGCGTCCATGCGCTCGCCGATTTCGTCGTCCTCGATGCAGGTTTCCATGTAGGCGGCCTGCTGGGCTTCGACGAAATCACGCTCGAAGGCTGTGATTTCTTCAGGGTAGTAGAACTCGACCATGTTGAGTGTCTTCTGCGGGCTGACGGGGTGCAGGGTGGACACGGTCAGCACATGGGGGTACCACTCGACCATGATGTGCGGATAGTAGGTCAGCCAGATGGCCCCCCGCTCGGGCAGCTTGCCCTCGCGGTACTTGAGCAGCACCTCATGCCAGCGCTGGTACACGCTGGAGCCGGGGCGATTGAAGCCGCCCGACACGCCCACGGTCTGCACCGAGTAGTGCTCTTTGAACTCCCACTGCAGGTCGTCGCAGGTGACGAACTGGCCCAGGCCGGGGTGGAAAGGGCCCACGTGGTAGTCCTCAAGGTAGACCTCGATGAAGGTCTTCCAGTTGTAGTTGCACTCGTGCAGCTCGACGCGATCAAGCGAGAAGCCCGTGAAGTCGAGTTCGGCGCGGGGGCCCATGTGAGCCAGATCGGCCTCGATGTCGCGGCCGTTGTCTTCAAACAGCAGGCCGTTCCACTCGCGCAACTTGTAGTTGTTGAGGTTCAGGCACGGGTCGTGTGCAAAGTGGGGGGCGCCCAGCAGCTCGCCACTGGCCTTGTAAGTCCAGCGGTGCAGGGGGCACACGATGTTGCCGCCGGCACTGCCCGGGGCGGTGTCGTGCAGCGAGCCGCGGTCCTTGAGCATGATGGCCTGGCGGTGGCGGCACACATTGGAGACCAGCTCAATGCCGGTCGGCGTGTGCACGAGCGCACGGCCACCGTTTTCTTGCGGCAAGGCGTGGTAGTCGCCCACATTGGGCACGCTCAGACGGTGCCCCACATAACGGGGCCCGCGCTGGAAGATGATGTCCATCTCGCGCTGGAACAGCGCATCGTCAAAATAGCTTGAAACTGGTAGTTGGCTTGCGGCCTGCTGCAGTTGAAGACTTAAATCAGACATGGGTGACCTGACCTAAAGACTCCCCACAGGGAGGTAAAAGCGCGCCGGGGCATTTGGCCAGGGGCCAGGCCACGGGCTGGAGCGCGGTGGTGGGAACCGGCGTTGCCGGCGAGGGGAACCGCGGATTGTACCCTGGGGGTGCTTGATTCGCCAACGCGGCCCTACCGGCGTACGGCTTTCATGACCCAGCGCAAAAGCGCATCCCCTGGTCGACCCATGGCCGCCATGGGGCCCCATGCACCATCCTGGCTTGCGCCCGCGGTGTTGTCGGGCCAGACACCGCCTAGAATTCAGGGTTTGCCCGTTAATGCTCTCTGACATGCCTCCAGCCTTTCTACAGACGGTCCTGCCTGTGTTGCCCTTGCATCGTTCGTCGGCGTTCGTGGGCGCGCAGCCTGGGCCTGGATGGGGCCAGGGGCAGGTTGGCAATGAATACAAATCGGGGGGGCAGGCATGACTGCTGGGGTATCGACGATGGAATGGGATGTTCGAGCCTGGAGCCAGGGTCATCTGGTGCGGGTTGAACAGGCCCTGAGTGATTGGGTGGGGCAGGATGCGCCGGCCAACCTGGGCGATGCCATGCGCTATGCGGTGCTGGATGGGGGCAAGCGCCTGCGGCCCTTGCTGGTGCTGGCGGCTCAGGAGGCCGTGCAAGGCTTGCCGGCCGCCGGTTTGCGGGCCGCCTGCTCGGTGGAGTTGATCCACGCCTATTCACTGGTCCACGACGACATGCCCTGCATGGACAACGATGTGTTGCGTCGTGGCAAGCCCACCGTGCATGTGCAGTATGGCGAGGCCGGTGCCTTGCTGGCCGGCGATGCCTTGCAGGCGCTGGCCTTTGAGTTGCTCACCCCGGACGATGGCAGCGTGCCCGATGCCATGCAGGCGGTGCTGTGCCGACTGTTGGCCCGGGCGGCGGGCAGCGAGGGCATGGCGGGTGGGCAGGCGATTGACCTGGCCAGCGTGGGCAAGGCCCTGGATGAGGCCAGCCTGCGCCGCATGCATCGTCTCAAGACCGGCGCCCTGTTGCAGGGCAGCGTGCTGATGGGGGCTGCTTGTGGCCCTTGCACGCCGCAGGCCCTGCAGGCCTTGCGTCGCTATGGTGCCGCCATGGGGCTGGCGTTCCAGGTGGTGGATGACATCCTCGATGTGGTGGCCGATTCGGCCACGCTGGGCAAGACGGCCGGCAAGGATGCGGCGCAAGACAAGCCGACCTATGTGTCCTTGCTGGGGCTGGAGCCTTCGCGCGCCTATGCTGCCGAACTGCTGCAAGAGGCGCTGACGGCATTGGCAGACAGCGGTCTGCCCGACACGCAGGCACTGGCGGCGCTGGCCAACATGGTGGTGAACCGTTCCAACTGAATCAACACGAGTTGCCCCATCGGCCCTGGTGATGGACGCCCGGGCAACTCGACCAACGAATAGCAACCCGAGATGCAATCCACGAGCTACCCCCTGCTGCAGAAGGTGAACGATCCTGCCGATCTTCGGCGGCTGACGCGCAGCGAGCTCAAGCAGCTCAGCGACGAACTGCGGGCCTATGTGATCGACAGTGTGTCCAAGACCGGCGGGCACCTCAGCTCCAACCTGGGCACGGTCGAGCTCACGGTGGCTTTGCACGCGGTGTTCAACACCCCGCAAGACCGCCTGGTGTGGGACGTGGGCCACCAGACCTACCCACACAAGATCCTGACCGGGCGGCGCGATCGCATGGCCTCGCTGCGTCAGCTGGGGGGGCTTTCGGGCTTTCCGCAGCGTGCCGAGAGCGAGTACGACACCTTTGGCACGGCGCACTCCTCGACCAGCATCTCTGCCGCCCTGGGCATGGCCATTGCCGCCCGCCAAAAGGGTGAGGACCGACATGCCGTCGCCATCATCGGTGATGGCGCGATGAGTGCGGGCATGGCCTTCGAGGCTCTGAACAATGCCGGCGTTCAGCACGACTGCAAGCTGCTGGTGATCCTGAACGACAACGACATGTCGATCAGCCCGCCGGTGGGGGCCCTCAATCGCTACCTGGCCCAGCTCATGAGCGGGCAGTTCTACGCCGCCGCCAAAGAGGTGGGCAAGTCGGTGCTCAAGCCGCTGCCCCCTTTGTTTGAACTGGCCAAGCGCCTGGAGGAGCAGGCCAAGGGCATGGTGGTGCCGGCCACCTTGTTCGAGAAGTTCGGCTTCAATTACGTGGGCCCGATCGATGGCCACGACCTCGACTCGCTGATCCCCACACTGGAGAATTTGCGTCACTTGCGGGGCCCGCAGTTCCTGCACGTCGTCACCAAGAAGGGGCAGGGTTACAAACTGGCCGAGGCCGACCCGGTGGCCTACCACGGCCCGGGCAAGTTCGACCCTGCCGTGGGCCTGCAAAAGCCCAGTACGCCGGCCAAGACCACCTTCACCCAGGTCTTCGGGCAGTGGCTGTGCGACATGGCCGCAGCCGACACCCGCCTGGTGGGCATCACGCCGGCCATGCGCGAGGGCTCGGGCATGGTCGAGTTCGAGAAACGCTTTCCGGGGCGCTACCACGATGTGGGCATCGCCGAACAGCACGCCGTCACCTTCGCGGCGGGCCTGGCGTGTGAGGGCCTGAAGCCCGTGGTGGCAATCTACTCGACCTTCTTGCAGCGGGCGTATGACCAGTTGATCCACGACGTGGCGCTGCAGAACCTGCCCGTGGTGTTTGCACTCGACCGCGCGGGCCTGGTGGGGGCCGACGGCGCCACCCACGCCGGGGCCTACGACATTCCTTTCCTGCGCTGCGTTCCCCAGGTCAGCGTGGCCTGCCCGGCCGATGAGGCCGAGTGCCGCCAGTTGCTGACCACCGCCTATGAGCAGAACCACCCGGTGGCGGTGCGCTACCCGCGTGGTGCTGGCGTGGGCACCGTGCCGGCCACGGATCTGCAGCCGCTGCCTTTTGGCAAGGGTGAGCTGCGCCGTCAGGGACAGCGCATCGCCATCCTGGCCTTCGGCACCTTGCTCTACCCCGCACTGGAAGCGGCCGAAGCACTGGATGCGACCGTGGTCAACATGCGTTGGGCCAAGCCCCTGGACACCGAATTGCTGCTGACGGTGGCACGCGGCCATGACGCGCTGGTGACGGTGGAAGAGGGGGCCATCATGGGCGGCGCCGGTTCGGCCGTCCTGGAGGCCTTGCAGGCAGCCGGTCTGGTGCGGCCGGTGCTGCAGTTGGGCCTGCGCGACGAGTTCATCGAGCATGGCGACCCGGTCAAGCTGCTCAGCCTGCAGGGGCTGGATGCCGCGGGCATTCGACAGGCCATTGAACAGCGTTATGTGCTGCGAGCCGATCAGAACTGATCAGGTGGAGGCCAGGGTGGCAGCGAGGTGTCGCACAAATCCTTGCAAAACCCTGAAGCCTTGCGCAGGCAGCGCCTGATCGCAGGGTAAACCCGTGCCGGGGGGCCGTGGGCGCTTTCTACAATCCAGATTCCTCATTGCAGGCCGGCCTGTCGCGCGCGGCGGTGGCCTGCGGGTTTTTCACACAGTTCGGAGTCAAAACCACATGGATCGTCGTTCAATCCTTAAAAACGCAGGCATCGCAGGCGTTCTGGCCGCTGGTGCCGCCCCCGCCGTGCATGCCCAGGCCGCCGTGCGCTGGCGCCTGGCCTCCAGCTTCCCCAAGTCGCTGGACACGATCTATGGCGCTGCCGAAGTGTTCTCCAAGAAAGTCAAGGAACTGTCGGGTGGCAAGTTCGAGATCTCGGTCCATGCCGGTGGCGAATTGATGCCCCCGTTGGGCGTGGTCGATGGCGTGCAGCAGGGTTCGGTCGAAATGTGCCACACCGTGCCGTACTACTACTTCGGCAAGAACGAAGCCTTCGCCATCGGCGCAGCCATCCCCTTCGGCATGAACTCGCGTCAGATGACCTCGTGGATGATGCACGGCAATGGCCGCAAGCTCATGAACGAGTTCTACGCCAAGTTCAACATCGTGAGCTTTGCCGGCGGTAACACGGGCGCCCAGATGGGGGGCTGGTTCCGCAAGGAGATCAAGACCCCGGCCGACATCAAAGGCCTGAAGTTCCGCATCGGCGGCTTTGCTGGCCGCGTGATCGAACGCATGGGCGGCGTGCCCCAGAACATCCCGGGCGGTGAGATCTATCAAGCGCTCGAAAAAGGCACCATCGACGCCGCCGAGTGGGTGGGTCCTTACGATGACCAGAAGCTGGGCTTCAACAAGGTCGCGCCCTACTACTACTACCCCGGCTGGTGGGAAGGCGGCCCCGAGGTCGACTTCTTCATCAACAACAAGGCGCTGGACGCGCTGTCGGCTGAAAACAAGGCCATCATCGAAGCCGCATCGGCCTATGCCCACGTCGACATGCAGGCCAAGTACGACGCCCTGAACCCCACCGCCCTGAAGCAACTGGTGGGCGCCAAGACCAAGGTCGTGTCCTTCCCCAAGGAAGTGCTGCAGGCTTCGTTCGATGCCTCGATGGCCATCTACGCCGAGCTCGAAGCCAAGAACCCCGACTGGAAGAAGATCTACTCTGACTACCGCGCTTTCCAGAAGGACCAGATCCTCTGGTTCCGCTTTGCCGAAGCCCGTTTCGACAGCTTCATGCAGACCGCCAAGCTGTGATTCAGCGGTGCCGGCATGACCGGCATCGAGGCGCCAGGCGCCACGTCAAAAACGCACCTACGGGTGCGTTTTTTTGTGTCACATGCGGCGAAACTCGGCCAGCTCACGCAACAGGCGATCGAACTCGGCGCGCAGCGCGGGCGAGGCGGCGTAGAACACCGCAAATTTGCCGCCCAAGGTGCGCACATAGAGTCGGGGGGCGATCAGCCATTCCAGCCCGCGCACCCGGATCAGCTTGCCATAGGCCAGATCGGCCAGGGGCATCACCTTGTCGCCCACCCAGCGCTGGCGCAGCTCGGTGCGGTCGAGCCGGGTGCGGCTGACCACGATGAACCAGGCCGTGCAACTGATCATGGCCTGGGCGGCCAGAAACCACAGACCCGCAGATCGGGCGTGCAGCACGGGCTGGTCCTGCCACCACAGCTGGGCCAGCCACCCCCCGCAGCCCACGGTGACCAGCAGGGCCAGCGCCTTGACCAGGCGCGGGAAGGCCGGTCCTTCAACCGATCCCCCCAGGGGCTCGAAAACAAAGGGCGGGGGGCCCATGCGAGGCAGCTCGAACGCCGCTTCTGCTTCGGGCTGAGGTTGGGGTGAAGGCGTCGGGTCGCTCATGCTTCGGTCCAAGAAAAAGCCCCTGACGGGCAGGGGCTGTAGGGAGGAGGGCGGCGGGCCGCCGTGCTGACTTGTTTACCTGCTCACTTGCTGTCGGCCGGCTTGTCGGTCGAGGGCTTGAACAGCTCCTCGAGTTTCTTCTGCTCGGCGTCCGCGTCTTCTGCCGAAGGGTCATCGGCCTCGGGCGGCGGTGCATCGACCTGCACCTTGTTGACGTCGATCACGGCTTCCTTGGGGATGAACATGGTCACGGTCTGCGGCACGAAGATCACCACGGCCACCAGAATCAGCTGCATCAGCACCCAGGGGATGGAGCCCATGTAGATGTCGGCCGACTTGATGGGCGCCTTGATGCGGCCTTCCTTGAACAGCGTGTCGGCAATGCCGCGCAGGTAGAACAGCGCGAAGCCGAAGGGGGGGTGCATGAAGCTGGTCTGCATGTTCACGCACAGCAGCACGCCGAACCACACCAGGTCGATGCCGAGCTTGTCGGCCACCGGGCCCAGCATGGGCAGGATGATGAAGGCGATCTCGAAGAAGTCGAGGAAGAAGGCCAGGAAGAAGATGAACACGTTCACGGCAATCAGGAAGCCGGTCTGGCCGCCTGGCAGGCCGCTGAGCATGTGCTCGACCCACTTGGCGCCGTCCACACCCTGGAACACCATCGAGAAGACGCGTGCGCCAATCAGGATGAAGACCACCATGGCGGTCAGGCGCATGGTGCCCTGCATGGCTTCCCAGATCAGGCCGCGGCTCAGGCGCTTGTGCATGGCGGCCAGCACCATGGCCCCCACCACGCCCATGGCGCCAGCTTCGGTCGGGGTGGCAATGGCGGTGTCGATGCCCGGCAGGCCGCCCATCGATCCCAGCACGGCAAAGATCAGCACGGCCGAGGGGATGATGCCGCGCAGGCACTTGGCCCAGAGCGCCCAGCCCACCAGGGTGCGCGCCGACTTGGGCACGCCCGGAATGTGCGAAGGCTTGATCACGCCCAGTGCAAAGGTGTAGCCGGCAAAGATCAGCACCTGCAGGATCGACGGGCCCCAGGCGCCCTTGTACATGTCGCCCACCGAGCGGCCCAACTGGTCGGCCATGACGATCAGCACCAGCGACGGCGGCACCAGCTGCGTGATGGTGCCCGAGGCGGCCAGCACGCCAGTGGCGTAGCGCATGTTGTAGCCGTAGCGGATCATCACCGGCAGCGAGATCAGTGCCATGGCGATCACCTGGCCGGCCACGGTACCGGTGATGGCGCCGAGGATGAAGCCCACAATGATCACCGAGTAGCCCAGCCCGCCCTTGACGGGGCCGAACAGCTGGCCCATCGAGTCCAGCATGTCTTCGGCCAGGCCACACTTTTCGAGCAAGGCGCCCATGAAGGTGAAGAACGGAATGGCCAGCAAGAGGTCGTTCGACAGGATGCCGAACATGTTGAGGGGCAGGTTCGACAGGTAGCTGGCCGGGAACCAGCCTTGACTGATGGCGAAGAAGCCCGAGGCCAGGCCCAGGGCCGCCAGCGAGAATGCGACCGGGAACCCGATCAGCATCACCAGTACCAGCCCCCCGAACATGAAGGGCGCGAAGTTTTCCATCTGCATTTTGAAGAGTCCTGAAATCCGGTGGTTGAAGGTGAAGGTGTCAGCGCAGGGCTGGCATCACTGCACCGGCTTTTCGTAGCGGGTATCGAGCTCAAGGTGGCCAGTCAGGTAGGCCACACGCTTGATCACCTCAGACACACCCTGCAGGAACATCAGGCCGAAACCTGTAGGCAGCAGCAGCATGGCGGGCCAGCGGATCAGCCCCCCGGCATTGCCCGACACCTCACCTGTCAGGTACATCTTCATGAACAGGGGCCAGCTCAGGTAGGCCAGCAGGCCCATCACCGGCAGCAGGAACACCACCAGGCCCAGCAGGTCGACCACCACCGGGCCCTTGCCGCGCAGCTTGCCGTACAGGATGTCGACGCGCACGTGCTCGTTGAACTTGAGCACGGCGGGTGCACCGAGCATCACGGTGGCGGCGAACAGGTACCACTGGATCTCGAGCCAGCCGTTCGAGCTGATGTCAAAACCATAGCGGATGAAGGCATTGCCGGCCGAGATGAGGGCGGCGAACAGGACGGTCCAGGCGGCCACATGCGACATGCGCACGCTGATCCAGTCCACCAGCGCAGAGAGTTTGAGTAAGATTGACACGCTGTGTCTCCAGTGATTTTTTTGAGTTGCATACCCCAGCACCCGGTTGGGCGAGTGCTTCAGGTCTGCAACCTTGGCGGGTGGGCAATGGTAGCGCCAGCTCACTGAAAAAACCCTGACTACCTGAGGCCGGGTTTCCCCCAGGCATCCTCGGGGCCGGCCGTTGTCAGTGCCCGCACCCCACTTTGCCCCGACCGCCGTCTGGGGCCCGCTGCAAGGAGTATTTTTGTCACCTGATCTCATTCACCTGATGGCCGCGGCCGTGTTTGCCATTGCGCTGGTCCATACCTTTGCAGCCAGTGCCATCGAGCACCTGGCCCAGCGCCATCCGCGTCACGCCGGCTTGCTGCACCTGCTGGGCGAGGTCGAGGTGGTGTTCGGCTTCTGGGCCTTCGTGCTGCTGGGCATGATGGCCTTGGTGCAGGGCACGGCCAGCGCCGTGGCCTATGCCGAGTCGCGCCAGTACACCGAGCCGCTGTTTGTGTTTGTGGTCATGGTGGTGGCGGCCTCGCGCCCGGTGCTGGTGGCGGTGTCGTCCGTGCTGCAGGCCCTCAGCGGCCTGTTGCCGCTGCGCCGCCCGGTGGCCCAGGCCTGGCTGGTGCTGGCCGGAGTGCCCCTGCTGGGCTCCCTGATCACCGAGCCTGCGGCCATGACCATTGCGGCGCTCACGTTGGCGGGCACGGTGTTCCGCCCTGAGGTGCCGGTGCGCCACAAGTATGCGGCGCTCGGGGTGTTGTTCGTCAACGTGTCCATTGGCGGCACCCTCACCTCCTATGCCGCACCCCCGGTGTTGATGGTGGCGAGCGCCTGGCAGTGGGACTCGGCCTTCATGCTGACGCACTTCGGCTGGAAGGCCGCCGTGGCCGTGGTGCTCAACGCCACGGTGCTGGTGGGCTTCATCCGCGGCTCGCTGCAGGAGCCCGAGAGCCCCCGCCAAACGCACGAAATGCGCGACACGCGCGAGCCGAATGGGGCCGTGCCCTGGGTGGTGACGGCGGTGCACCTGGGTTTTCTGGCCGCAGTGGTGCTGATGGCCCACCATCCGGTGATCTTCATGGGGCTGTTCATGATGTTTCTGGGCTACACCCAGGCCTACAGCCGCTTTCAGGCCCCCCTGATCATCAAGGAGGGCTTGCTGGTGGGCTTTTTCCTGGCCGGGCTGGTGGTGTTGGGCGGTTTGCAGCAATGGTGGTTGCAGCCTCTGGTCTCGGGCCTCTCACCCACGGCACTGTTTGTGGGGGCGACGGCCTTGACCGCCATCACCGACAACGCGGCACTCACCTACCTGGGTTCTCTGATCGAAGGCATTTCTGACGGCGCCAAATACATGCTGGTGGCCGGGGCCGTCACGGGCGGCGGCCTCACCGTGATCGCCAATGCCCCCAATCCGGCCGGTGTGGCCCTGTTGCGCAACGGTTTCCCGGATGGTGCGATCAGTGCCGGCGGCCTGTTGCTGGGGGCGCTGGCGCCCACGGTCGTGGCCGCACTGGCCTTCTTCTTTCTTTGAGCCCCTGGCCTGACCCGCCGCTCCGGCCATGCCCCATCCCGCACTGAACCCCTCGGCCGCGATCGATTCGCCCCAGCTCTGGTCGGCCGGCCCCTCTCTGCTGTCGCTGGCCTTGATGGATGCCCGCAATCACACGCTGGCCCTGCTGGCGCGCTTTGAAGAGGCCGAGGACAGCGGGCATTGGCGCTGGCAGCCTGGGCCCGGCGTGGAGCCGCCGTTGTGGCTGGCCGGCCATGCCGGCTGGTTTGCCGAGTACTGGGTGGGGCGCAACACCCGGCGCGCCTTGGGGTTGAACTGCCCGCCCGACGCCTTGCGGCTGCCTTCTTCAGACCCGGCAGCCGACCGCCTGTGGGACCCACGCTGGCGCAGTGCTGCGCAGCGAGCCGCCGAGGCCTTGCCCCAGCGTGCGGCGGTGCGATCGTGGTTGCTCGACACGTTGGAGTCCACTCTGGATCTGCTGGACCGGTTGCCTGAAGACGATGCTTCGCTGTATTTCTTCCGATTGGCTCTGTTCCATGAGGATCTGCTCGGCGAGCGCATGATCCGGCTGGCCCAGGCCCAGGGCGTGCCGCTGGACCTGCCCGAGCCCGCAGTGCTGGCGGCACGCGACCCCTTGCTGATCCCGGCCACCCGCTGGGCCTTGCCGCACCGCAGTGGTGGCTTCCACCCCGAGGGCGAGCCTGGCCAGCTCAGCGTGGCCGTTCCTGAGTTCGAGATCGATGCCCAGGCAGTGAGCTGGGCCCAATACATCGAGTTTGTCGACGATGGTGGCTATGACCAGGCCGAACACTGGCTGCCCGAAGGTTGGGCCTGGTTGCAGGCGCAGGTGGGCCGCACCGCGCCGCGCCACGTGGAGCACATGGGGGCGGCTCGCCCGGGCAGCAGCGGCGGTGTGCTGCAGAACCGTTTTGGTCGCCGCGTGCGCTTGGCCGGGGCCCACCCGGTGGTGCATGTGAGTTGGTGGGAGGCCGATGCCTGGTGCCGCTGGGCCGGTCGGCGCCTGCCCGATGAAGTGGAATGGGATCTGGCCGCCCACACCGCAGCCCGCCGTGGCTGGCGCTGGGGTGAGGTTCATGAATGGACCGCCAGCCGCCTGCGCCCCTGGCCCGGGGCTCAGCCTGGCCCGTGGCGTGATTACGCCTGGCCGCTGATGGAGCAGGCCCGGGTGCAGCGCGGGTATTCGCTGGCCAGCCGGGCGCGCCTGCGCGATGCGGGCTGGCGCTGGTTTGGCCAGCCGCACGAAGACGATGCCTTCGTGGGTTTCCGTTCCTGCGCGATCTGAGCTGGGTCGTTCGGGCTTGGCTTCAGGCCAGGCGCACCGCCGGTGGGCGTTCGGCCACGGTCTCGGGCTGGGCGGCTTCGCCTGGACGCAGCCGGATGACGGTCTGGGCCAACTGGGCCACGTCCTGTGGGTCGTGGGTGACCAGCAACACCGGGATGCGGATCTGTTCCAGCAAGCTCTGCAATTCGTCGCGCAGGCGCAGGCGCAACTCGGTGTCCAGGGCCGACAGCGGCTCGTCCAACAGCAGCAGGCGCGGCTGGGCCGCCAGTGCACGGGCCAGTGCCACGCGCTGGCGTTGGCCACCGGACAGGTGCCGCGGCCAGGCGGGGGCCAGTTCCTCCAATTGAAAGCGGGCCAGCATCTCATTCACCCGATCGTCGGCCTGCGGGCTGCGGGGCTGACCGGGTCGGCGCACGCCGAAGGCCACGTTCTGGCGCACGGTCATGTGTGGAAACAGTGCGTAATCCTGGAACACATAGCCCACACTGCGCTCGCGTGCGCTCAGGCACAGTCCGCGCTGGCTGTCCTGCAACGTCAGGTCTTGGACGCGCACATGGCCCGGTGCGTCAATCAGGCCCGCCACGGCCTGCAGCGTCATGGACTTGCCCACCCCCGACGGGCCCAGCAAGGCCGTGCGCAGGCTGGTCGATTCAAAGGCCACCTGGAGCGCGAAATGCCGCCCCGGGGCATGGGCCTCAAGTTGCAGCTGGATGTCCAGCACGGGCGGCGTCGGGGGGCGGGGTTGAGCGTGCGGCATGGTGGGCAGGGGTGGGGTCAGTGTCGCGCCTGAAGCAGCCGGCCGGAGCCCACCAGCACCAACACGCAGACGGCGGAGATGAGGCCGGTCAGCCACAGGGCCTGGGCATCATTGCCGGCCTGCACGGCGTCGTAGACCGCGATCGACAGGGTTTGGGTCTTGCCCGGCAGGTTGCCCGCGATCATCAGCGTGGCGCCAAACTCGCCCATGGCCCGGGCAAAGGTGAGCATCAGGCCGGCGGTGATGCCGCGCAGCGCCATGGGCAGGCTGATGCGCCAGAACACCTCCAGCTCGCCCGCCCCCAGGGTGCGCGCTGCCTGGGCCAGGCGGGGGTCGGTTTCTTCGAAGGCGGCGCGGGCGCCCTTGTAAATCAGGGGCAGTGACACCACCGCGGCGGCGAGCACGGCCCCCTGCCAGGTGAACATCAGGTTGATGCCCAGCCATTGGTCCAGGTAGCGCCCCAGCAGCCCGTTGCGCCCGATCAGCACGATCAGGTAGTAGCCCAGCACGGTGGGGGGAAGCACCATGGGCAGCATCAGCAAGGCATCCAGCAGGGCGTGGCCGACAAAGCGGCGCCGCGCCATCCACCAGGCCAGGCCCACGCCCAGCACGCCGCTGGCCACGGTGGCCAGGCAGGCCACCTTCAGGGTCAGCCACAGCGGGATCAGGGTCGATTCAGGCATGAAGCGGGCGCAGGATACGGTTGAGGGGGTGGTTCGCTATTCCGCACTTGAATAGCGCAATTGGCGTGAGTTTAGCGCCAGCCGTGCCAGCCCGCCGGAATGGTTAAAGTTCAGGGCATGGTCAGCGCCCTCAGCCCGGAAACACCGATGCCTCAGATTTTCGCCCCCGCTCCCGTCCTGCACTGGTCGGAGGCGCTGGGCCACAGCCCCAGTGACAAACGCCTGGAGATCCTGCGCGGCATCGCGGCAGGCGGCAGCATCTCGCAGGCCGCGCGCGATGCGGGTGTGAGCTACAAGGCCGCCTGGCAGGCGATCGACACCTTGAGCAACCTGGCCGGTGCCGAGCTGGTGCAGCGGGCGGTGGGGGGGGCGGGCGGCGGTGGGGCCGTGATCACCCCGCAGGGCGCCTGGTTGCTGCGCGTGGCAGACGCCCTGGCGGTGGCACGTCAGCAGGTGCTGGCTGAGCTGGCCGGCGCTGGCGCGGCAGCGGGCATGGGCAGTACGGGCACCCAGTCCCCCGCGCTGGGCTTGCGCACCAGCATGCGCAACCAATGGCCGGCCACCGTGACGGCACTGCGGCGCCAGGGCGCCGTGGTGCTGGCACAGCTCAGCCTGGCCGGGCCGGATCGGCTGCAGGCCTCGTTGACCCGCGAGAGCGCCGAGTTGCTGGGCCTGCGCCAGGGGCTGCCGGTGCTGGCCTTGTGCAAGGCCACGGCGGTGCGCATCCTGCCCCTGGGGCCGGGTGAAAGCGAGGGCGAGGACCGCCTCGATGCCGTGTCGAGCGTGACGGGCCGGGTGGCCCGCACCACACGCGCTGGCGAGCTGCAGGAGGTGGTGCTGACGTCGGAGGGCGGGCTGCAATGGGTGGGTTTGACGACCCAGGGCGGGACGCTCAGGCGCGGTGCCCTGGCCCGGGCCGTGGTTGAACCCGCTGCCGTGGTGCTGGGTTCTGTCGATTGAGGGGGCGGCGAACCCGTCAATCGCCGGTCGGGCGTGCTTTCTGTCCCAGTTTGCGGTAGACGGTGGCCCGGCTGATGCCCAGGCGCTGGGCTGCTTCGGCCACATTGCCGCGGGCTTCTTCCACTGCCTGCCGGATCAGCGCGGTTTCCAGGTCGCGCAAGGGCCTGGCGGCCGCAGTGCCGCCCTCCTGCCGTGCAGCCGCCGTCGCCTGGGGCGTCGCGCCGCGCAAGCGGGCCAGCGCCTGCAGCCGCAAGCCAGACCACAGCGGCACATCCAGCGGCGGTGCCTGGCGCCGGGCGTGGTCGACCAGCATGCCCCATGGCACGGCGAACAGATCGTCGGCCTGAAGGCGGGCGCCAGGCCGCAGCAGCGGGCGGGGCAGCATCTGGCGGCCCGCAGGGTTGCAGGCCAGCACCGCACCCTCGGTGTCCAGGCACAACAGGCCTTCGGCATCGGCTGCCGGGCCTTCGGGCATGGGGGCCCCGGGCCAGTTCAGGCGCAGCATGATGTGCCAGGGGCTCTGCAGCACCAGCGCGTTTTCGATGTGGCGTGCCGCCCGCGTCACCAGGTGGCGCAGCTCGGGCCGCTCCGGCACCTCCACCCCGGTCAGGTCCAGCATGCCCACGCAATGGCCTTCGGGGCCGATCAGCGGGGCGCCAGCGCAGCTGTAAATCGCGTGCTGCTCAAAGAAATGCTCCCCCTGGTGCAGCCACACCGGTTGCAGCTCCGTGAGTGCCGCGCCGATGGCCGTGGTGCCCACATGGCGCTCGGAAAGGTCCACCCCCACGCGGGCAATCGTGGTGGCGGCCTCCTGTTGGGGGTCGATGGGGCCGTGCACGTCCACCACCACCCCCTGGGCATTGGTCAGCAGGCTGAAATAGCGGGTGCCTGCAATGGCGCGCGAGAGCTGGGCCAACACCGGGCGTGCCGCGTTGATCAGGTCGCGGTTGCCCTCGGTCAGTTGGCGTTGCGTGCTGGCGCTGACCGGGCCGAACTCGACGCTTTGGTGGGGCCGCAGGCCGTCGGCCAGGCAACGTTGCCAGGAGCGAGTGATCCAGGGCTCGATCGGGGTGTGGCCGAGGTTCGGTGACCCGCCCAGGCCGCCATTCAGCCAGGCCTGCCGGGCCTGCCGGATCAAGGCCTGTCGGTCATGAGCGGGCGGGGATGCTCGCAAGGAGGGGGTGTCAGTCGCTGGCATGGGCCTGGGGCGGTGGCTGGGTGACTGGGGTGGGCGGGCTCGGTAGTTGGCACCCGGACCTCCGGGAGCCAGCTGGGTGAGCGGTGTTGTGCAGACATCAAACGGTCATGGCTGTCGCAAATTGAGAATATCCGAGTCGAGCCGTCTGCATCCTAGGGTTTTGCCTAGCCAACGCGGACCGGGGCCGCGAAAAGATGCCAGCTGTTCCAAGCCTCTACTTTTCAAGGAGATGGTCCATGCAGGTTGAACTCAAGGTGAATGGCCGTGTGGCCCGGGCGGATGTGGCGCCCAATACCCTGTTGGTGCAGTTGCTGCGCGAGCAACTCACCCTCACGGGCACCCATGTCGGGTGCGATACCAGCCAGTGCGGTGCCTGCACCGTGTTGCTGGACGGCCGGGCCGTCAAATCGTGCACCGTGCTGGCCGCCCAGGCCCAGGGCGCCGAGGTCACGACCATCGAGGGTCTGGCCCAGCCCGATGGCACGCTGCACCCGATGCAGGCCGCCTTCAAGGAGTGCCATGGCCTGCAGTGCGGCTTCTGCACCCCGGGCATGGTGATGAGCGCGGTCGATCTGTGCCGGCACCACCCGAAGGCCGGCGAGAGCGAGATCCGGGAGCTGCTGGAAGGCAATCTCTGCCGCTGCACCGGCTACCAGAACATCGTCAAGGCCGTGGTGCAAGGCCGGGACGCCATGGCCGCAGGCGGCTGAGCCCCTGGCGAGCTCGTTCAGCGCATCAACCCTCGGCCCGCGCCAACAGGCGATGGGCGCTTCGATTCCCGAACATCAGGAGACAAAGACATGGGTGCCTCAGATTTTGCCAACCTTCCGCACATCGGTGCCGCCGTGCGCCGCAAGGAAGACTACCGTTTTCTGACCGGGGCCGGCCAGTACACCGACGATGTGGTGCTGGCGGCCCAGGCCAACGCGGTGTTCGTGCGATCGCCTCATGCGCATGCCCGCATCAATGCCATCGACATCGCGGCCGCCCAGGCCGCGCCGGGTGTGCTGGGGGTGTTCACCGGGGCCGATGTCGCGGCCGCCGGCATCAACGGCCTGCCATGTGGGTGGCTGATCACCAGCACCGACGGTCAGCCCATGAAAGAGCCACCGCACCCCATCCTCGCGCAGGGCAAGGTGCGTTACGTGGGTGACCATGTGGCCATGGTGGTGGCCGAGACCTTGCAGCAGGCGCGCGATGCAGCCGAGCTGGTGAATGTCGATTACGAGGTACTGGACGCGGTGGTGCAGGTGGCTGACGCCGCCAAGGGCCCGGCGCTGCACGACAACGCGCCTGACAACCACTGCTTCAAGTGGGCCATTGGTGACAAGGCCGCGGTGGACGCCGCCTTCACCGGCGCGGCCCACGTGACCCGGCTGGACCTGGTGAACAACCGCCTGGTACCCAATGCCCTGGAGCCGCGCGCTGCCATCGGTTCGTACAGTCGAGCCAATGATGAGTACACCCTGTACGTGTCCAACCAGAACCCACACGTCGAGCGCCTGCTGATGACCGCGTTTGTCATGGGTTTGCCCGAGCACAAAGTGCGGGTGATTGCCCCGGACGTGGGGGGCGGCTTCGGCTCCAAGATCTACCTGTATGCCGAAGACGTGTGCCTGACCTGGGCCTCCAAGAAGCTCAATCGCAACATCAAATGGGTGGCTGACCGCAGCGAGGCCTTTTTGTCGGATGCCCACGGTCGCGACCATGTGAGCCACGCCGAGATGGCCATGGATGCCCAGGGCCGCTTCCTGGCCATGCGTGTCCACACCGATGCCAACCTGGGCGCCTACCTGAGCACTTTTGCCAGCGCCGTGCCCACCATCCTCTACGCCACCTTGCTGGCGGGGCAGTACACCACGCCGCAGGTCCATGTCGAGGTGGACGCCTGGTTCACCAATACCGCGCCGGTCGATGCCTACCGGGGTGCCGGGCGCCCCGAGGCCACCTACCTCCTGGAGCGTCTGGTCACGCGCTGCGCCTGGGAGATGGGCCTGAGCCAGGCCGAGATCCGGCGTCGCAACTTCATCACCAGCTTCCCCTACCAGACCCCGGTGGCGCTGCAGTACGACATCGGCGACTACCCGGCCTGCCTGGATCAGGCTGAGCAACTGGCCGATGCCGCCGGCTTCGAGGCCCGCAAGTCGGCCAGCGCCGCCAAGGGGCTGCTGCGCGGCATCGGCTACAGCAGCTACATCGAAGCCTGCGGCATTGCGCCGTCGAACATCGCCGGTGCGCTGGGGGCCCGGGCTGGCCTGTTTGAATGCGGCGAAGTGCGGGTGCACCCGACCGGCAGCGTCACGGTGTTCACCGGATCGCACAGCCATGGTCAGGGCCACGAGACCACCTTTGCCCAGGTGGTGGCCGCCCGCCTCGGGCTCACTCCGGATCAGGTCGACGTGGTGCACGGCGACACCGGTCGCGTGCCCTTCGGCATGGGCACCTATGGCTCGCGATCGATTTCGGTCGGTGGCGCGGCCATCATGAAGGCGCTGGACAAGATCGAGACCAAGGCCAAGAAGATCGCAGCCCACCTGCTGGAAGCCAGCGATGTCGACATCGACTTTGCGAACGGCGAATTCACGGTGCGTGGCACCGACAAAAAGGTGACCTTTGGACAGGTGGCGTTGACCGCCTATGTGCCGCACAACTACCCGCTCGACAAGCTGGAACCCGGGCTCAACGAAACCGCCTTCTACGACCCGACCAACTTCACCTTCCCGGCCGGCACCTACATCTGCGAAGTCGAGGTCGACCCGGCCACCGGCACCGTGCGGGTGGACCGATTTGCCGCGGTGGATGACTTTGGCACCATCATCAACCCGATGATCGTCGAGGGGCAGGTCCATGGGGGGCTGGTGCAGGGCATCGGCCAGGCGCTGATCGAGAACTGCGTCTACGACCGCGAGACGGGCCAACTGCTCACGGGCAGTTTCATGGACTACGCCATGCCGCGCGCCGATGATTTCCCGGAGTTCAAGCTGGGCCACGTCTGCACGCCTTGCACGCACAACCCGCTGGGCACCAAGGGCTGCGGTGAGGCCGGGGCCATTGGCTCGCCACCCGCCGTGATGAACGCCGTGCTCGACGCGCTCAAGCCCCTGGGGGTCCAGGATCTGGACATGCCCGCCTCGCCCGCCCGGGTCTGGTCGGCCATCCAGGCTGCCCGGGCTTGAGCCCCATTCCGGCACCCCGAATCCCCGAACAAGGAGAATCGCACCATGTACGCCTTCACTTTTGAAGCCCCCGCCACCGTGGCGGAAGCCGCAGGTCTGGCCCAGGCCGGCGGCAAGCTGCTGGCGGGTGGCCAGAGCCTGCTGCCCTCGATGAAGCTGCGCCTGTCCGCCCCTGAACAGGTGGTCGACCTCAACCGCATTCCTTCGCTGGCCGGCATTCGGCGCGAAGGCCAGTCCATTGTGATCGGCGCCATGGCGCGCCATGCTGATGTGGCCGCGAACGCCGAGTTGCAGGCGGCCATTCCGGCACTGGCCGATCTGGCAGCCCACATCGGGGACCGCCAGGTGCGGGCCCGGGGCACCCTGGGGGGCTCGGTGGCCAACAACGACCCGGCGGCCTGCTACCCCAGCGCCTTGTTGGCCCTGGGCGCCACGGTGATCACCGACCGCCGCGAGATCGCTGCCGATGACTTCTTTCTGGGCATGTACACCACGGCCCTGGAGGACGGCGAAATCATCACGGCGGTGCGTTTTCCCATTCCGCAGCGCGCGGCCTACATGAAGTTCAAGCAGGCTGCGTCGCGCTTCTCGCTGGTTGGAGTGTTCGTGGCACAGACCCCTGCCGGCGTGCGGGTGGCGGTGACCGGGGCCGCCAGCGCGGTGTTCCGTCATGCCGGTCTGGAGGCGGCGCTCAGCCAAAGCTTCACACCCGAAGCCGCTGCACGGGTGAGCATCGATGCGGCCGATCTCAACAGCGACATCCACGCCAGTGCGGTCTACCGCGCCAACCTGATCAGTGTGCAGACCCAGCGTTCCGTGGCCCGGGCCCTGGCTGGCTGAATCCCGACGCAAGGAGACCCCCTCTGGTGCTCGCATCCATCGACGCGCTTCAACAGGCCCTGGCGGGGGTCGGATACCTGGCCGACCGGCGCCTGGCCACGGCCGTCTTTCTGGCCCTGAAGCTGCAGCGCCCGCTGCTGCTGGAGGGCGAGCCCGGGGTGGGCAAGACCGAACTGGCCAAGGCCTTGTCCCAGGTGCTGCAGCGACAGTTGATCCGCCTGCAGTGCTACGACGGCCTGGAGCAGCGCGAAGCCCTTTATGAATGGAACTATGCGGCCCAGTTGCTGCACCTGCGGGTGGCCGAGGGGCGCTCCCAGGGCCTGGGGGAGGGGGACGATGCTGAGCGAGAGGTCTACCAGGGCCGCTACCTGATCCGGCGCCCGCTGTTGCAGGCGCTGCAAGCCCCGGCCCCCGGGGCCGTGTTGCTGATTGACGAAGTGGATCGGGCCGACGAACCCTTCGAGGCTTTTTTGCTCGAGTACCTGGGCGAGTACCAGGTCAGCATCCCCGAACTGGGGACCATCAGCGCGGCGTGCAAGCCTGTCACTCTGCTCACCAGCAACCGCACGCGCGACCTCAACGATGCGGTCAAGCGCCGCTGCCTGTACCACTGGCTGGACTACCCTGATCGCGAGCGCGAACTGGCCATCGTGCGGGCCCAGGTGCCCCTGGCCAGCGCGGCCTTGGCTGAGCAGGTGGCTAGCTTTGTGGCCAGGTTGCGCAGCACCCCTTTTGCCAATGCCTTTCAGCGTGCGCCAGGTATTGCGGAGAGCGTTGAATGGGCCAAGGCCCTGGTGGCCCTGGACACGCTGGCGATCGACCCCGAACTGGCCTCGGACACCGCCGGCATCCTGTTCAAGCAGCGCGAAGACGTGGCCGCCCTGACCCATGAACTGGCCACCCAATTGCTCAAACCCGACGAGGTCTGAGGAGGCTGGCCATGAATCCCCGCTTGGGCGATGCGCGCAGCGGCAAGCTGGCCGACAACATCACGGGCTTCGGGCGTACCTTGCGCCGGGCCGGTGTACCGCTGGATGCCTCGCGCATGGCACTGGCCTTGCAGGCCGCGCAATGGGTTGACCTGGGCCGTCGCGACGACCTGTGTGCGGCGCTGGAGACGGTGCTGGTGAGCCGCGAGGCTGACCGTGCCGTGTTCCGCGAGCTATTCGACGCTTATTTCCGCGACCCTGACATGGCCCGTCAATTGCTGGCCCAGATGTTGCCCACGGCCCAGGGGCGTGCCGAGCCCTCGCGCCGGCGTCCGCGCGTGAACGAAGCCTTGTCACCCCCGAAGGCGGCCGGTCAGGCCGGCCCTCCCAAAGCCCCTGACGACAAGATTGAACTTGATGCCGCCATGACGGCCAGTGAGGCCGAGCGTTTGCGCCGAGCCGACTTCAACGGCCTGTCGGCGTCTGAATACCAGTTGGTGGAGCGCCTGGCGCGACGCATCGCGCTGCCCATGCCGGTGTTCGAGTCGCGCCGCACCCGGGCTGGCGCGGGCGGCGCGCGCATCCATTGGCCCGGTGTGATGCAACAGGCCGCCCGCACCGGTGGTGAGCTGTTGCACCTGCCGCGCCTGCGTCGGCGTGTGCAGCCGCTGCCTTTGCTGGTGCTGGTGGATGTGTCGGGTTCGATGGAGCGGTACGCGCGGCTGCTGCTGGCCTTTTTGCATGCGGCTACCGCCGGCCTGCCACGGCGTGACGTGTTCGCGTTTGGCACCGGCCTGACCGATCTCACGCCGGCTTTCCGTCTGGCCGACACCGACGCCATGCTGGCCCAGGCCAGTGCCCGCATCAGCGACTTTGCCGGCGGCACCCGGCTGGGTGATTCTCTGGCCCAGTTGCGGCAGCGTCATGCGCGGCGTCTGCTGGGGCGGCGCACCCTGGTGTTGCTGATCAGCGATGGGCTCGACACGGGCGAGCCGGCCGCACTGGGGCGCGAGCTGGCCTGGCTGCGTCGCCACACGGGCCGCCTGCTGTGGCTCAACCCCCTGCTGCGCTTCGAGGGCTACGCCCCGCTGGCGCGTGGGGCCATCGAGCTGCATGCCCAGGCACACGGCATGCTGGCGGTCCACAATCTGAGCCGGCTGGAGGATCTGGCCGGCAGCATCGCGGCGGTGCTGCGGCGTTGAGCCGCGGCAGGCAGCCCCTTTTCCGACTCCAAGAAAACCGAGGAACCGATCATGGACATGCAAGGAAGCCGGCCACTGGCCATCACCCAGCAGCAGGCCTGGGATGCGCTCAACGACCCGGAGGTGCTCAAGCTGTGCATTCCCGGTTGCGACAAGGTCGAGCCCACTGGCGAGAATCAGTACGCCGTCGGCATGGCCGTCAAGATCGGCCCGGTGTCGGCCAAGTTCAGCGGCAAGATCACGCTCAGCGACATTGTCCCGCCGCAAAGCTACACCATCGGGTTCGACGGGCAGGGCGGTGTGGCGGGCTTTGGCAAGGGCAAGGCCCAGGTCAGTTTGCAGCCCAACGAAGGGGGCTGCGAGCTGAGCTACACCGTCAACGCCCAGGTGGGAGGCAAGATTGCCCAGTTGGGCCAGCGCCTCATCGATGGGGCGGCCAAGGGCATGGCTGAAGATTTCTTCAAGCGTTTTGATGACGAAATGCAACGCCGTCACCCGGCGCCTGCCTTGGCCGCGGCCGAGGTGTCTGCCCAGCCCGCACCGAGCGAGGCGGCACCCGCTGCACCCGTGGCTGGCAGCCCGGGCGTGCCGGTCTGGGCCTGGTGGGTGGGAGCGGTGGTGCTGGCCGCCCTGGTGCTCTGGCTGCGTTGAGTTCGTCTGGAAGGCGGGCGGGCACATGAGCCCCCCCGGAAAGTGAGATCGAGATGGAAAACCTGGATGTGATGGTGCTGCGCAAGCTGCGCGAATGGCGGCTGCAGGGCTTGCGGGCCATGCTGGTCACCGTGGTGCGGACGTGGGGGTCTTCGCCACGGCCCGTGGGCTCCATCATGGCCTTGAGCGAGCAGGGGCAGGTGGTCGGGTCGGTGTCGGGCGGTTGCATCGAGGACGACCTCATCGACCGCCACACCCGGGCTTACGCCCAGAGCCCGTTGCCTGAGGCGGTGAACCGCCATGAACACACGATTCCCAGTGGCCCGCCGGCCTTTGTGAAGTACGGCATCAGCGCCGATGAGGCCCATCGCTTTGGCCTGCCCTGCGGTGGCACGCTGGAGCTGATGCTCGAGTTCGACCCCGATGCAGCCAGCCTGGGCCAGCTGATCGAGGCCCTGGAACGGGGCCAGTTGATGCAGCGCCGGGTGCGTCTGGTCGACGGCATGGTGAGCCTGCTGGCGGCCGACGCCCCGGCCGAATTGACCGTGGCCGAGGGGCTGCTGAGCAACACCTTCGGCCCCGAGTACCGCATGCTGCTGATCGGTGCCGGTCAACTGACCGAATACCTGGCCACCATGGCCTTGTTCAGCGGCTTTGCCGTCACGGTGTGCGATCCGCGTGAAGAGTACCGAAGCACCTGGCGGGTACCGGGCGCGCGGGTGGTGAGCGACATGCCTGATGACGTGGTGCGTGCCTTCCAGCCCGACCGGCGCAGCTGTGTGGTGGCCCTCACGCATGACCCCAAGCTCGATGACCTGGCCTTGTTGGAGGCCCTGGACAGCGAGGCCTTTTACGTGGGGGGCATCGGCTCACGCCGCAACAATGAGGCCCGGCGCGCCCGCATGATTGAGCATTTTGACCAGACTGAGGCCAGCCTGGCGCGTCTGCGCGGGCCGATCGGGATCTACATCGGCAGCAAGACCCCGCCCGAGATCGCGGTCAGTGTGATGGCCGAGATCCTGGCCGTGAAAAATGGGGTCGCCTTGCCGCGCGACATGGCGGTGGCCGAAGCCAAGAACGAGCGGGAAAAACCCCACAACGACCCGGGGGCCGAGGTGTGCGGCCTGCCGCGCCGGGCGGCCTGAGCGGGGCCGTTCAACGTCGACAGCCCACCACGCCGCTTGGGTGTCGGCGCATCATGCCCGCTGGGGGCGGTTGACCGGCTGCGTTCAGCCGTAGTTGGCAATCCACTCCAGGCCCTGGGCATAGGCGGCCTCAACCGCAGCCTCGGGTGTGGTGTAGTCACCGCGACGCACCGCGATCTCGCGCGGGCGCGTCGGCCAGACCTGTTTGGTGATGACCAGCAAGGGAACGTACTCGCCGTTGTCCAGCACTTTGGCGCTGCATTTCAACTCGTAGTTCTGATGCTGGCAAATCTTCGTCGCTTGCGTCATCGATGCCATCCTGCTCCGAAAGATAGCAGTATGCACCGCTTGTGTGACGCCGTTGTCCTCGCCCTTCAAATCGTGCGGCGAGCGCTTGCTGCGAGGTTGACTTACTTCACACAAGCGGTCCCTTCGACTTGAGCAAGCCAGGACCACTGGTAGCAAAGTCATTGACACCTGCTTGCCCTGCAATACAAACTGAAACCAATCCAGCAGGCCGGAGTCCAACTGAGCAGAACCATCCTGCTGCTGGTGGCAAAGGAGTGACGCCATGCGTAGTTGCTTTCCTGACCCGATGTCGACGATGACCCATTTGCGATCTGCCTGCCAGACGCACCCCTGGCGGGCTTGGGGCCGGTCTGACACGCCGGCACCTGTCGAGGCCTGTGGCCTCTCCCCGATCCGATGTCATCCCCTGTGGCCTCACGGCCGTTGAATCCCTAGCCTGTCCGTTCCATTTCCCATGGAGGTGTGCCATGTCATTGCTGGCCCGATACCAAAGTGCTTACCTGGCGGCGCAAGAAGAAGAGATGTCTCTTCAGGACTACCTGGAGCTGTGCAAAGCCGACAAGATGGCCTATGCCAGCGTGGCCGAACGCATGCTGGTGGCCATCGGCGAGCCTGACCTGGTGGACACGCGGCTGGATCCGCGCCTGTCCCGCATCTTCGCCAACAAGATGCTGCGCATCTACCCGGCCTTCAGGGAGTTCTATGGCATGGAGGAGGTGATCGAGCATGTGGTCTCGTACTTCCGGCATGCGGCCCAGGGGCTGGAGGAGAAAAAGCAGATCCTTTACCTGCTGGGCCCGGTGGGCGGTGGCAAATCGTCACTGGCCGAGCGGCTGAAGCTGCTGATCGAAAAGGTGCCGTTCTATGCCATCAAGGATTCTCCGGTTCATGAGTCGCCGCTGTCGCTGTTCAATGTGAACGAGGACGGTCACATCCTGGAGCAGGACTACGGCATCAGTCGACGCTACCTGGGGGGCATCATGAGCCCCTGGGCCGTCAAGCGGCTGCGCGAGTTTGGAGGCGACATCAGCCGCTTCCGGGTGGTGAAGATGCGGCCCTCGGTGCTGTCGCAGATCGCGGTGTCCAAGACCGAGCCAGGCGATGAGAACAATCAGGACATCTCCTCGCTGGTGGGCAAGGTGGACATCCGCAAGCTGGAGCACTATTCACAGAACGACCCTGACGCCTACTCCTACTCGGGGGGGCTGTGCCTGGCCAACCGGGGCGTGCTGGAGTTCGTGGAGATGTTCAAGGCGCCGATCAAGGTGCTGCATCCGTTGCTCACGGCCACCCAGGAGCAGAACTACAAAGGCACCGAAGGCTTTGGCGCCAT
Source organism: Curvibacter sp. GW821-FHT09D12 (assembly GCF_059416245.1). NCBI lineage: Bacteria > Pseudomonadati > Pseudomonadota > Betaproteobacteria > Burkholderiales > Comamonadaceae > Curvibacter > Curvibacter sp. GW821-FHT09D12. The sequence goes on along the minus strand of NZ_JBWKOU010000017.1, from coordinate 93,614 downwards.
TCCTTTCGACGGCTTGGTGCTGGCGCACTCGAACGAAGCCGAGTGGACCACCTTCAAGACCAACCGCAACAACGAGGCCTTTCTCGATCGCATCTACATCGTCAAGGTGCCGTACTGCCTGCGCGTGACCGATGAGATGCACATCTATGAAAAGCTGCTGGCCAACTCTTCGCTGACGCATGCACCGTGTGCGCCCGACACCCTGCGCATGATGGCGCAGTTCTCGGTGCTGTCGCGCCTGAAGGATCCGGAGAACTCCAGCATCTACAGCAAGATGCGCGTCTACGATGGTGAGAACCTCAAGGACACCGACCCCAAGGCCAAGAGCTTCCCTGAGTACCGCGACTTTGCCGGGGTGGACGAGGGCATGACCGGGCTGTCGACCCGTTTCGCCTTCAAGATCCTGTCGCGGGTCTTCAACTTTGACCACCGTGAACTGGCTGCCAACCCGGTGCACCTGATGTATGTGCTGGAGCAGCAGATCGAGGCCGAGCAGTTTCCCACCGAGGTCGAGGAGCGCTACCGCCGTCACCTCAAGGAGTTCCTCAGCCCGCGCTATGCCGAGTTCATCGGCAAGGAGATCCAGACCGCCTACCTGGAGAGCTATTCCGAGTACGGCCAGAACATCTTCGACCGCTATGTGACCTATGCTGATTTCTGGATCCAGGACCAGGAGTTCCGCGACCCCAACACCGGTGAGATCCTGGACCGCGGGGCGCTGAACGACGAGTTGGAGAAAATCGAAAAGCCCGCCGGCATCAGCAACCCCAAGGACTTCCGCAACGAGGTGGTCAACTTTGTGCTGCGCGCTCGCGCCAAGCACGATGGTCACAACCCCTCATGGACCAGCTACGAGAAGCTGCGCGCGGTGATCGAGAAGAAGATGTTCTCCAACACCGAAGACCTGTTGCCAGTGATCTCGTTCAACGCCAAGGCCAGCGCCGAGGACCAGAAGAAGCACCAGAACTTTGTCGACCGCATGATCGACAAGGGCTACACCGAAAAGCAGGTGCGCCTGCTGTGCGACTGGTACATGCGCGTGCGCAAGTCTTCGTGAACCCAGGGTGGGCAGCCTGTTGGCCCACCCTTGCCGGAGAGTCCTCATGACGGTTCGAATCGTTGACCGCAGGCTGGACAGCCGGAACAAGAGTTCCGTCAACCGCAGCCGCTTTCTGCGCCGTTTCAAGACCCAGGTGCGGCGTGCCGTGTCGGATGCGATCGCCAAGCGCAGCATCCGCGACCTGGACAGCGGCGAGAAGATCGGCGTGCCGGGGCAGGACATCGGCGAGCCTCAGTTCCACCACGGCCGCGGTGGTGTGCGTGAATCGGTGCACCCGGGCAACGATCGCTTCAGTCATGGTGACCAGATGGACCGGCCGCAAGGTGGCGGGGGGCAGGGCAGCGGCCGGGGCGCTGCCAGCCCGGATGGCCAGGGCGTGGACGAGTTTCTGTTCACCCTGAGCCGCGATGAGTTCTTTGACCTGTTCTTTGATGAGTTGGAGCTGCCTCGCATGGTCAAGCGGCAGTTGGCGCGCATCAATGACTACAAGCTGGTGCGCGCGGGCTACACCCAAAGCGGCGTACCCACCAACATCCACCTGTTGCGCACCCTGCGCAGCAGTGCGGCCCGGCGGGTGGCAGCGGCGGCGCCCTACAACGTCCGCCTGCGCGAACTCGAAGAGGCGCTGGCCCTGGCACTGGCCCAAAGCCCGCCGGACGAGGCCGTGCTGCAGCAGCTGCGCAGCGAGATCGAGTCGCTGCGCCTGCGCCGCCGGGCGGCCCCCTTCATCGACCCCATCGATCTGCGCTACAGCAACCGCATCCGCGTGCCCGAGCCCTCGACCCAGGCCGTGATGTTCTGCCTGATGGACGTCTCGGGCTCGATGGACGAGGCGCGCAAGCAGATGGCCAAGCGCTTCTTCATGCTGCTGTACCTGTTCCTGAACCGCAGCTACGAGCGCATCGAGGTGGTCTTCATCCGCCACCACACGGCGGCTGAAGAAGTGGACGAAGAGGCCTTTTTCCATTCGCGCGACACCGGCGGCACCATCGTGTCGAGCGCACTGAAGCTGATGACCGAGATCCAGCAGGCCCGCTACTCGGGCAGCCAGTGGAACATCTACGTGGCCCAGGCTTCCGATGGCGACAACTGGGGGGGCGATTCGGAGGTGTGTCGCGATTGGGTCGAGCAGCACATCCTGCCTGTGGTGCAGTACCACGCCTACGTGGAGATCACCGATGGTGAACCGCAAAACCTGTGGGAGGAATACGAAAAGCTGGCCCGGTCCCACCCCGGGCATTTCGCGCTGCAGCGCATCCGCACCCCGGGCGACATCTACCCGGTGTTCCGCGAACTTTTCAGAAAGCGCCTGACATGAGCCGCCCCCGCAAATCCGATCCGCCGTTGCTGGCCCAGGGCAGCGACTGGACATTCGAGGAGCTGGACCGCTGCGATGCCGAAATCGGTCGCGTAGCGCGTGACTACGGGCTGGACGGCTACCGCCACCAGCTGGAGATCATCACGGCCGAGCAGATGATGGACGCTTACGCCGCCATCGGCATGCCGGTGTATTACCACCACTGGTCGTTCGGCAAACACTTTCTCGAGACCGAGAATCGCTACAAGCGGGGTCAGATGGGCCTGGCCTACGAGATCGTGATCAATTCCGATCCCTGCATCGCCTACCTCATGGAGGAGAACTCCATGGCCATGCAGGCCCTGGTGATCGCCCACGCCGCCTATGGACACAACTCGTTCTTCAAGGGCAACCACCTGTTCAGGCAGTGGACCAGCGCCGACAGCATCGTCGACTACCTGGTGTTCGCCCGCAACTACATCACCGAATGCGAGGAGCGCCATGGGCTCGACGAGGTCGAGCGCCTGCTGGATGCCTGCCATGCGCTGAGCAACCTGGGCGTGGACCGCTACCGGCGCGCCGGCCCGCTGTCGCTGGACAAGGAGCGCGCCCGTCAGCAGGAGCGCGAGCAATACCTGCAAAGTCAGGTCAACGATTTGTGGCGCACCCTGCCGCCCCGTCCGCTGGAGACCGCCATCACCCCCGAGCCCCGCTTTCCCGCCGAGCCCGAGGAGAACCTGCTGTACTTCATCGAGAAACACGCGCCCTTGCTGGAGCCCTGGCAGCGTGAGATCGTGCGCATCGTGCGCAAGATCAGCCAGTACTTCTACCCCCAGCGCCAGACCCAGGTGATGAACGAAGGTTGGGCCACCTTCTGGCACTACACCCTGCTCAACACCCTGTACGACCAGGGGCGGCTGGGTGACGGCTTCATGCTCGAGTTTCTGCAGTCGCACACCAATGTGGTCCACCAGCCGGCCTACAACAGCCCCTGGTATTCGGGCATCAACCCCTATGCGCTGGGCTTTGCCATGTGGTGCGACATCCGTCGCATCTGCGAGGCGCCCACGCCCGAGGACCGCGCGTGGTTCCCGGACATCGCCGGCAAGCCCTGGCGCGATACGTTTGACTTTGCCATGCGCGAGTTCAAGGACGAGAGCTTTGTGGCGCAGTTCCTGTCACCCCGGCTGATGCGTGAGCTGCGCCTGTTTGCCGTGCTCGATGACGACCGCAGCAACAAGCTCGCGGTCAGTGCGATCCATGACGAGCCCGGTTACCGCGAACTGCGGCGCAAGCTGGCCGACCAGTACAACCTGGGCAGTCAGGAGCCCAACATCCAGGTCTGGAACGTGGACCGTCGCGGCGATCGCTCACTGACCCTGCGCTACTTTCCCTACCAGCGCCGCCCCTTGTCAGAGCAGACCCCCGTGCTGCTGCGCCACCTGGCCACGTTGTGGGGCTTCAAGGTGCGCCTGGAGCAGCAGGCGGCCGACGGGTATGTCACCCTGCTGGGCGAGCACGTGATGGAACGCCGGCGTTGAGCGTGGCCTACATGGCCTTGAACAGGTGGGCATACAGGCGGCTCACCGCCAGCCGTTCGGCCCGGCCGCGCAGGCTGATGCGCAGCTTGCCGGCCTCGTCGCGTGTCACGGTGTCAATGGCGCTGGCGCGCACCAGCGTGCCGCGGTGGACCTGCCAGAACACCTGGGCATCGAGTTGGCCGATCAACTCTTTGAGCGGGGTGCGGATCAGGTATTCCTCCTGGTCGGTCAGCACGCGCACGTACTTGTCGGCCGCTTCGAAATACACCACCTCTTCGATGGGCACCAGGCGGATGCTGCTGCCTCCGCTCAGGCTGGCCTGGATCACCTTGAGGCCGCCGGCGGGCGGGCCACCCGGAGCGGGCTCGGCAGGTGAGTGACCGATCTGGGCGGCCAGCAGCTGGCGCAATTGGGCCAGGGCGGGCTCCAGCAGGTCGGCCTGCGCGGCCCTTGTTTTTTGGGCGCCCGCCCGCCGGCCCTCCAGCACCTGCTGCACCCGTTGCACGGTCTTGTGCAGGCGCGGGCCCTGCACCGGCTTGAGAACGTAGTCGACGGCCTGAGCTTCGAAGGCCTGCACGGCGTACTGGTCGTAGGCCGTCACAAACACCAGGACGGGAAAGGGCGGGGCATCGCTGCCGGTGGGCCATTGCTCGGCCAGCTCGGCTGCCGCGTCGATGCCGCTCTGGCCCGGCATGCGGATGTCCAGAAACAACACGTCAGGGCACAGCGCCAGGGCTTGTCGCACGGCACTCAGGCCGTCACCCACGGTGGCTGCCAGGCGCAATTCGGGCCATTGGCGCTGCAGTTCGGCCTGCAAGGCCAGTGCCAGCAAGGGTTCGTCTTCGGCGATCAGGGCGGTGATGTCAGGCATGTTCTGGGCTGTCGGCAAGGCGGGTGGTTGTGTCGGCCACGGTCAGGGTTTGCAGGGCATAGCGCAACTGCACCACGGTGCCGCCGCCAGGGCCATGTTGCAGGCTCAGGCTGGCTTGTGGCCCATACAGGGTGCGCAGGCGTTCGCGCACCTGGGTCAGGCCAAAACCGCGGCCCAGGTCGGTCACCTGTTGTGGCTGTGCCTCGTGGCGCAGGCCCACGCCGGTGTCGGTGACGGTGATCTGCAGCAGGGCCGGGGCCCCCTCCTTGGCAGGCAGGGCCTGGGCTTGGACGGTGATGCTGCCCCCCTCCACCTTGGGCTCCAGGCCGTGGCGGATGCTGTTCTCAACCAGCGGTTGCAACAGCAGGGGCGGCACACTGGCCTGGTGCAGCTCATCGGGCAGGTCCAGGGTGTAGCTCAGGCGGGGGCCCATGCGCACCTCCATCAGGGCCAGGTAGTCGCGCAGCCGATCAAACTCGGCCTGCAGGCCATGCTCGGTGGCGCGCGACGCGCTCAGGGTGGCGCGCAGGTAGGCGATCAGGTGGTCCAGCATGTGCTGGGCGCGCTGCGGGTCGATGCCCACCAGCACCCGCAGATTGGCCAGGGTGTTGAACAGCATGTGGGGCTCCAGCTGCGTCAGCAGCAGGCGCAACTGGGCTTCGGTGGCCTGGCTTTCGGCCACCTTCATGCGGCGCTGCAAGGTCTGGCTTTTGCCTTGCAGGTAGAAGTAACTGCTGATCACCACACCGGCGACGACGGTGATGATCAGCGAAGCACGCAGTTCGTTGGCGGCCACCGAGTGCCAGGACGACCAGCCAAACCAGGCATCGGACAACAAGGTGCCGCAGGTGTAGCCCGTGGCCATGCCAAAAGCCACCAGGGCTGGCCCACGCCAACCCCGTGGCCACGATGTCGCGGGGTCCATGCCCACCACAAAGCGCCCCATGTCGGTGATGAACCAGGTGCACAGGCCGATGCTCAGGGAGTACACCAGGGGCACCTCGTAAGGGCGCTCGGGGTGGAACAGGTACTGCAGCGCCGAGATCACCAGGCAGAAGGCCAGCACCTGCACCAGATGCCGGGTGGTGTGCAGCAGATCGGGCTTCATGGCAGCAGGTGACGGTTGAAGAAATTCACGATCTTGTCCAAGGTGGCGGGCACCTCGCTGGCGCGGTTGAAGCCCGGTGGGTCCATCAGAAAGCGGTCGACTTCTGCGGCACGCTCGTTGGACCAGGGCGACAGCACGGCGCTGTGGCCCCCTTCTGGCAGATCGGCCACCCGCTCGCAGCGGGGGCCGCAGGCCTCCAGCACCGGGTCGATGTGAAACCGGGGCACCAGCCACTCGTCCCGGCGGGCCTCGACCAGCCCCAGCGCGGGTGGGTTGGGCAGGGCTGGGTGACTGATCGAGTCCAGATCGATGGGCGCGGCCATGGGCACCGCAGCCACCACTGCCTTCACCCGTTCATCAGTGTGCGACTGCGTCTCGGTGTCGTGGCCGTAGCGCAGATTCACATACCAGCGCGCCAAGGTGATCTTGACGCCGTCCCAGCCGTTGCGATGCACCATGCCGCCGGTGCAGGCCACGGCGTCTTCGTCGGCGTGCTCATCGCAATGCTGCGCAAAGCGGGCTGGCGACCAGTGCGCACCGGCCAGGGTCAGGGCCGTCAGGCCGCCGGCCGACATGCCATAGACCCCCACCTGCCGGGCATCGAACAAGGGGTTGAACCGGCTGTCCGCGCTGAGCCGGTCAATGGCCTCAGACACTTCTTGCGGCCGGATCTTCCAGCTCGGCGGGCCGACCCGGCGGTGGTCGTGCCAGTTGTCGCCCCGGTGTTCGGGCAGGGCCACCACATAGCCGGCATTCACCAGGGCACTGGCCAGATCGGCCTGCGGCCAGGGCGAGCCACCCGAGCCGTGCGACAGCACCACCAGCCGGTGATTGCCCGGCACCGGGGCCGCTTGCCAGGCCACATCCAGGGTGAAAGTGCCGCGCTTGAGTGGCGCGCTCGCTGCCTGGGCCGGGTAGAACACCGTCACTGGGCCGTTGTCTCCTTGGCCGGGCAGCACATCCAGCCCCACCGAGGCCAGGGCCCAGGGGCTCAGAAAGAAGGCAGAGGCGGCCAGAGTGCGGCAGAGGAGGGGGTTCAGTCGCATGTCGAGGCTCCGCTCAGGGATGGTTGTCGTTGTTGAACTGGCGGCGCAGGCGCTCCCGCTCGCGCTCTACCAGCTTTTCGCGCAGGCCGCTGCCCGAGCCCAGCACAAACACCGAGACCCCGTGCAGCAGCACGCCCAGGCCCCAACCCGCGGCCGGAAAGACGGACCAACGGTGCATGCCAAACTGCGTGGACAAGGTGAACAGCGCGGTGTTCACCACCAAGTACACCGCCAGGTGGATGAACCAGCCCATCTTGGCGCCAGCACGGCGCTGTGCCAGGCGTTCCAGGTCTTCGGGGGTGCGGTCAGGTCTCATGGTCAAGGCGGGCGTGCAACGCGCAGGTGGGGTGGGTGGGGCAGGACGGCTCTTGCATTGTCGATCATGCCAAAGCGGCCGTTGGCGATCTGCCTCGCTTCACGCCGTCTTCAAGCCACCGGGCTGCTGACATCCCACTGGCGGGCGGCGCGGTCGGTGCGCACGGCCAGGACCCACAGGCGCCAGACCCGGCCCACGAACAAGCCGCTGAAGGCGCCATACACGGCACTGCACACGAACGGAAAGCTGGCGTCCTGCACCCAGGCGGCCTGCACCGCCAGGGCCGCGCCGACGGCGTACTTGGTCATGAACAGGCCCAGCATGGTGACCAGCGGTACCCAACTGCCGGGCACGGTGAAGCGGTGTTGATCCGGGTCGTAATGGGTTCCGGCCGGTAGCGCTTGACGCAGCACCCATGCCCCGGCAGTGGCTGCCGCCACCAACCAGCCCAGCAGCGTGAGCGTTTGTGTGGGCCAGGCGCTGAGCACGCCATACAGCGAAAAGGCCGTCAGCCCGAGCGCAGGCAGCAGAACGCGGGTGAGCGTCATCTGACGGCTCAGGGTCTGCCGCAGGCCCAGCCACAACAGGGCGATGAACAGGGCGAACACCCACCGTGGGGTGTGTTGAAGGATTTGCAACAGCATGAAATGGCTCCTTGGGTTTGGGGTGGCAGAGGGTTGACCGCCACTGTGCCTGTCCCCACTGAACCCGGACATCTCCATGCGACGAAACCCCTTTCATCTGGCGCGAATCGTCGGTTGACGGCGTGAGATGAGGCCTCAGTCGGGCAGATCCCGGCTCATCAGCGGGCCTTCATTCATGTGGTTGGTGGATTTTTCAAGTGATAAAAATAACCTAATTGACATTTTTAAGATTTGTTGAAATCATATATGCAGTTATGATTCAAAATCAATCAATGATGTAAAAAACATGACTATTCTTATGAAGATGACTTCAAATGACTTTAGATGTCATAGATGATGTTTTTGTGCGCTCATAGAAGAGCCTCAAAGAAAGCGCGTGATACGTGGATGAACGCGCCAATTACGTCGCTCGAGGTGCTTTTCAGGGCCTAGGGCGCGATGGGTGGCTCAGCTTGGGCTCGTGATACCGCTTGAAGCCAAGGTCTTCAAAGCCTGATTGGGCTTGTGGTGAGCGTTCGATCTTGAGCGCAGCAACGACCATCTGTCGGGTTTTAGCGAGATATCTGGTCTGAATGAGGCGTTTGTCAAAGCCATTTTTATCGTTAAAAATTTCGCGACGAGCATTTAAATGATGAAAGTGATTTTCTTTTGTTGCGGACTACCGTGGCTGGGAAAGGCCTTGCGACTTGGGCCTTGGCTGAGTCATGGCTCAATGCCGATCAGGCATTGGCGCGTTGCCGTTGCGGTGGCATTGCTGATGGGGCTGATGACATCGGGCAGCCAGGCTGCGACATACACCGTGACCACCTTCACGGACACGGCATCCGGTGGCGCGGCGGGCACCGGCGCGGGTAGTGCTGGAGATCTCCGGGCACAGATCCTGGCCGCCAATGCCTCGCCGGGTGCGGATGTGATCAATTTCTCGTGTGCATCGGCCCCTTGCACCATCACGCTGGGCGGCCCTTTGCCGCCCATCACGGACAGCTTGACCATCGACGGCGGCCAACTTGGCAACATCGTCATTGACGGCGCCGGCAGCTACCGCGTGTTCTTTGTTGACACGGGTACGGTGGCCCTGAAAAACATGACCCTCCAGAACGCCAAGGCCCAGGGCGGTAAAGGGGGTGGGGGCGGCGGTGGGGGCGGCGGCGGTGCCGGACTCGGCGCAGGGGTGTTTGTGAATCAGTCTGGTGCAGCCGTCACGCTGAGTCAGATGCGCTTTCTCAGCCTGTCCGCGGTAGGCGGGGCCGGCGGAAGCTACGCCAGCCTGAGTTACACGGCGGGCGGTGGGGGCGGCGGTCTTGAATTCAGCGGCGGTGCCGCCTTGGGCGCTTCGGGCGGTGGTGGTGGTGGCGGTGTGTTGTCTGCGGGCTCGTATTCGGGCGCCAATGGGGGCGGCAACGGCGGCGCCGGTGGTGGTGGTGGTGGTGGCAAGTTCTATGCAACCGGGGCCGGTGTGGTGGGCGTCGGCGGTTCCGGCTACGCGACCAACCCCGGGGGGGCCAGTCCATCGGTGGCACAACAGGGGGGGGCCGGGGGGTTTGGCGGCGGTGGCGGTGGCGGCAGTGCCTACATCGGCGGCCCCGGCGGCTTTGGTGGCGGCGGGGGCGGCACGGCAGGCGCCACGGGCGGCAATGGTGGCGCAGGCGCTGGGGGCGGTGGCGGCAGCGCCAGTGGCGCGGGCGGCTCCGGTGGTGCTCTGGGCGGCGGCGTGGCGGGGGGCAATGGCGGCGGCGGCTCGGGTGGCGTGGGCGGCGGCGGTGGTGGCGCTGCCGCCGGCCCGGCCGTGTTTGTCAATGCGGGCACATTGGTCATCACAAACTCCACGGCCTCGGGCATGTCCGCGGTCGGAGGTGCTGGCGGCTCCGGCAACGGGGGTTACAACGGCAGCGCGGGCTCTTCCAACCCGGTCTCCGTCTTCAACGCCGCGGGGTCGGTCAACGGATCTTCAACGGTCGGGGCCAACGCGGCACTGGATGCCTCATTGGGTCTGACCGTCACCAGCCAGGGCGGGGTGGGCGACTTCGTCTTCACCGGCAGTGGCGCCTGGGTCCCCCAGACCATCACGACCACCACACCGGGGGTGGCCGTTGTGGGCAATGCGCAGGCCCTGAGTTACGGCAACAGTGTGACCGTGAACCTGGTCTCACCGTCGGCCTACGTCATCAGCGCCGTCAGTTGCACGGGCATGGGCAGTGGCAGCGTCTCCAACACCAGCAGCAGCATCACGCTGAGTGCGACGGCGTTGGCCGTCAACAATGCGGTCCGATGCTCGGTCACCCTGACCCGCATGCCCCAGCTCAGTGTGACCTTCACCGTGCCCAGCAGTGCCAATGCCACGCTGGGCCTCAACCCAGATGCCAGCAATGGCAATGGCTGGGCCGCCAGCTCGGTCACCTTCGTCAGCGGCGGGGCCGCCTCACAGACCGTGGCCGCGCAAACCCTCAGTGCCGCCAACGCCGCCACGCGGCTGAACCAGGTCACGCCTACGCCCGCCACCTACAGCCTGGGCACGGTCACTTGCACCGATGCCAACGATGCCGTCAGCGGCAACCCCTCGGGCCCGTTCACGACCTCGACACCCGTGGCGGGCTCGTTTCAGATTGCAGCGGCGAATGTGCTGATCGGCGCGCAGCTCAATTGCGTCGTGCCCTACCTGCTGCCGGCCTCGGCCGCGCAGTCCACCCTCACGCTGGCGCCGGCCGGGCCCCTGGTGGCCGGCGCCGCCAGCTACACCGTGACCGCCTCGGCGCGTGATGCCAACGGGGCCCTGGTCACCACCAGCCCCTACACCTTCAACTTCAGCAACTCGGGAGGCAGCCTCAGTGCGGCCAGTTGCACCACCGCCACCAGCGGTGGCAACGCAGGCACTTGCTCGGTCACGCTGAGTTCGCCCTTGGTTGGCAGCTTCAGCGTGAGTGCCACCCAGGGCGGCACCTCGATTGCTGGCAGCCCGGCCAGTGCGGTGTTCGTGGCCGGTAGCGCCACGGCGGGCAGCTCGCGCGTGGCGATCAGCAGTGGCCCCAAGACGGCCAACGGCAGCGATGCCTACACCCTCACCGCCAGTGCCTATGACGCCAACGGCAACCTCAACACCAGTGCGGCCAGCAGCTTCAGCTTCAGCGCCCCGGGCACGGGGGCGGCCCTCAGCGCAGCCACCTGCACCACCGCCACGACCGGCGGCAGTGCCGGCACCTGCTCCGTCACCTTGACCGCCACCACGGCGGGCAGCTATTCGGTCACCGCCACCCTGGGCGGAACCAATGTCGGGGGCACCAACCCGGTGGTGGGCACCTTCACGGCGGGCTCGGTCACAGCCGGCGGGTCGCGCGTGGCGATCAGCAGTGGCCCCAAGATCGCCAATGGCTCGGATGCCTACACGATCACGGCCACGGCCAACGATGCCAACGGCAACCTCAACGCCGGCACGGCCCAGACCTTCAGCTTCAGCAACCCGGGCGCCGGCGCCACCCTCAGCGCCAGCACCTGCACCACGCCCACCACGGGTGCGGTGGCCGGCATGTGCTCGGTCACCCTCAGCGCCACCCTGGCCAGCGTGTTCCATGTCAGCGCCAGCCTGGGCGCCACCCCGGTGGGCGGCAGCAACCCGGTGGATGCCCGCTTTGTGGCCGGTGAGGCCGTGGCCGCCACCGCACGGGCCAGCATCGATGCCGGCCCCAAGCTGGCCAATGGCAGCGACGCGTACACGATCACGGCCAGCGCCACCGATGCCTTCGGCAACCTGGACAGCAGCAAGCCCTACACCTTCAGCTTCAACGCAGGTGGTGCCGGTGCCGTGCTCAGCAGCGCCAGTTGCACCACCGCCACCAGCGGTGCCGATGCCGGCACCTGCTCCGTCAGCCTGAGGTCCAGCGTGGCGGGCGACCAGGGCGTGAGCGTGAGCCTGGGTGGCCAGAGCCTGGGCGGAACCAACCCGCTGGTGGGCACGTTTGTGGCCGGGGCGGTCAGCGCCGCCAGCGCCCGCGTGAGCCTGAGCAGCGGCCCGCGCACCGCCAACGGCGGCGATGCCTACACGATCACCGCCAGTGCGCTGGACGCCAACGGCAACCTCAACACCGCCACGGCCTTCACCTTCAGCTTCAGCGCCCCGGCCGCCGGGGCCAGCCTGAGCGCGGCCACCTGCACGACCAGCATCAGCGGCGCGTCTGCCGGCACCTGCACGGTCAGCCATGCCGTCACGGCCAGCACTGGCGGGGTGCCGGTGGGCGGCAGCAACCCGGTCACCGGGGTGTTTGTGGCGGGGTTGCACGGTGAGCTTGACGGCCACGGTGGCGGGCAGCTACAGCGTGACGGCCACCGTGGGTGGCATCAACGTGGGCGGCAGCAACCCGGTGACCGGGGTGTTTGTGGCGTCAGGCATGGATGCAGGTCAATCGCGGGTGAGCATCACCCTGACCGGTGTGAGCAAACTGGCCAATGGTGTGGATTCGTACACCATCACGGCCAGCGCCTATGACAGCCAGGGCAACCTGAACACCTGGCAGCCGCAGACCTTTGCGTTCAATTGGCGCGAAGGGGGCGTGACGCGCGTCTTGAACAACAAGGTGCTGAAGCAGGCCGTGAGCGCCCGGTCGGCCAACCAATGGACGGCCCTGAGTGCGGCGACCTGCACCACCGCCACCAGCGGCGCCCAGGCCGGCAGCTGCTCGGTCACGCTGAGCTCGACCCTGGCGGGTTGGTTCACGGTGCTCAGTCAGATCGGCGGCGTGGCGGTGGGCAATCCTTCGGGAGGGCAGGTGGCGGCGCAGTTTGTGGCGGGCCCGGCGGTGGCGGCCAACTCGCTGATCACCATCAGCCCAGGCAGCAAACAGGCCGATGGGGTGGACACGCACACCGTGACCATCACGGCACGGGACGCGTTCGACAACGTGCAGGCGGAGGTGTCGACCCTGTTCACCTTCAGCCCGCCGGCGGTGGGGGCCAGCCTGAGCGCCAGCAGTTGCAGCACGGTGACCACGGGGGCCGATGCGGGCAGTTGCTCTGTGATGCTGAAGGCCACGACACCAGGCACCTATGCCGTGGCGGGCAGCACGGGGGGGCAGCCCGCGGGCAGCCCGGTGCAAGGGCAGTTTGTTGCGCCCACGGCCGGGGCGGTGACTGCGGTGCCCACCTTGAGCGAGTGGGCCTGTGTGGGCTTGGTGCTGGGCCTGGGCTTGCTGGGGGTGGCTTCAGGGGGCCTCAATCGTCGGTCGGGTCGCCGGCCAGCCAGACCTGGTTGCGTCCCTTGTTCTTGGCCAGGTACATGGCTTGGTCGGCGCGGCGGATGAGGTACTGGGGGTCGGGGTGCTGGTCGTAGAGTGCCACCCCGATGCTCACGGTAAGTCCGATGTGGCGCCCCTGGCCGATCAGGAATTCGGTGTCGGCAAAGCGTTGGCGCAGGTTCTCGGCAATGCGCAGACTGGCTTCGGCGTCCACCTCCACCAGCATCACCAGCATTTCCTCGCCGCCGTAGCGGAACACGAAATCGCCGTTGCGCACCCCATTGAGCAGCAGCGCTGCTGCCTGTTGCAGCACCAGGTCGCCCGCATCGTGTCCATGTTCGTCGTTGACCCGCTTGAAGTGGTCCACATCGACCAGCAAGAGGGCAAAGCGCTTGCCCTGGCTGTTGGACAGCGCGATTTCGCGGCTCAGCACGGAGGGCAGAAAGCGCCGGTTCAGCAAGCGGGTCAGCGTGTCGCGCCCGTTCTCCACCTCCAGTTGGTGCTCAAACAGGCCCGACAGGAAATATTTCAGGTTGTCCAGCTCCTGTTGCAACTCCAGTACCAGTCCGGCGGCATGGTGCGCTGAGTGATCGGCCCCGGCCAGCCGGGGCAGTACGGTGGCGTCGATGCGCTCGATGCTGTCCCGGATCTGCTCCATCTCGGGTGCTCCCTCGAACAGGGTGGCCGCCTTGTGATGGAACCACAGCCCGAACTCCGAAACGCCCAGACGCGGCAGCACGCTGGGCCTGGGAACACGGTGCAGGGAGAACATCAGCTCTTGCCCCCACTCGAGCAAGACGGAGCGCTGCTTTTCGCGCTCGACAGACATGTTCTGGCCCAGTGAGAACAGGCGATAGGCCTCGTCGTTGCGGGCCCCGCGCTGAGAATTGCGCAAAAAGGCTTCGGTCATCAGCTCCAGTGCCATGTCAAGCAGTTCGCTGACATAGGCCACGGCCTGGCGGTGCAAGGGGTCGTCCTGGCGGCAAGCCGCATCCAGCCGCTCAAACAGGGCGCGCTTGAGCACCCGCGCGCCACGCGCCACCAGATGGATGGGCAACTGGATGCGTGCATGCACTTCGCCCACATGGCGCTGCAGCGCCACGATGGCGGCCGGGTCGCTCATGGGATGGGCCAGTACCTCGCAAATCCAGCGTTCCATCGAGGCCTGCAGGCGTTGGTGCACGATGTCGTGGTTCAGGAACCGGGCGGCCTGGGGATGCCCCTGCATGCTGTCGTAGAAGTGCTGCGCCAGCTCAACGCAATGCGCCTGCGCCAAACTGGCGACCAAGTCGCGGCAGGCCATGGGCGCCGTTTGCACGGCCTTCGCCCATTCCTGCTCGGGAAGGTCGTTGGTGGGGCTGGAGTGAGCTTGCATGGGTGACGAGAACCGACGGCCACAGGGGCACGATTGGTTTCTTATCTGCTTGGTTTGTAACGGCATGCAAGTATAAGCAGGTGCTCCGGGCCTGCTGCCAGGGGATTTATGCTGCACTGCGGCGATAATTTCAAGCTGCACTGAAAGGGAAATTCGTGGATATCGTTTTGCTGGCCAAGGCGGCCATCATGGGGGTGGTGGAGGGGTTGACCGAGTTCCTGCCGATCTCGTCGACTGGCCACCTGATCCTGGCCGGAGCCCTGCTGGGCATGGATGACGACAAGGCCAAGGTGTTTGATATCGCAATCCAGACCGGCGCCATCTTCGCGGTGGTGATGGTGTACTGGCAAAAGATCCGCGACACCGTTGCGGCCCTGCCGGTGTCCATGCGGGCCCGTTTGTTCGCCTTCAATGTGCTGGTGGGCTTTTTACCGGCCGTGGTGCTGGGGCTGCTGTTCGGCAAATTCATCAAGGCCCACCTGTTCACGCCTGAGGTGGTGGCCAGTACCTTCATCCTGGGGGGGCTGGTGATCCTGTGGGCCGAGCGGCGTCCCCAAAGCGATGCCCATGTGCAGAACGTTGACAGCATGACGGCCATCGATGCCCTCAAGGTCGGCTTGGTGCAATGCCTGGCCATGGTGCCGGGCACCAGCCGAAGCGGTGCCACCATCATCGGGGGCATGCTGTTGGGCCTGAGCCGCAAGGCCGCGACCGATTTTTCGTTTTTCCTGGCCATCCCGACGCTGATCGGGGCTGGGGTCTACAGCCTGTACAAAGAGCGGGCGCTGCTGTCGATGGCCGATCTGCCCCTGTTCGGCGTGGGCCTGCTGTTCTCGTTTGTCAGCGCTTGGCTGTGCGTGCGCTGGTTGCTGCGCTACATCAGCACCCACAGCTTTGTGGTCTTTGCCTGGTACCGCATCGCCTTCGGCATCGTGGTGCTGGCCACCGCCTGGAGCGGTCTGGTGCATTGGGCGGCGTGAATGTAGGCCCCCACGGTCGTGCACTTCGTGTCACTCCCTGCCCCCCGAGGGGGCCGCAGGCCGCCTTGGGGCGGCCCGGCGCCGGCCTGACCGCTTCGTTGCAGGCCGGCTGAAGCGGGGAGGAGGGCCAGCCCGCCGTCGGGCGGCGGCGCCTCGGGCAGAGCTTCCAGGGCGTGCACTTTAGGCACAGGGTGTCAATTACCCGCTTCCTTTTGATGGCGAACGGCGAGCAAGGTGACTCTTTCCGGTCCCAGGTGATATCGGACCAGGTAGCCGCTGCTGCCAAAGTCAATGACCAACTCTCGGAACGGTGCTGGCATGCCCTCAATGGGGCGGCCAACACCAGGGTGTTTGATCAGCAGCCGCACGCTCTGGCGGATTTTTTGCACCGCTCGGTTGGCAGCATCCGTGTTTTTGGGGCGGAGGAACTGGTGGAGTCGTCGCACGTCACTCAGTGCGGTCTCCGACCAGATCAGGTCCGGCATGCTGGTGGATCGACGTCATGGCCTGCCTCAAGCTGGGCTAACCAGGCGTCTGCTTCAGCGGCGGTGAGGTGCCGCCCTGTGCGGCAATGATCTTCCCAGGCGGTCAGGGTGTCTTGTCGGAAGGCTTCGCGCCGTTCCTCGCGATCCACGTACTGGATGATGGCATCGTGCACCAGGCCCTGAGGGCTGAGGTGGCGCACTTCGGCCAGGCGCTCCAGGCGGGTTCGGATGTTCTCGTCGATCTGGATCGACACGGCGCGAACCGTCTCAACAGTCATGGCAGCCTCCATCAAAGCAGCACAAAGCAAGACATTACCATGCCGATCGAGGCCATCGAAAGATCGGCTTTTCGCCATCGATCAGACGCTGAGATAGCGTTGATCGGTGGTCAGGCCTTGGCGGTTTCGAGGTTGCGCAGGCTGGCCTCGATGGCGGCGGCGGTGGCCAGGGGCTTTTCCATGGGGAAGAGGTGGCTGCCGTCGAGCATCATGATGCGGCCTTTGACCACTTTTTCAGTCATGGTCATGCCCACTTGCTGCATCTCTTGTGAGGCCAGGCCGCCGATGAAGGCCGCCGGGCAGCGCAAGGGGTGGCGGGTCAACAAGCCATCGAGGTTGTGCGGCAGGGTGTTGTAGATGGCGGTTTCCACGTCGCGGTCGAAGCACAGCACGCGGCGCAGGCCTTGCGGGCCGTCTTCGTCGCGGGTGCCGTGGGTGATGTAGTCCTCAAGCACCTGCGGGTCCCAACGCGCGAAGGCCTTCTTGTGCTGGAAGTGGGCCAGGGCTTCTTCGGCGCTGGCCCAGGCGTTGCGTCGGCGCCGGCTGATCTTGCCGGGCGACACAGAGCCAACCAACTGGGTCTGCTTGATCACGCCCAGCGCATTGGCGCGCCAGCCGCCCAGCAGCGGTGAGTCGATCAGCAGCACGCCCTTGACACCGTGTCCCCCCAGTTTGGGGTGCCTGGCCGCGGCCATCACACTCAGAAAACCGCCCAGCGAGTGGCCCACCAGAAAGGCGGGTTCACCGGCCTTGGTGATCTCGCGCTCGGCAAAGTCGGCCAACTGCTGCACCAACTGCGGCCAGTTGCTGGTGACGGGGTAGCGCTCGTCGTGTCCGAACTGTTCCAAGGCCTTGACCTTGAAGCCGCGTTGTCGCAACTGCTTGAACAAGACCTGGTAGG
The DNA here is from genome assembly GCF_059416245.1 of Curvibacter sp. GW821-FHT09D12. Classification (NCBI taxonomy): domain Bacteria; kingdom Pseudomonadati; phylum Pseudomonadota; class Betaproteobacteria; order Burkholderiales; family Comamonadaceae; genus Curvibacter; species Curvibacter sp. GW821-FHT09D12. The sequence continues at coordinate 76,490 of NZ_JBWKOU010000017.1, read as the reverse complement.
TGCTCGCCGGAAAGCTGTTGGCGTGGGAGAAGATGATCAATGACATGGATGCCGTGGTGCCCAGAAGGGCCGCTTCAGATCAGCTTTTCCTGCGGGGTGGCGATCTTGTGCAGCGGCTTGCTGCGCGGGCTGTGCACCATCAGCGGCACCTCGGTCTGGCCATCACCCCACATCGGGTCTTCGATGCTGTCGAACACCTCACGCAGCTTCTGGCCCCAGCTGCCATGGACCATGCGGAAGTAGGGGTTGTTCTCGTCGATGCAGATGACCTTGTCGGTCTTGAACTGGTGGGCGTCGTACACGACCAGGTCCAGCGGCAGGCCCACCGACAGATTGGACTTGAGGGTCGAATCCATCGACACCAGGGCGCATTTGGCCGCCTCGTCCAGCGGTGTGGTCGGGGTGATGACGCGGTCGAGCACAGGCTTGCCGTACTTGGATTCGCCAATCTGGAAGTAGGGGGTTTCGGGGGTGGCTTCGATGAAGTTGCCGGCCGAATAGACCTGGAACAGGCGCATGCCTTCGCCCTTGATCTGGCCGCCGAAGATCATCGACACGTTGAACTCGACACCGGCCTGGCGCAGCGAGGCGGCATCGCGCTCATACACCCGGCGCACGGCCGAACCCAGCACGCGGCAGGCGTCGAACATGCTCTTGGCGTTCCAGATGGTGATGGGCTCACCGCCTTCATGGTCCTTGAGCTGCTCGACCTGCAGGATCTCGCGGATGGACTGCGAAATGCTCAGGTTGCCGGCCGACAGCAGCACCATGAAGCGATCGTCCGGCTTTTCATAGACGATCATCTTGCGGAAGGTGCTGATCTGGTCGAGACCGGCGTTGGTGCGCGAATCGGACAGGAACACCAGGCCCGCATTGAGTTTGATGGCGACGCAATAAGTCATTGGGAAGACGCTAGTTTTTTCAGGGAGTAGATCAGGTCCAGCGCCTCGCGCGGACTGAGGGTGTCGGGGTCGATCTCGGAAAACCTTGATTCTAAGGCGCTGGGTGCTATGGATTCAGTAGCTGGTGGCGGTGCAAACAGGTCGACCTGGGCCTGCGATTCGCTGGCCCGGAGCTCCAGTGCCTCCAGGGCATGGCGCGCATGGTGCAGCACGGCCACGGGCATGCCTGCCAGACGGGCCACCTGGATGCCGTAGCTGCGGCTGGCCGGGCCGTTCTGGATCTCATGCAGAAACACGATGTCCGAGCCCGACTCGGTGGCGCTCACGTGCACGTTCACGGCCTGGTGGTGTTTGGCCGGGAATTCCGTCAGCTCGAAATAGTGGGTGGCAAACAGCGTGAAGGCCTGGGTGCGGTCGTGCAGCTGCGTGGCAATGCCCGAGGCCAGTGCCAGGCCGTCGAAAGTCGAGGTGCCGCGGCCGATCTCGTCCATCAGCACCAGGCTGTGGGGCGTGGCGCTGTGCAGAATCTGGGCGGCTTCGGTCATCTCCAGCATGAAGGTCGATTGGGCGTTGGCCAGGTCGTCAGCAGCACCGATCCGGGTGTGGATCGCGTCGATGGGCCCGAGGCGGCAGGCCTCGGCCGGCACATGGCTGCCCATGCTGGCCAGAAGCACGATCAATGCCACCTGGCGCATGTAGGTCGATTTACCGCCCATGTTGGGGCCGGTGATGATCTGCATGCGCTGACGCAGGCCCAGCCGGGTGTCGTTGGCAATGAAGCTGCCGCCCGAGGTCTCGGCCAGCCGGGCCTCGACCACCGGGTGGCGGCCGCGGGTGATGTCGATGCAGGGCTCTTTGGCAAACACCGGGGCGTTCCAGCCCAAGGTCAGGGCGCGTTCGGTCAGGGTGCACAGCACATCCAGCGTGGCCATGGCGCGCGCCACCCGGCTCAGCGCCGGCACGTGGGCCTGCAAGGCGTCCAGCACCTGCTCGTAAAGCCATTTCTCGCGCGCCAAGGCCCGCTCTTGGGCCGACAGGGCCTTGTCCTCGAAGGTTTTCAGCTCGGGGGTGATGAAGCGCTCGGCGTTTTTCAGGGTCTGACGCCGGCGGTAGTCGGCCGGCACCTTGTCGAGCTGGCCCTGGGTGACTTCGATGTAGAAGCCGTGCACTTTGTTGTATTGCACGCGCAGGTTGGCGATGCCGGTGCGTTCACGCTCGCGCACCTCCAGTTCGACCAGAAAGCTGTCGGCATGGTCCTGGATGTGGCGCAGCTCGTCGAGTTCGGCGTCAAAGCCTTCGGCGATCACGCCGCCGTCGCGCACCAGGGCCGCGGGCTCGGGCTGGATGGCGCGTTGCAGCAGCGCGGCGCATTCTGGCGGGGCCTGCAGCTCGGTGGCCACCTGGGCCAGGGTGCCGTCGGGCCATTGGCCGATGCGGGTCAGGCCCTCGGCCTTGATCAGCGAAACCTGCAGGGCCACCAGCTCACGCGGGCGCACCTGACGCAAGGCAATGCGCGCGGTGATGCGTTCCACATCGCTGCTGCCCTTGAGCTGGGCGCGCAGCGCGTGCCAGGGACCGGCACCGTTGCTGCCCTTGAGCACGGCAATCGCGTCCAGGCGGGCCTGGGCGATGCTGCGGTCGCGCGGGGGCTCCAGCAGCCAAGTCTTGAGCAGGCGACTGCCCATGCCGGTCATGCAGGTGTCCAGCAGCGAGTAGACGGTGGGCGAATCCTCCCCGCGCAGGGTCTTGACCAACTCCAGATTGCGCCGGGTGGTCACCGGCAGCTCGATCAGTTCGCCGCTGCGCTGAACACGCAGTGCGCGCAGGTGGGGCAGGGACCGGCCCTGGGTGTGCTCGGCGTAATTCAGCAGGGCGGCGGCGGCGGCATGGGCCTGGGGCAGGTCTTCGGCGTGCCAGGTGCTGAGGCTGGCCACTTGCAACTGCTCCAGCAGCTTGCGCTGGCCCAGGGCGGCGTCAAACTGCCATTCGGGGCGCTGGCTCATCGGCAGGCCGGCGGTGGCCCGGGCCTGGCGCAGGCTTTGCTCGAAGCTGGGGGTCACATCGGCACTGAAAATCAGCTCGCTGGGCGCGATGCGCGCCAGCCAGGCCTCCAGTTCGTCACTGGCGCATTCGGCCAGGTGGATGTCGTCTTGCGTGACGCTGAGCCAGGCCAGGCCGCAGCGGTTGCGCGGGCCCTGGTGCACCGACAGCAGCACGGCATCGGCCTTGTCGCCCAGCAGTTCGGCATCGGTCAGCGTGCCGGGGGTGACCACGCGCACCACTTTGCGCTCGACCGGCCCCTTGGCGGTGGCCACATCGCCCACCTGCTCGCAGATGGCCACCGACTCACCATGGCGGATCAGGCGCGCGAGGTAGTTCTCCATCGAATGGAAGGGCACACCGGCCATGACCACGGGCTGGCCGGCCGATTGGCCGCGCCGGGTCAGGGTGATGTCGAGCAGGCGTGCCGCTTTTTCGGCGTCGTCATAGAACAGCTCATAGAAGTCGCCCATGCGGTAGAACAGCAGCGTGTCCGGGTGGTTCGCCTTGAGGGCGAAGTACTGCTGCATCATGGGGGTGTGGGCAGCCAAGCCAGCGGGCTCGGGGGCGGAATCGGGTTTTTCCTTGGACATCAGTCACTCAGCAGGCAAAAGCCTTCCTTCATTGGTCTTCACGGGGTCGCGCGCTCTGGGGCCCGTTCATGGGGACTGGGGCAGGGGACTGCCGGCCCAGAATCGGTCGGATGGCGCCGGATGGCTCCGGGCATCGGCGAGGCCGGGGGGCTCAGGCGGGTGCCTGGATTGTAGGAGGCCCCAGGCCAGTCGGCGGCGGCGGCGCCCAATCGACCGGCATGAATGGGGCAGACAGGGGCGGCCCCTCATCATCCCTTAGGATGGGGGCTCTTCACGGAGGTGTGCGCGTGCCGGCAGTCAAAACTTGCAGGATCGACAGTAACGCCTTGTTGCAGGGGCAGCGGGCCGTGGCGCAAGGCCCTCAGCGGGGTGTCCGATGAGGTCCGCCCCGCCCGCCCGCCCCGTCCGCACCGGCTTGTGGTGGCAAGACCTGCCTTTGTGGCGCCTGCAGGCCTGGCGATCGCTGCTGGGGGTGCTGGTGGTGTCGCTGGCCCTGGTCTGGGCCGCAGATCAGCTTCTGTTGGCTCGGCGCAGTGCGGCTGAGCGTGAGCGCATGGCCCAGGTGCTGGAGCAACTGGACAACACCTTTCAATCGCTGACCCTGCGCAGCGAGTCGGTCGGGGCCCTGGTGATGCTGGGCCTGAACGAACCCCTGATCAAGCAACTGGTGCGGGGGGCGCGTGGCGTGCGCGCCGAGGAGGCCCATGCCCGCCTGCAAGTGCCGCGCGAGCGGTTTGCGCTGGACAGCATCTACCTCCTGGACGCCGAAGGGCGTGTGGTGGTCCACGACACCGAGGGGCGTTCGTCAGTGGGCCGGGATCTGCAGCACCTGCCCTATGTGCAGCAGGCACTCAAGGGGGTGGTCAATGCCTATGCGGCGGTGGGGCGCAGCACGCCTGAGCGCTGGCTTTATCTGTCGGCTCCGATCTATGACACGGGCGATGCCAACAGCCCTGTGATCGGCACTGTGCTGTTTCGCATGCCGTTCCAGAAAGCAGACGATGCCCTGGCCTTCAGCGGGCAAGACGCCGTGCTTCTGACCCCTGATGGGGTCGCCTTTGCGGCCACCCGGCCCGAATGGGTGTTTGCGCTGGCCGGCAGCGTGACCCAGCAGCGGGTGCAAACCTTGCCGGGGCGTGAACAGTTCGGGCGGCAGTTTGCCAACGGGGTGGCCTCGCGATTGCCCTTTGATGTTCAGCGTGATGGCGCCGATTTCGAGGGCAAGGCGCATCTGCTGGCCCACCGGGCCCTGGATTGGAACGACCCGGGCGGTTCCTGGCAATTGTTGATGCTGCAGTCGGTGGATGCCCTGGTCAGCCCGGCCGAGCGCGCGGTGCAGGCCCTGGGCCTGTGGCTGGTGCTGATGGCCGGTGGCGTGGCTGGCCTGATGGTTTGGCAGCAGCGCGCACGCACCCGGGCCACCCGGGCCCGCTTCCACATCCTGGGCACGGCGCTGGAGGTCAGCCCGGTGTCGGTGATCGTCACCGACTTGTCCGGGCAGATCATGTGGGCGAACCCGCAATTCCAGCGCAACACCGGCTATTCGCTGGCCGAGGTGGTGGGCAAGAAGCCCTCCCTGCTGTCGAGTGGCATGACCTCGGTGGCCACCTACCATGACATGTGGGCCAGCCTGTTGGCGGGCAAGCCCTGGAGCGGCCAGTTCGTCAACCAGCGCCGTGATGGCTCGATCTACCACGACCAGGCTTCGCTGTCGCCGGTGGTGGATGACGATGGCCGCTGCATCGGCTTTGTCGGTCTGCACGAGGACATCACTGAGCGCATGCGCGAGCGCGAGGAGCTGGCGCGGCGCGAACGGCGCCTCAATGCCTTGCTGGATCAGCAAAAGGCCATCTTCGACAACGCCCCGCCCATCGTGCTGGCCAGCAGTGGCAAGCTGGCCGAGTTCAACCCGGCTTTTGTGGCCATGATGAAATCTTCGGCCGAGGCGCTGCGCGGCAGTGCTGTCCACACCGTGTTCGGTGGCCGCGAGCTGTACCAGGCCTTTCTGACCAAGGTCCGCGAGTCGCTGGTCAAGAATGAGCCGGTGCGCATCGACTGGAGCCTGCGCCGCGGCGATGAATCATTTGACGTGCGCATTTCGGGCCGCCGCGTGCAGATGGAGGGGCATGAGGCCGCCTCGCTCTGGGTGATCGAGGACCTGACGGATGCCCAGCGCGCCGAGAAGGCCCTGCACGAGGCCCATGACCGGCTGGAGATAGCGCAGGATGCCGGCCGGATCGGCATTTTCGACGTCCACCTGCAGGAGACACAGGCCTTCTGGAGCCGGCAGTTGCTGGACATCTACGGCCTGGAAGACTCACCGGGCTATGTCAGCCGGGATCGCTGGGCCACCCTGTTGCACCCGGACGATGCGGCTCAGGCGGTGGCGCAGTTTCAGGCGGCACTGGCTGGCGAGGCGGTGCAATACCGCAACTCCTGGCGCATCCGGCGCCCCGATGGCGAGGACCGCTGGGTGCTGAACGCCGGTCGCATCATGCGCAACGATAAGGGTGTGCCCGAGCGGGTGGTGGGCGTGATCGTCGACATCCATGACCAGAAGCTGTTGGAGGCCCAGGTGGCCGAGCAACTGGTGTTTCAGGAGGTGCTGGTGGACACCATTCCGGTGCCGCTGTTTTACAAGGGGCCGGACGGTCGTTATCTGGGGTTCAACCGGGCTTACGAACAAGCCTTTGGTGTGAGCCGCGAGGACCTGATCGGCAAGACGGTGCTGGACTTGGGCTACCTGCCGCCAGCCCACCGCGATCTGTTCAATGGCATGGCACAGCGCGTGCTGCAGGGGGCCGCGGGCGAGCAGGCGTCGCTGCGCTTGCAGTATGCCGACGGGGCCTGGCACGATGTGTTGTTCTGGGTGCGTGGGTTTCAACGCGCCGACGGAACACCCGGCGGCTTGATCGGTACCTTTGTCGACATCACCGATCAAAAGCGCGCCCAGCAGGCGCTGGAGCGGGCCAAGGAGCTGGCCGAAGAGGCCACCGAGCTCAAGAGCCACTTCCTGGCCAACATGAGCCATGAGATCCGCACCCCCATGAACGCCATCATCGGCATGGCGCACCTGGCCTTGCGATCGGGGCTCACGGCCCAGCAGCGTGCCTATGTCGACAAGATCCAGCAAGCCGGGCAGCACCTGCTGGGCGTGATCAACGACATCCTGGACGTGTCCAAGATCGAAGCCGGGCGCCTGGGCCTGGAGAGCACGCCTTTCCAGCTGGACAAGGTGCTGGAGAACGTGGCGGATGTGGTGGCTCACAAGGCCACCGAAAAGGGCCTGGAGCTGATCTGCGACGTGGCCTCCGATGTGCCGGACAGCCTGATTGGCGACCCGCTGCGCCTGGGCCAGATCCTGATCAACTACCTCAACAACGCCATCAAGTTCACCGAGCAGGGAGAGATCGAGATCGTGGTGCGTCGGGTGCCTGCGGCGCCAGGCGTGGCAGACCCGTCGTTGTCGCTGCGTTTTGAAGTGCGCGACACCGGCATCGGCTTGAGCGAGGGCCAGATCGGGCGCCTGTTCCAGAGCTTTCAGCAGGCGGATGCCTCGACCACCCGCCGTTATGGCGGCACCGGCCTGGGGTTGTCGATCTGCAAGAGCCTGGCCCAGCTGATGGGGGGCGAGGTGGGGGTGCACAGCCAGCCCGGCCAGGGTTCGGTGTTCTGGTTCACGGCCCTGCTGCAGGTCGGACCGGGCACGCCCCGCACCCTGCTGCCCGACCCGGATCTGCGCGGCCGTCGGGCGTTGGTGGTGGACGACAACCAGCATGCGGCAGCGGTGCTGGCCGACCTGCTCAAGGGCATGAGTTTCGAGGTGTCGGTGGCCCACTCCGGGGCCGAAGCGCTGGCCTCGCTCAGCGAGGCCGCCCGGCAGAACCGGCCGGTGGAGGTGCTGGTGCTCGATTGGCAGATGCCCGGCATGGACGGCCTGGAGGTGGCGCGCTGCCTGCCCGAGCTGAAGCTCCCGCTGCTGCCCTGGTCGGTGATGGTGACAGGCTTCGGGCGCGACGAGCTGCTGGAAAGCGCCCGCACCCTGGGGGTGGGCGAGGTGCTGGTCAAGCCAGTCAATGCGTCCCAGATGTTTGATGCCTTGATGCGGCTGATGGGGCAGCCCCATGCCCAGCCCGAGCCCGAACTGGCCCCAGGCAGCTCGCCTTTCGAGGCGCTGAGCCCGCTGCGCGGCGCGCGCCTGCTGGTGGTGGAGGACAACGAACTCAATCAGCAGGTGGCAGCCGAGTTGCTCAGCGACGCCGGCTTTGTGGTTGAACTGGCAGGCAACGGGCAGGAAGCGCTGGCCAAGCTGCGCCAGCAGCCGGTGGATCTGGTGTTGATGGACATGCAGATGCCGGTCATGGATGGGCTGGAGGCCACGCGCGCGATCCGAGCCCAGCCCGGGCTGCGACACCTGCCTGTGATTGCCATGACCGCCAATGCCATGGCGGCCGACCGTGAGCATTGCCTGGCGGCCGGCATGAATGACCACCTGGCCAAGCCCGTCAACCCCGACGATCTGTGGCGTGTGCTGGCCCGCTGGCTCAAGCCGACAGGGCGCCAGCAGGGGCCCGTGCCGGTGCGTGAGGGCGAAGCCTTTCCGGTCAACCTGCCGACCGAGATTGCGGGCCTGGACGTCAGCCTGGGTCTGAAACGGGTGATGGGCAAGCGCAGCCTGTACCGCTCCATGCTGGCTCGCTTTGTGGCCGGGCAACAGGCCACGCTGAGTGAGCTGCCACAGGCCCTGGCCGCACAGGATTGGCCCTTGGCCGAGCGACTGGCGCACAACCTCAAGGGGCTGGCCGGCAACCTCGGTGCCACTGCCCTGCAACAACAGGCCGCCGAGCTGGAGGCGGCGATGGGGCGACACGAGAAGCCCGAGCCACTCAAGCGCCTCAGCGAAGTGGCCTTGCTGACACTGGCCGCCTTGTTGGCCGACCTGCAGGCCTGGCTGACGGCCCAGGCCGGCGCCTCGCCTGTCGAGCCCCAGGCTGCGGCGCCACAGGCGCTGGACGGGGTGGTTCTGGGCTTGCTGCAGCACCTGCGTGCGTTGTTTGTCGACAACGACTCAGCGGCACTGGAGGTGGTGAAAGAAAATACCGCTATGCTGCGGAATACCTTGGGGGATGCGTTTCATGCCGTCGAGCAGAAAGCGCTTGCGTTTGAGTTTGAGCGGGCAGTCGAAGCCTTGGACTCCATTCTCCCGGTCACGACCCAGTCCGCCTGATGGAGCAGACGCGGGCCTTTTTACAGGGTGAATCTGATGGCCGCCGTTCCCGTGTCTGCTGATGTGTCCTTGCTGGTCGACAAGCCGATCGCCACCGTGCTGGTGGTGGATGATCTGGCCGACAACCTCAGCCTGATGAGCTCGCTGCTCAAGGACCATTACCGGGTGAAGGTGGCCAACCAGGGTGAAAAGGGCCTGCGCATCGCGGCCCAGTCGCCGACCCCCGACCTGATCCTGCTCGACATCATGATGCCCGGCATGGATGGCTACGAGGTGTGTCGCCGCCTCAAGGCCGACCCCGCCACCCGTGACATTCCGGTGATCTTCCTGACTGCGCGCGCCGATGTGGCCGACGAGGCCCAGGGCCTGGCGTTGGGGGCGGTGGACTACATCACCAAGCCGATCAGCCCACCGATTCTGTTGGCCCGGGTGCAGACGCATCTGGCGCTCAAGGCCACCGCTGATTTTCTGCGCAGCAAGAGCGACTACCTGCAGCAAGAGGTGGCCCTGCGCACCCTGGAGGTGCAGGCCATCCAGGATGTGACCATCATGGTGATGGCGGCCCTGGCCGAAACCCGCGACAGCGAGACGGGCAACCACATCCGGCGTACGCAGTTGTATGTGAAGGCCCTGGCCGAGCGCTTGCGCGAGCACCCGCGCTTTGAGGCGGTGCTCAGCGAGCGCAACATCGAATTGCTCTACAAATCGGCGCCTTTGCACGACATCGGCAAGGTGGGGATTCCGGATTCGATCCTGCTCAAGCCTGGCAAGCTCACGGTGGAGGAGTTCGAGGTCATGAAGCGCCACCCCGAGATCGGGCGCGATGCCATCGAAGAAGCAGAGCGGCGCCTGGGCATCAAGGTGAAGTTTTTGACCTTTGCCAAAGAGATTGCCTACGGCCACCAGGAGAAATGGGACGGCTCGGGCTACCCAAAGGGCTTGGCAGGGGATGCGATTCCGGTGTCGGCCCGCCTGATGGCGGTGGCCGACGTCTATGACGCGCTGATCAGCAAGCGGGTCTACAAACCCGCGTTCTCACATGAGCAGGCCTGCCAGATCGTGGTGCAGGGACGTGGCCAGCACTTCGATCCGGACATCGTCGACGCATTCATTGAGATTGCCGACGATTTCCGCGTCATTGCCTTGCGCTACGCCGACTGAGCGGCATCGCCGGTCACCGGGCCCTTGGAGCCTGTTCAAGGTCTCGCACGGGCCGAGGCCGACTTTGAGCAGACCTTTAGAACGGGGCGTCGCCCTGTGCGGTGGCGGGGGCGGCACCATCGGCCGGGGTGTCGGCAGTGTCGGCTTCGCTGCTGTCGGCCGCGCCGCTGTCCTGGCCCAGGGCCTGACGCACGGCGGCCTTTTCACCGGCACCGGCAAACTTGCTGTATTTGCCCAGGATCGTGACCAGCTGACCGTAGATGCGCGGGTTGCCGGCCAGGCATTCTTTTTGTTCCAGAAAGTCGGCTTCACCGGTGAAATTGCCGATCAGGCCACCGGCTTCGGTCACCAGCAGCGAGCCGGCAGCGATGTCCCAGGGCGACAGACCGGTTTCGAAGAAGCCGTCGCAGAAACCAGCGGCCACGTAGGCCAGGTCCAGGGCGGCGGCGCCGGGGCGGCGCAGGCCGGCGGTGCGGGGCATGATGTCGGCCATCATGGCCAGGTAGGCCTTGAAGTTGTCGCCAGGGCGGAAGGGGAAGCCGGTGGAGATCAGCGACTCGCCCAGGCGGGTGCGCTTGCTGACCCGGATGCGGCGTTCATTGAGGTAAGCGCCACGGCCCTTGGTGGCAGTGAACAGGTCGTTGCGGCTGGGGTCGTAGATGACGGCTTGTTCGATCTTGCCGCGCACGGCCAGCGCAATGCTGACGCAGTACACCGGAAAACCGTGGATGAAATTGGTGGTGCCGTCGAGCGGATCGATGATCCAGACGAACTCAGAGTCTTTGGCGCCGTGCGCCTGACCCGATTCTTCGGCCAGGATGCCGTGGCCCGGGTAGGCCGTGAGAAGGGTCTCGATGATGATGTTTTCGGCCGCCTGATCGACTTCCGTCACAAAGTCATTCACCTGCTTTTGCGAGATGCGCACGGATTCGACATCGAGTGCCGCGCGGTTGATGATGGCGCCAGCGGCGCGTGCGGCCTTGATGGCCACGTTGAGCATGGGGTGCAGGTTGGATGACATGAATTGTGAGGAAGAGCGTGGGAGGCCTGCCCGTCCAGGCGGATCAGCCTGGTCTTGTGGGGCGGGAACTGAACCTCGCCGGCGATGCGGGAGGCGACAATAGCGGGATTTTACCCGCCGTTGCTCCCCGCGCGCCAGCCCCCTGTCTCAGAGACCCTGTGTCAAGCCCATGAAAACCCGATTTATCCTGATCCAGACCAGCCATGCCGGCAATGTCGGCGCGGCTGCCCGCGCCATGAAAGTGATGGGTTTTGATGACCTGGTGCTGGTGGCGCCGCGTTGGCCCGACGTGCTTCAGCGTGAAGAGACCATCCAGCGTGCCAGCGGCGCCGAAGACGTGCTGAACCGGGCCCGCGTGGTGCAGACCCTGGATGAGGCCCTGGATGGCGTGACCCACCTGTGCGCCACCGCCATGACCCCGCGCGACTTCGGCCCGCCGCTCAAGGCGCCGCGCCCCCACTTCGCTGAGCTGTCGCAGGACCCGTCGCAGGCGGTGGCCTTTCTGTTTGGGTCGGAGCGCTTTGGCATGCACAACGACGATGTGTACCGTTGCCACACCTGCCTGAGCATTCCGACCCACCCGGATTTCGGCTCGCTCAATCTGGGCGCGGCCATCCAGGTGATTGCCTATGAATGGCGTCAGGCTCTGGGCGGCTTTGAGCTGCAATCGGCTACCGCGCCGGTGCGCCCGGCCGATGCCCAGCAGGTGGCCGGCATGCTCGGGCATTGGGAGCGGGCGCTGGTCGACATTGGGTTTCTGGACCCGGCGGCGCCCAAGAAGCTGATGCCGCGCCTGAACCAGCTTTTCAACCGCGCTGATCTCACCCAGGAGGAAATCCACATCCTCAGAGGTGTTGCCAAGGCCATGATCGAAACCGCCGCTCGCACCAGCCGATAGACTGTCAACTCATATCGATACATCTTCAAGTCATGTTCTCCCGCCTCCGATCCGACATCCAGTGCATTCTTGACCGCGACCCTGCCGCGCGCAGCACCTGGGAGGTGATCACCTGTTACCCGGGGCTGCATGCCGTGGTGCTGCATCGGCCGGCCCATTGGTGCTGGACGCATGGCCTCAAGTGGCTGGGGCGCTTCATCTCGCATGTGGCGCGTTTTCTGACCGGCATCGAGATCCACCCGGGCGCCAAGCTGGGGCAGCGGGTGTTCTTCGACCATGCCATGGGCGTGGTGGTGGGTGAGACTGCTGAGATCGGTGACGGCTGCACCATTTACCAGGGTGTGACGCTGGGCGGCACCTCGCTGTACAAAGGCGCCAAGCGCCATCCCACCCTGGGCAAGGATGTGGTGGTGAGCGCCGGTGCCAAGGTGCTGGGGGGCTTTGTGGTGGGCGACGGCGCCAAGATCGGCAGCAATGCGGTGGTCATCAAGCCGGTGCCGGCCGGCGCCACGGCGGTGGGCATCCCGGCGCGCATCCTGCCCTCCAAAGAGGGCGCCAGTGCCGACGCCACCCCCGAGCGGGCCAAGTTCTCGGCCTACGGCGTCACCCTGGAGGACGACCCGGTGAGCCAGGCGCTCAAGGGCCTGATCACCAGCGCCTCGTCGCAAGAGCACCAGATCGCGCTGCTGTGGCAGGCCATCGAAAAGCTCAGCAGCCGTCCGGCACCGGGGGACTGCGTGCCCAAGGACGCCCAGCGCAGTGAATGCTTTGAGGCGGCCAAGCTCAACGACCTGGTCGGCAAGTGAGCCTGGGGCTGCTACGGTCACCCCAAAGAAAAAGCGACCCTCGGGTCGCTTTTTTGCGGGCGCGGCAGATTCAGGCCTGGCGCGGTGGGCGCTGTGCCGTCTTCGGTCGGAAGGCCTTGCAGACCTCGTCGCGGGTCTCGAGGTAGGGGCCGCCGATCAGGTCGATGCAGTAGGGCACGGCGGCAAAGATGCCGGGCACCAGCGTGCTGCCATCGCTGCCCTTGAGGCCTTCCAGGGTTTCCTGGATCGCCTTGGGCTGGCCCGGCAGGTTGATGATCAGGCTCTGGTGCCGGATCACCGCCACCTGACGCGACAGGATGGCCGTGGGCACAAAGCGCAGGCTGATCTGGCGCATCTGCTCCCCGAAGCCGGGCATCTCCTTGTGGGCCACGGCCAGCGTGGCTTCGGGGGTGACGTCACGCAGCGCCGGGCCGGTACCGCCGGTGGTCAGCACCAGGTCGCAGCGGGCCACGTCGACCAGGGCGGTCAGGGTGGCGCTGATGGTGGCCTGTTCATCAGGGATCAGCCGGGGCTCGAACTGGATCGGATTGTGCAGCGCCTGGCTCAGCCAGTCCTGCAGGGCCGGCAGGCCCTTGTCCTGGTAGACGCCGCTGGAGGCCCGGTCACTGATCGAGACGATGCCGATGCGCACGGGCTCGGCCGGAGGCCGGGCGCAGGCACCCGGGGCTTCAGTCGTCGTGGTCATCGGCGTTGTCGGCTTCTTCGGCCTCGAAGGCCTCGGGGTTCAGGTGGCGCCGGACCAGGCGGAACAGCTCGCGGTAGGCGCGGCTCTGGCGTGGGGCCAGGCCTTGCGACACGGCGGCCTTGTCTGCGGGGGGCGCGTCCTTGCGGGCCTGGCGGATCAGGGCGCGCAACTGCTGGGTGTCGGTGTCGGGATGTTGGTCCATCCAGACGCCCAGCGCCTCTTCGGTGCCGATCAGGCGGTCGCGCCATTGCTCGGCCAGGTGCAGGGCGGCCGTGTCGGCCGCCGAGCCCTTGCGTTGCACTTCGAGCGCGGCCTTGACGGCGTCGACCGTGTCGGCATCGAGCAGGCGCATCAGCTTGCCGACGAACTGCATCTGGCGCCGTTTGCCTTCGAAGTTGGTGATGCGCTTGGCCTCGGCCAGGGCATCGACCAGCTTGTCGGACAGCGGCAGCTTCTCCATCAGGTCGGCGCGCAGCGTGAGCAGGTCTTCACCCAGCTTTTGCAGTGCGGTGCTTTCGCGTTTGAGATCGGTTTTGCTGGCTTCATCGGTGCCTTTCAGCTCAGCCTTGAGCTGGAGGTCCAGCTCGCTGCCTTCGGCAACGAACTGGCCACGGACGTAGTAGCCTTTTTTGGGTTTGCGTGACATGTTGGGGGTATCTGGGGTGAGGGCCACACGGGCCCTGAGCGGCAAGTATCATAGCTTCCGCTATGAAGAAACCCCAGACAATGGCCGCCAGCGGCTTCAGCTACCCCCGAGAAACCTTTGAATACTTGGTGGATACCGCCTTGGCGCATGCGCTCAAGCTTGGTGCCACCGACGCTGGCGCGGAGGCCTCCGAGGGCTGCGGGCTCAGTGTCAGCGTGCGCAAGGGCGAACTTGAAAACGTCGAACGCAACCGCGACAAGTCGCTGGGTGTGACTGTCTACCTGGGGCATCGCCGAGGCAATGCCAGCACCTCCGATTTCTCGGAGGGGGCCATCCTGCAGACCGTGCAGGCCGCCTACGACATCGCCCGCTTCACCGCCGAAGACCCTTGCGCCGGCTTGCCCGATGAGGCGGACATCGTCACCGAGCAGCCCGATCTGGACCTGTTCCACCCCTGGGTGCTGAATGCCGAGCAGGCCGTCAGCCTGGCCCAGGTCTGCGAAGCCGCCGCCTTGGCCACCAGCCGGCGCATCACCAACAGCGAGGGGGCGGGTGTATCGGCCCAGCAGTCGCATTTCTTCAGCGCCCACACCCATGGGTTTCGCGGCGGCTACGCCAGCTCGCGTCACAGCCTGTCGGTGGCACCGATTGCTTCGCTCCCCGGCAAGAACGCCGACATGCAGCGCGACGCCTGGTACAGCTCGCAGCGCTGTGCCGACGATCTGGCCAGCCCCGAGGCCGTGGGGCGCTATGCGGCCCAGCGTGCCCTGAGTCGCCTCAAGTCACGCAAGATCGCCACCACCCAATGCCCGGTCCTGTTCGAGTCACCGCTGGCCGCCGGCCTGCTGGGCAGCTTTGTGCAAGCCGTGAGCGGCGGTGCGCTGTACCGCAAGAGCACCTTCTTGCTCGACTCGCTGGGCAAAAGGGTGTTTCCCAAGCACATCGACGTGCTGGAGGATCCCTTTGTGCTGCGCGGCAAGGGCAGCTCGCCCTTCGATGAGGAGGGGGTGAAGGTCGGCGCCCGCAAGGTGGTGGATGCGGGCAGCGTGCAGGGGTATTTTCTGACCAGCTACTCGGCCCGCAAGCTGGGCATGCGGACCACGGGCCATGCCGGTGGCTCGCACAACCTGACGCTGCGTTCGCGCCTGACCCGCGCCGGTGATGATCTGGACGCGATGCTGCAGAAGCTGGGCACGGGCCTGTTCGTGACCGAGCTGATGGGCCAAGGCGTGAACTACGTGACCGGTGACTACTCGCGCGGTGCCAGCGGCTTCTGGGTCGAGAACGGCCGCATCGCCTTCCCGGTGCAGGAGATCACCATCGCGGGCAACCTCAAGGACATGTTCAAGGGCATCGAGGCCATCGGGGCCGATGCCTACACCTATGGGGCCAAAACTGTCGGCTCGGTGCTGATCAACCGCATGAAGGTGGCAGGCAGTTGAGCCTGGCCCTGGCCTGAGTTGTCCCAATGCCCCTGGCGCGCCAAGCGCCTGGGGCATTTTTTCGTGGACGCGAAGGCCTCACTGGGTGTTGCTGCGCACTTCGGGGCGCTCGGAGACCGGCGCGCCAAGCCGGCCGCCGCCGTTGATCTGAATCCCCGGTCGCACCAGGTTCTCGCGGTTTTCGCGCGGTGCTGACGAGGGCTGGCGCTGCTGTTGTTGCTGTTGCTGCTGGTGCTGGATCTGTTCCCGCATCTGCTGTTCGCGCAGTGCCTGTTCTCGTTGCTGTTGTTGCAACTGCTGCTGCTGCATTTGCTGCTGCATCTGGAACTGCTGGTGCTGCTGTTGTTGCAGGGCCTGGCGTTGGCGCTCTGCTTCGGCCTGTTGTTGCTGTTGTTGTTGCTGCATTTGCAGTTGCTGCTGGGCTTGCTGCTGAAGCTGGCGCTGGGCCTGCTCTTGCTGTTCGCGTTGCTGCGCCTCGCGCCACTGCCGGTCAGCCTCGGTGCGGGGGGCGTTGTTGGGCACCGGGCTCACCTGCTGCACGACGCCGGGGCGGCCCATGGGCTGGCCCGCGGGCGCAGGGCTGGTTTGCAGCGCGGGCGCAGGGCTCATGTTGGGGCGGCGCTCGCTCTCCCGGCCCTGCCATGGGGTGTTGCTCGCACCTGTGCCCACGAAGGGGTGGTCGCTCGGTCGCTCGGGCACAAGCTGCACTTGAGGGCGCGGCAGTGGCTGTGGCGGCTGCGGTTGAGCCTGGAAGCCCGATCCGCCCGAGGCAGTACCGCCCGCCGGGTGCTGAGACCACACCGGCTTGCCCCCTTGCGCCTGGTGGGTGATGGCGTCCGGGCGTTGCTGGTTCAGGTAGCTGCCTGGGCGTGGCAGGCTGCCGACCGAGCCAGGGCGGCCGGCCCCCCAGGCGGGCTGCCAAGCCTCACCCGGGGCCAAGGGTACCCAGCCCACGTCCGGATGCCGCACCTGAGGGCGCGAGCCAGCCTGCGGGGTGCCCAGAAACCCCACCAGGGCCGGGGCATAGCTTGGGCGGCGGTTGCGTTCGTAGCGTTCGGGCACCCAGCACCAGCGCGGCCCGGTCTGCACCCAGCGGCCGTAGTGGAAAGGGGCGAAACCCCAGGGGGCGTCGTCGATCCAGGTCCAGCCCCAGGGTTCGATCCATTCCCAACGCCCGTAGCGGTAAGGCGCCCAGTCGCTCACGGTGACGGTCGGGTACCACACCGTGCCCCAGGTCGGGTCGGTGCGCCATTCGCCCCAGCCATCCAGTTGCTGGTAGCCGATGACCTCGCGCGGCAGGTAGCGCGCGGCCTGCGATTGGTCTTCGATCTGGTTGCGTTGCGCCACCCATTGGTCAAATCCGTCCGGCCGCAACACCAGGGGCGTTTGCAGCTGCGCCAGCAGGCGCCCGCCGAAACTCCATTGCAAGCCCTGTGGCAGGGGCTGGCTGGCGCCGTTCTCGCCGTAGGCCACCAGGCTGCCTTGCTGCACGCTGACCCGGGTGTTGCCTTGTTCCAGGCTCACGTCCAGGCGGTAATCGCCGGGCTGCTGTACCAGCACGGCCAGGTTGGGGGTGTCGATCTCGATGCGCTCTCCAGCCACCATTTGGCGCACCCTCAGGGCCAGACGGCCCTGCCGCAGTTGCATCTGGGTGGTCTGGTCGTCGAGCTGGGTGATGTCGAGCTGGCCCGGGCCTTCCATGCGCCAGCTGCTGGTGCCCGTGCTCATGTCGAGCCGGGCCCCTGGGGCTGGAATCAGGCGGTTGCCACGGGTCAGGGGCTGGTTGTAGAGCGCCATCTCGGCGTCCGGTGTGTTGGTTTGGCCGGTCTGCACCACGCCTTCGATCAGGTTCAGGTAACCCACGCGGCCCGGTGCGATCTGGGCCAGGGCCAGGCCACCGATCAGGGTCAGGCCCAGAACCAAGCCCTGGCAGGCCTGTCGGGTGCGGTGGGCCCAGGTGAAGGCCTGGCCGGGTGGGGAGGAGGGCTTGAAGAACATGGTGATCTCGTCAGGTGTTGGCGGATTAACGCGCCAGCCCCCCAAAAGGTCAACGCGCCGGGGCAGGCGGCTGCAATTGCTCACAAAAAAAGGGCGCAAAAAAGCCACCCGCATCCTCGAATGCGGGTGGCTTGCTGGTGAGGGCCGGGAGGCTCAGCCTGCCAGGGCGGCCTTCACGGCGGCAGAGACCAAGCCCATGTCGGCTTTGCCGGCCAGGCGGGTCTTGACCGCGCCCATGACCTTGCCCATGTCGCCTGGGCCGGAGGCGCCCAGCTCGGCCACGATGGCCTTGACTTCGGCGGTGACCTCCTCGGCGCTCAGGCGGGCCGGCAGGTAGGCCTGCAGCACCTTGAGTTCTGCCGACTCCTTGTCGGCCAGATCCTGGCGGGCGGCCTGCTCGAAGGCGGCAATCGAGTCCTTGCGCTGCTTGATCAGTTTGTCGACGATGGCCACCACGCCAACGTCGTCCAGGGTGATGCGCTCGTCGACCTCGCGCTGCTTGATCGCGGCCTGCAACAGGCGGATCGTGCCCAGGCGCTCCGAGTCCTTGGCGCGCATGGCGGCCTTCATGTCTTCGGTGATCTGTTCCTTGAGGGACATGGTGTTCTCCGTTCGAAATTGGGTTTCAGAATGCAAAAACCCGCGCCTGGCGTCCCGAGCGCGGGTTGTGTCGACTGCTGTGAACCAGCAGGCGGGCTGCGATCAGTACAGCTTCTTGGGCAGTTGCATGCTGCGAACGCGCTTGTAGTGGCGCTTCACGGCAGCAGCCTTCTTGCGCTTGCGTTCAGCGGTCGGCTTTTCATAGAACTCGCGGGCGCGCAAGTCGGTCAGCAGACCCAGTTTTTCGATGGTGCGCTTGAAACGACGCAGTGCGACGTCGAAGGGCTCGTTTTCTTTAACACGGATGGTGGTCATTACGTAATGTTTTCCAATGAGGTGCTCGGGGAAGATCGGGCCCACAAGCGAGGTTCCCCGCCTAAAAAATTGATCAGGCCGGCGGGGCATTTGCCAGCAAAGCCTGCGATTATAGCGTCCTGGCTTGCGCAAACAAGATTTTTGTGCATCCAGGCCTCAGACAGCGCTCACATCAGCCCCGCCCGGGCCGCCAGGCCCTGGGCGCAGGCATGCGCGCTGGCCCAGGCCCACTGGAAGTTGTAGCCCCCCAGCCAGCCCGTCACATCCACCACCTCGCCAATGAAATACAGGCCGGGCTGTTTGGATTCCAGGGTCTGCTGCGACAGATCGCGCGTGTCCACGCCACCCAGGGTGACCTCGGCCTTTTTGTAGCCTTCGGTGCCGGTGGGGATCAGCTCCCAGCGCGACAGGCGCTCGGTCAGGGTGTGCAGGGCCTTGTCGGTCACCTCGTTGCAAGGCCGCTGCAGGGCCGGGTCCTGCTGCACCCAGGCCTCGGCCAGTCGGCTGGGCAGGCTGTGCGCCAGTTCATTGACCAGCAGCTTGCGCGACACGGCCTTGGCGCGGGCCAGGGTTTCGGGCAGGTCCAACTCGGGCATCAGGTTGATGCGGATGGGCGTGCCGGCCTGCCAGTAGCTTGAAATCTGCAACACCGCCGGGCCTGACAGGCCGCGGTGGGTGAACAGCAGGTCTTCCAGAAAATGCCCGCGGCTCTTCTTGCTGCCCGTCTCCATGGCCACCGGCAGGGCCAGCCCGGCCAATTGGGCATACGGTTGCCAGGCGGCACCGTCAAAGGTGAGGGGCACCAGGCCCGGTCGCTGTTCGACCAGGCGCAGGCCGAACTGGCGGGCCACCCGGTAGCCGAAATCGGTGGCGCCGATCTTGGGGATGGACAGGCCACCCGTGGCCATCACCAGGCTGGGGCTGCGCACCGTGCCCTGATCGGTGTCGATCTCGTAGACGGTGCCCGTGCTGCCTTCGGTGCAGCGCACGGCCTTCACGCCACAGCCTTGCCAGCGGGTGACGCTGCCACCAGCAGCCCCCGCCTCGCATTCGCGCAACAGCATCTGGATGATGTCCTCGGCCGAGCGATCGCAGAACAGCTGGCCCTTGTGCTTTTCGTGGAAAGGGATGTCGTGGCGCTTGACCAGGGCGACAAAGTCTTGCGGGGTGAAGCGGCTCAGGGCGCTGCGGCAGAAGTGCGGGTTGGCGCCCAGGAAGTTGGCCGGGCTGGCTTCGCGGTTGGTGAAGTTGCAGCGGCCGCCACCTGAGATGCGGATTTTCTCGGCCACCTTCTCGGCATGGTCCACCAGCAGCACGCGCAGCCCGCGCTGCGCGGCCACGCCGGCACAAAACAGGCCGGCGGCCCCGGCTCCCACAATCACGGCATCGACATTCAAACCAGGCTCCAGGGCAACACGGGGTGCTCACCCCGCGGCAAAAGGCTTGATTATCGTCAGCCAGGTGCCGCAGGGCCGCGTGAAGGCGCTTGGCAAGCGGGCGGCGATCAGGAGAATGGGGATTTACATCTCAAAAACCGGAGGGAACTTCATGGCGACTCTGAACATCGGCGACTGCCTGGGCGCGGCCTGGGCCCAGTACCGCAAGAACATGCTCACCCACATCGTGGCCACGGTGCTGGTCACGGCCATCGGCAACCTGTTCTTCGGCTTGCTGACCGGCCCATTGATGGTGGGCTACATGCGCATGATGCGTGCCGAGGAGGCCGGGCAGCCCATCAGCTTCACCGATGTGTTCAGGGGCTTCGACGACTTCGGGCCTGCCTTGCTGGCGGCCCTGCTGGCCGGCATCCTGGTGGCCGTGGGCTTTTGTTTCTGTGTGCTGCCGGGCCTGCTGCTGCTGCCGCTGGTGCCCCTGGCGCTGCATGAAGTGGCCGAGGGCGAGAAGGACGCCATCCAGGCGATCAAGACGGCCTGGAGCCAGCTTCGGCCCAACCTGTTCATGGCCTTGATCTGCAGCTTCCTGATCTCGGTACTGGCCAGCATCGGGGCGCTGCTGTGCGGGGTGGGCGTGGTCCTGACGCTGCCCCTGGCCTACCTGGGGGCGTATCACATGGCGCGTCAGTTGTCGGGGGATCCCCGGGTGATCCTGGCGCTGTGATGACTTTTGAAGCGGGTCTGCAGCGGTGGGCGCCCGGCCTGCTCTGGCTGGGGGCGTGGCCGGTGGCTGGTGGCTTGAGCCAGGTGCTGTTGCATGGCGAGGCCTTGCCGGTCTGTGCTTTCAAGGCCCTCACGGGTTGCCCATGCCCGCTGTGTGGGGGCACGCACCTGGTCCACGCCCTGGGCCAGGGCGACTGGTCTGGCGCCTGGCAGGCTCAGCCCGGGCTGTTGCCGCTGCTGCTGGGGGCCTGGCTGATGCTGGGTTGGCGCAGGCTGGCCCCTC
This sequence comes from Curvibacter sp. GW821-FHT09D12, assembly GCF_059416245.1. Classification (NCBI taxonomy): domain Bacteria; kingdom Pseudomonadati; phylum Pseudomonadota; class Betaproteobacteria; order Burkholderiales; family Comamonadaceae; genus Curvibacter; species Curvibacter sp. GW821-FHT09D12. The sequence continues at coordinate 55,735 of NZ_JBWKOU010000017.1, read as the reverse complement.
AGGGAGGGCGCCAAGCCTGGAGCCGGCTGGAACGGCGGCTGTTGGGGGCCGGCGTGGTGTTCTGGCTGGCCGAGTGGGGTTGGCGGGTTGGGTGTGGCTTGGCAGGCGCCTGGGTTGCGGGCGGTTTTGCGGGCGGGTGAACCTGCGCCCGCAGGGCTTCAATCTCAATGCTTGACGCCTTGCCGCCCGGCCAGGGACACGGCCTTGAGCGACAGGCCGTCGATTTCGGCCGTGATGCCTGACAGCACGTTGGCCACCACGGCGAATTCGCGGCCGTGCTGGCCAGCCCGTGCCGCCATGACCTGGGCATTGAAGCTCACCACCTTGGCTTCCCGGGCCACGGTCTGGATCGAGGCCACGATGCCGGTCAGTTCGCGCATCATGGCCTGCGATTGGGCGGCCGTGACCTGGTCGAAGGCGGTGGTCGCCCGGTTCAGGGCATCGAGCACCTGATCGGTGCTGTCCACCAGCGAGGCCAGGGTCTCGCTCACCCGGCGGTCTTGTCGCTCGATCTGGTCCTGGGTGGTCCGGAGTTGCGCGATGAAGGTGTCGATGGTCTGCCCTGCACCGTTGGGGCCCTCGTAGGCCCGCAGAATGACCTGGGCCTGCTCGGCGGGCAGCGCACGGCCGGTTTCACGCAGGTGTTGCTGGCTGGTGGTGAACAGTTCCAGCGATTTGCGCGCGGCGGCCAGTTGTCCGGCATGGCCTTGGGCGGCCAGCACGGTCTGCAGGATCATGCGCTGCGACAACATGCGTTGGCGGGCGGCCATGTTGACCAGGGAGATGTCGCCTTCCCTGGGTTGGCTGGCCGCGCTGATGCCCCTGGGCAGGGCCTGCGGGTAGGCCGAGGCCGGGTGTCGTGCCAATGCAGTCATGTGGACTCTCTTTCCCTGGTGAACACGCCTGACACGAAGCAAATGCCGGGCCAGAATTGTCAGCGCCAAGTCAGTCCTGGTGCCTCTCCCGGTCGGTCCTGGACGTGTCCGTCGTTCTCAAAGCGTGCCGGTGCGCTCGCGCATGGCGTCGACGTCGGCGGGCACTGAGGGGCTGGTGCTCAGGGCATGCACCCCACCGATCACGTCACCCACCACGATCACCGAAGGGCTGCCCAACTGTTCGGTCTGCAGCGTGTGGCACAACTGCGCCAGCGTGGTGATGGCATGGCGCTGCGTGGGCAGGCTGGCCCGTTGCACGATGGCCACCGGGGTGTGGCCGGGCAGGCCTTGCAGCAGCTCTTGCTGAATGCGCTCGGCCCCGCTCACGCCCATGTAGATCACCAGCGTGAGGCGGGCGCTGTGGGCCGTGGCCGCCAGCGCGGGCCAGTCGGTACCGGTGTCGCCGGGCTTGGCGTGGCCGGTGACGAACACCACCCCATGGGCGTGTTCGCGGTGGGTCAGGGGCACGCCCAGCGAGGTCACGGCGGCCAGGCCCGAGGTGATGCCGTTGACCACGCTGACCTCGATGCCGGCGGCACGCAGGTGCTCGACCTCTTCACCGCCACGGCCAAAGATGAAGGGGTCGCCCCCTTTGAGACGCACCACCTGCTCGCCTTCGTGCACCGCAGTGATCATCAGCTTCTCGATGAAAGCCTGCGGGGTCGACTTGCAGCCGCCGCGCTTGCCCACATAGACCACGCGGGCCTGGGGTGAGGCCAGGGCCACGATCTCGTCGCTGACCAGGTCGTCCACCAGCAACACGGTGGCACGCTGCAGCGCCTTGACGGCCTTGAGTGTGAGCAGTTCGGGGTCGCCCGGGCCGGCGCCCACCAGGGTGCAATGGCCTTGTCGGGCCGATGAGGACCGGGGGTCCGGGGTGAGGGTGTTGGTCATGGGTGCTCCACAAGGCGCAGGATGTGTTCGACCTGGCGTGCGATGGGGGTGGGTACCGGCAGCTTGCCTGCCAGCACCAGTTGAATGTAGTTGGCGGTGGAGGCCGCGCTGATGTCACGGGGCAACTCGGGCAGAGTGGCCAGGGGACCCTGCTGGGCCGCTTGCCAGGGGTAGGCCTGGCCTTCCATGTAGGCGGTCATCTCGGGGGTGCGGCGCGGGTCGGCCACCACCTCGCCCTCGGTGCCGCGCAGCAGCAGGGCGCGCTGACCGGTCAGGGCCAGCGTGGCCGCCATGGACTCGGCGTACTCCGGGTGGGTGTAGCTGCTGACCAGCACACTCGGGCCCTGGCAAGGGCTCATCAGCTTGACCATGCTGTGTGCTGAATTGCGCAAACCCACGGCCCGGCGCACCTCCAGCAGTCGCTTCAGGCCCGGCAGCAACAGGCCGGTGGGTGCGTAGACCAGTTCGCCAGCCTTGAGGGGGCGCACGGCCACCAGCGACGGGGTGCCGAGGGCCGACAGCACCGCGGCGGCCGGCACGCGGGCCTCTTCGGTCGGGGTGCCATGCACCAGCACGCTGGCGCCCCGGCGCGCCAGCAGCAAGGCCAGCAGCGGGGTGAGCACGGGCAGCTTGCGCGCACCGTTGTAACTGGGCAGCACCACGATCGGTTTGAGGGTGGGGGGCATGCGGGTCATGCGGGCGTGGGTGGCATCGAGAAACCCGGCCATCTCTTCGGGGGATTCACCCTTGATGCGCATGGCCAGGCAGAACGCGCCGATTTCCAGATCGGTCACCGTGCCGTCCAGCACCTGGCCCATGAGGTCGGCCGCCTGCTCCCGGCTCAGGGGGCGTGCACCCTCTTTGCCGCGGCCAATTTCCTTGATGTACTGACTGATTGCCATGTCGTGGTCTGCTTGTTTTGGAAGGTCTGTTGAAACAGAGCCGCGCATTGTCCCTGAAGCCTTCTGACTTTCCGCTATATGCCCAACTTTGGTGCGGCTTCTGCATCGCCACACCTGGATGGGTCTCAGCCCGTCACCGGCTTGATCAATCGCACCATGCGCTTGAGCTCCGGCACACATGAACCACAATTCGTGCCACATTTCAGCGCTCCCTGAAGCTGGCCCAGTCGCTCCTCCTCCTGGCCCTGGCAGCCCGCCAGCGCGGCCTCGATGGCCTGGTCGGTCACCCCCACGCAACTGCACACGGTTCGCCCTTTGCTCACCACGGCCACCGGCGCTTCGGCGCCGGGCAGCAACAGCAGCCGCCCATAGGCCCGCGCGGGCAGGTCCTCCTGCAGCAGCGTGCGCAGCCACACTTCGGCGCGGGTGTCGCCACCCAGCAGCAGGCCGGTGATGCGGGTGTCGTCACCCTGGGGCTCCACCCGCACGGTGCGGCGCTGGCCGCGCCGCAGATCGACGTAGTGCAGCGAGTCTTCGTTTTGCAGGCCCAACAGGGTTTCGATCTGCACCAGCACTTCGGCGGGCGGGGCCTCGGGCGCAGCGGCCCGGAACAGCACGCCGGTGGTGGGCGCCGTGGTACCGCCCAGCGCATCCGCCCGGCCAAAGGGGACGCAGGTGCTGAAGGCAAAGGCGCCCATCAGGGGCTTCAGCTTCTCGCGCGCCGCAAGGGCCTCGCCGGTCGGCAACCAGGCCATGGCCACCAGGGACCAGGGCAGCTCCGCCTTGCTGATGCGCACGGCCGCGTGTTTGAGTTCGGGCTGCTTGGAGCTTGGGCAGAAGGTGCTGGGCATCAGCGCGTTGACGCCGGCCAGCGGCTCGCCCGTGGCCGAGCAGCCGCTCAGAAATTCGGCGCCCCAATGCATGGCGATGTAGGCCTGGTTGAGCCCGATCTCGCTGCTGGCCTGCACGGGCAGCACGATGGCGCCACGCCGTGATTGCACCGTCACCAGATCGCCCTCCTGCCACTGGCGGCGGGACATGTCCTGGGGATGGAGTTGGATCGCAGGTTCGGGCACGTGACCGAACAGGCGGCCCAGGGTGCCGGTGCGGCTCATGCCGTGCCACTGGTCACGCAGGCGGCCGGTGTTGAGCGAGAACGGGTAGCGCGCATCGCGGCTTTCGGCCACCGGCTGGTAAGGGGTGGCGCTGAAACGGGCCCGGCCATCGGGGGTGGGGAACACGCCATCTTCGTACAGCCGGACCTTGCCGGCCGGCGCCCCGGCGGGCATGGGCCATTGCTGGGGACCCAGGCTGTCGAGCAGCTCGTAGCTCAGACCCGTGATGTCCAGGTCGCGGCCCCGGGTCGATTCGCGGTGTTCGCACCAGATGGCTTGCACCCCGGCCTCCGGCGCTTCCGTGGGGTAGGGGAACAGCGTGGCCTGGCCAGGGCGCAGCCGGGCTTCCAGGCGCTGGGCCAGCTGCACGCCGATGGCCCAGTCGTGACGGGCCTCGCCGGCCGGGGGCAGGGCGGCGCGCACGCGGCTGATGCGGCGCTCGCTGTTGGTCACGGTGCCCAGTTTTTCGCCCCAGGTGGTGGCGGGCAGCAGCAGGTCGGCGAATTCGGCGGTGGCGGTGGTGGCAAAAGCCTCCTGCAGCACCACGAATTCGGCGCGCTGCAGGGCGCGGCGCACCGTGGCCTGGTCCGGCATCGATTGGGCGGGGTTGGTGCAGGCGATCCACAAGGCCTTGATCTGGCCGTCGGCGGCGGCCTCGAACATCTCGACCGCGCTCTTGCCCGGGGTGGCGGGCACCTGCTCCACGCCCCAGTGGGCCGCGACTTCGGCGCGGTGCTGCGGGTTGGCCATGTCGCGGTGCGCGCTCAGCAGATTGGCCAGGCCGCCCACCTCGCGTCCGCCCATGGCATTGGGCTGGCCGGTCAGTGAGAACGGGGCCGCCCCCGGGCGTCCGATCTGGCCGGTGGCCAGGTGCAGGTTGATCAGGGCGGCGTTCTTGGCGGTGCCGCTGCTGGACTGGTTCAGGCCTTGGCAGTAGAGGCTCAGCGTGGCTGGCGTGGTGGCGAACAGGCGGGCGGCCTCGTGCAGGTCTTGCGGCGCAATGCCGCAGACCTGGGCCACCCGCTCGGGTGTGCAGTCGCGCACCAGGGTCTTCAGCGCTTCGAAGCCGCTGGTGTGGGCGGCGATGTAGGCCGGCTGCGTCCAGCCCTCCCACAGCATGATGTGCAGCATGCCGTGGAACAGCATCACGTCCGTGCCCGGCTGGATGGCCAGGTGCAGGTCGGCCAGTTCGACGGTGTCGGTGCGCCGCGGGTCGACCACCACGATCTTCAGCCCGGGGCGGGCGCGCTTGGCGTCTTCGATGCGGCGGAACGCGATCGGGTGGGCCCAGGCGGTGTTGCTGCCGGCGATGAAGAGGCAGTCGGCGTGGTCGAAATCGGCATAGCTGGCCGGTGGGGCATCGGCCCCCAGGGTGGCCTTGTAGCCGGCCACGGCGCTGCTCATGCACAGGCGTGAGTTGGTGTCGAGGTTGTTGGTGCCCAACAGGCCCTTGGCCAGCTTGTTGAAGACGTAGTAGTCCTCGGTCAGCAACTGGCCCGACAGGTAGAAGCCCAGGGCGTCCGGCCCGTGTTCGCGCACGATGCGGCTGAGACGGTCGGCCGCCAGGTCCAGGGCGGCATCCCAGGCCAGGGGCTGGGTCGGGCCACGCCGCTCCAGGCGCTGCAGCGGTTGCAGCAGGCGGGTCTGGCGGGTGATGTCGGCGCTGGCCGTGAGGTGCAGGGTGGAGCCCTTGGTGCACAGGCGGCCGAAGTTGGCCGGGTGGGCCGGGTCGCCGCGCACGCCGGTGATGGCCTGGCCCCGGGTTTCGATGATCACGCCACAACCCACGCCGCAGTACGGGCAGGTGGAGCGGGTTTCCTGGAGGAGCGCCTGGGGGACTGGGGTCATGGCTGGGGGCCTCCGTCCAGGGGTTGACGGCAGGCCGGGCCTGCCTGGGGGCGCTGCAGCTCGGTGGCATGGTGCAGCAGTTCCTCGGTATCGAGGTGGACCAGCCCGTCTTGCACCAGCACGGCGAAACGCGGCGTGCAACCCACGTCGGGGGCCTGGGCCTGGCCATCGGCCAGCCCGATGGTCCAGTTGTGCAGCGGGCAGGCCACGCTGCGGCCGAAGACGATGCCCTGTGACAGCGGGCCGCCCTTGTGGGGGCAACGATCGAGCAACGCGAAGACCTCGTCTTGGTCGTTGCGGAACAGCGCCACCTCCAGGCCATGATCGCGGCTCACGCGGCGTGCGCCCAGTGCGGGAATCTCGTCCACGCGGCAGATGGGTTTCCAGAGGCTCATCTTGTTCTCCGTTCAGGCCCTGAGGGCCGCATACAACCCGGTGACGCGGTCCATCACCGAGAGCAGGTTTTCGCTCGCCACGAACAGCTCCGACAGCGGCTTGCTGCCAGGGGTGGCCGAGCTGATTTTTTTCAGTGCAGCGTCAAAGAACACCCACTGGCCGTCTGCCAGTGCCAGTTCATCGGCGATGCGGGCAGAGGTTTCGGGGGCTTTGTGCAGGGTGTCTTGCGCCTGCAGGAATTCGCTGCGGGCCCGGGCCATTTCGGTGGCCGCGGCGGCCGGGTCGACCTGCAGCACGCCGGCCAGGTAGAACTTGGCCAGTCGCTGCGACAACATGCGTTGGCGCCCGGCCAGGTTCACCAGGGGGCCGGCGGGGCGGGTCGAGGTCGCTTCGAGCTGGGCGGTGCCTTGCTGGGCCAGCGCCAGGACCTGGGCATCGGCTTGCAGCAGGGCATTGGCCCGGCGGGCCTCGGGTGGGGCAGACAGCGCGTCGCGCAAGGCCTGCCAGGCCGGATCCAGGGCCGCATAGGTGTTGCGGATCGGCGTGCTGGGCGCGTAGGCCTTGAGTTGTTCATGCTGGCGCTCGAACAAGGCCATCGACTGGCTCAACACTTGCTGAGCCGTGGGTGTGGGCGCCTGGGCGGCCAGGGCCAGCCAGGCCTTGACCATGCGCTGCGAGAGCATGCGCTGGCGCCCCGCCATGTTGATGGCATCGGCCAGATCGACCTGGGCCCGGGCGAGGCTCGCCCAGCAGGCGGCCAGGCCCAGCAGGTGTCGGCGTTGCAGAGCCATGGTGTTCATCCGGTGGGGTTTCAGGCCTTGAGGGCGTTGAATTGGCGGGTGTCCACCTCGGCACGATCGAACTCGAACCAAGGGTCGGGTTCGCCGTCGAGGGCAAATTGCAGGCGCTCCCACAGAGCCAGGCGGCCGGCGGCATCGTCCAGGATGCGTTTTTTCACGTGGTCCAGACCGACCCGGCCCACGTAGTGCACGGTGCGCTCCAGGTACCAGCCTTCTTCGCGGTAGAGCTGCATGAAGGCGCCCGTGTATTCAAGCACCTCGGCGGCGGTCTTGAGTTTGGTGAAGAAGTGCGCCACCTCGGTCTTGATGCCGCCATTGCCGGCGATGTACATCTCCCAGCCGCTGTCCACACCGATGATGCCCACGTCCTTGATGCCGGCTTCGGCGCAATTGCGCGGGCAGCCCGAGACGGCAAACTTGACCTTGTGCGGGGCATACATGCGCCACATGGCGCGTTCCAGGTCCTTGCCCATCTGGGTGCTGTCCTGGGTGCCCATGCGACACCACTCGCTGCCCACGCAGGTCTTCACGGTGCGCAAGGCCTTGGCATAGGCGTGGCCGCTGGGCATGCCGATGTCTTTCCAGACGTTGACCAGGTCTTCCTTCTTCACGCCCAGCAGGTCGATGCGCTGGCCGCCGGTCACCTTGACGGTGGGGATCTTGTACTTGTCGACCACGTCGGCAATGCGGCGCAGCTCATCGGCCGTGGTTTCGCCACCCCACATGCGCGGGATCACGCTGTAGGTGCCGTCCTTCTGGATGTTGGCGTGGCTGCGTTCGTTGATGAAGCGGCTTTGCGGGTCGTCGCGGGCCTCTTTGGGCCAGCTGCTGATCAGGTAGTAGTTGACTGCAGGGCGGCAGCTCGCGCAGCCGTTGGGGGTCTTCCAGTCCATGACGCGGAACACGTCGGCAATCGTCAGCAGCTTGTCTTTCACGATGGCCTCGCGCACGGCCTGATGGCCGTGCTCGGTGCAGCCGCACATGGCTTTGGTCTTGGGGGTGGCCGAGTAGTCGCCGCCCGCCGTGAACATCAGCAGTTGCTCGACCAGGCCGGTGCACGAGCCGCAGCTGGCGCTGGCCTTGGTGTGTTTGCGCACCTCTTCGAGCGTGAACAGGCCTTTTTCCTTGATGGCCTTGCAAATGGCGCCCTTGCTGACGCCGTTGCAGCCGCAGACCTCGGCCTCGTCGGGCATGGCCGCCGCCTTGCTGTGGCCTTCGTGGCCCACATCGCCGATGTTGGACTCACCGAACATCAGCTTGTCGCGGATGTCGGCCACGCTGCGGCCATCGCGCAACAGCTTGAAATACCAACTGCCGTCCACCGTGTCGCCATACAGGCAGGCGCCGATCAGCTTGTCGTTCTTGATGACCAGCTTTTTGTAGACCCCGGCATAGGGGTCGCTCATCACGATTTCCTCGGTGCCTTCGCCGCCCATGAACTCGCCGGCCGAGAACAGATCGATGCCGGTCACCTTGAGTTTGGTCGAGGTGAGTGAGCCCTGGTAGCGCGCGATGCCGAACTCGGCCAGGTGGTTGGCTGCCACCTTGGCCTGTTCGAACAGCGGTGCCACCAGTCCGTAGGCGGTGCCCCGGTGGGCGGCGCACTCGCCCACCGACCAGATGCGGGGGTCGGTCACGGTCTGCATCGTGTCGCTGACCACGATGCCCCGGTTCACCAGCAGGCCGGCCTGTTCGGCCAGCTCGGTGTTGGGCCGGATCCCCACGGCCATCACCACCAGATCGGCCGCCACCTCGCTGCCGTCCTTGAAGCGCACGGCCTGGACGCGACCGTCGGCGCCGCCGATCAGGGCCTGGGTCTGGGCACCGATGCGGAACTGCAGGCCGCGTTGCTCCAGCGACTTCTGCAGCAGCCGGCCAGCCACGTCGTCGAGCTGGCGTTCCATCAGCCAGGCGTTCACATGCACCACCGTCACGCTCATGCCGCGCAGCATCAGGCCGTTGGCCGCTTCCAGGCCCAGCAGGCCGCCGCCGATGACCACTGCATGGCGGTGCGTGGTGGCGGTTTCGATCATGGTGTTGGTGTCGTGGATATCGCGGTAGGCAATCACGCCCTGCAAGTCCTTGCCCGGAACCGGGAGCATGAAGGGGGTGGAGCCTGTGCACAGCAGCAGGCGGTCGTAGGCCGCCTCGGTGCCGTCATCGGCCCGTACCACACGCCGGATGCGGTCGATCTGCACCACCTTCTTGCCGGTGTGCAGGGTGATGTCGTTGTCCCGGTACCAGTCGTAGGGGTTGAGGACGATTTCCTCCAGCGTCTGCTCACCTGCCAGAACAGGCGATAACAGGATGCGGTTGTAGTTGGGGTGCGGCTCGGCACCGAAGATCGTGATCTCGTACAGCGAGGGGTCGATCTTCAGCAGCTCTTCGATCGTGCGCACACCGGCCATGCCATTGCCGACCATCACCAGCTTGAGTTTTTTCATCGTCATGCTCCGTCGCTTGGGGCCGGGCTGGCGAGCCAGTCGGTCCGGAAAACAAAAAAGGCGTCCACACGATGCGGCCTCGGGGGTGCGAGACTGCATGTGGGGACGCCTTCGTCCCGGGTCGACCCCTGCGCCATTGCAAGGGATCCACCCGGCGGCCCTGAGGCCGTTGGGGGTGTCAAGCAATGGCTGTGCCAGGGCGAACGGCGCCCGCTGGGGCTGCGAAGCGCCCTGGTGCGCGAAATTGGTGCGGTGCACCACCCGGACAGGTGCTGGATGGGCAGCACAGCGCACCAGCTTCGGGCATGGAACCTGCTTTCCGCTGGTGCATGAGTTTTGATCTCGAATTTGGTTTTGTCTCGCTGCCTGGACGCAAGTCCGAGAACGAGGATTTCGCGGCCCTGGTCAGTGGCCAGGGTCACGAGCAGGCCCGTGGGGCGATTGCCGCGATTGCCGACGGCGTGAGCACCGGGGGCTTTGGCCGCGAGGCGGCTCAGACCACCGTGACGACGCTGGTGCGCGACTATTTCGGTACCCCCGAAACCTGGGACACCACGGTGGCCCTGGACCGCGTCATCAGCGCGCAGAACGCTTGGTTGGCGGGCATCAACCGGCGCCGTCAGCCCGCGCTGGGCCTGACCACGCTCACCGCTCTGGTGCTGCGCGGGCAGACCTATACCGTGGCCCATGTCGGCGACACCCGGGCCTACCTGGTGCGCGATGGCGAGATGCAGCAACTCACGGTCGATCATGTGATGCCGCACACCGACTTCGCCCACCAGCTGACCCGGGCCGTGGGGCTGGAGGATCGTTTGCTGGTCGATTACAGCCAGGGCGATCTGCAAAGTGGCGATACCTTCGTGCTGCTGTCCGATGGGGTGCATGGCAGCCTGCCGGGTCGCGACATCCTGGCCTTGTTGGCGCAGGGGCTGGCGCCCCAGGCCCTGTGTGAGGCGCTGGTCAAGGCCGCGCTGCGCAGCGGCAGTGACGACAACCTGACGGCGGCGGTGGTGCGGGTGCAGGGGGCGCTGGAAGCCACGCTGCAGGACGAGGCTCGCCACGCCTTGCAACAGCCGGTGCTGCCTTTGCTCAAGGTGGGCGATGGGGTGGATGGGCTGGAGGTGCTGGCACTGGTGGCTGACAGCGGCATTCACCGTCTCTACCAGGTGCGCGATCCGTTGACGCAGCGCTGCTATGCCCTGAAGTCGCTGCACCCCCAGCGTGCGCACGACCCCGAAGAGCGCCAGACCCTGGCTCACGAGGCTTGGGTGGCGCGCCGCATGCAGGGCGGCAGTGCCGCGGGACACCTGGCCCGGCTCCATGACTGGCCACCGCAAGGGGCGGCTGCGGCCAGCGGCTTTTACTTGCTGTACGACTGGTACGACGGCGAGACCCTGGGGGCCTTGCTGCAGCGGCAGGCGGCCCTGCCCCTGGCCCAGGTGCTCAACCTGGTCACCCAGGCCTTGCGCACGCTGGCGGTGTTGCACCGGCAAGGGGTGGTGCACCGGGATGTGAAGCCCGACAACCTGCACCTGGGTGACGACGGCGTGCTGCGCCTGCTGGACCTGGGCGTGGCCTTGAGCGGGCGTGAGCCGGCGGCCACGCGTGAGCTGCATGCCGGTACACCCAGCTACATGAACCCTGAGCAGTGGGCCGGACATGGCCAGGCGGGCCACAAGGCGCAGTTGCCCGATGCCGGCAGCGACCTGTATGCGCTGGGCGTGACGCTGTATCAACTGCTCAGCCTGGGCCGCTTGCCGTATGGCGAGGTGCTGCCCTACCAGAGTGGGCGCTACCACCGCGATCCGCAGCCACCCAGCCGACACAATCCCCAGGTGCCGATCTGGCTCGACCATGTCGCCCTGAAGGCCGTGGCGCGACAGCGCGCACAACGCTTCGAGACCGCCGAGGAGATGCTGCTGGCGCTGGAGCGCGGTGCGTCTCGCCCCCTGAGTGCGCCGGTGGCAACGCCCTTGATCCAGCGCGACCCTGCGGCGGTCTGGAAAATCGCCCTGGTGGTCAGCGTGTTGTTCAATGCAGCGCTGGTTTATTGCCTGCTGTTCCTGCCGCACTGAGCCGCACCAAACACTTGCATCTGCCGGGCGGGCCAGACGGACGGTGTCCGTTGGGTTGGGGGCGCCTTCAGTGGCGGGCGCGACCGCCTTTTTCGGCCCAGGTGCGGGTCCAGCGGATCTGCATCACGCGCAACAGCAGCAGCACCGCCACGGCACAGGCGGCAAAGCAGGCGAAGCCGAGCAGGTAAGAGCCGGTGTACTGCTTGGAGAAGCCCATCAGATTGGGCACCAGGCCGCCGCCCAGTGCGCCGAGTTCGCCGATCATGGAGCCCGCCACCGCGGTGGTCAGCGGCCAGCGCAGGGGTACCAGCTGGAACAGCGCGCCATTGCCCGCGCCCAGGGCCGAGAAACAGACCAGAAACAGCAGCACCGTGACCGGCAGCGAGCCTTGGGCGAAGCCTGCCAGCAGCAGGCTGGCGGCGGTGACGACCAGCACCCCCGTCAGGGTGTTCACGCCGCCCCAAAGATCAGACAGCCAGCCCCCCATGACCCGCAGTGCTGCGCCCAGGAAGGCAGCGAGCATGGTGAGCTGGCCAGCCTGAACTTTGCTGACCCCGAATTGTTCGTAGAAATAGCTGGGCAGAAAGGCCGACAGGCCCACGAAACCGCCGAAGGTGACGGCATAGATCAGGCTGAACGCCCAGCCGTCTTTTTCGTACAGGCAGGACAGGTGCTCGCGCAGCGTGGTGTGGGGCGACAGGTCGGCCGGCTCTTTGGCAAAGACCACCATCACGGCCGCCGGAATGGCCACGCTCAGCGCGGCGATGCCATACACCGTCTGCCAGCCGAAGTTCTGTGCCAGCACTGGCGCCAGCAGCGCTGCGAAGGCCGTGCCGACGTTGCCGGCACCCACGATGCCCATGGCCAGGCCCTTGTAGCGGGGCGGGAACGAACCCGAGCCCAGTGACATGGCCACGCCGAAGCTGGCGCCGGCCACCCCCAGCAGCACGCCCATGGCCAGCAGGTCGTTGAAGCTTTGCACGAAGAAGTAGCCGTAGGCCATGCTCAGGCTGATGCCGCCCATTTCGACCAGGGTGGCGTTTTTGCGTCCGATGTACTGCGCCATCAGACCCAGCGGAAAGCGCATGAAGGCCCCGGCAAAGATCGGGATGGACAGCATCAGGCCCTTTTGCGTGGGACTGAGTTGCAGCGCCTCGGTGATGAAGGGCGCCATGGCACCGTTGATGGACCAGATGGCAAAGGAAAAGCCAAAGTACAGGAAGGCTGACCAGAGCGTGGGGCTGTGACCTGCGCGGTGGAACTCTCGGAAATTGAACATGGGTGTCTTTGCGGCCCCGAGGGCATGGCGGAAAACAAAAAAGGCGTCCGCACCGGATGGCTTTCTGAGAAAGAAGCCAACGGTGGGGACGCCTGTGTCCTGAGGGGCTGCGGTGCATCGTCACGCCACAGCCCCTGACAGCCTTGTGGGGCCGATGCCTTGATTCAAGCAAACTCCGTGCCGCCAAAACAGGCCTTGGAAACGGCTTGGACTCGGTCTTTTTGCCTGGGTTTGGTGCAGCGGCCTCGCTTTGAAGGGTGGAGGCCGTCGACTTGGTGCATGCCCGCCCAGGGACGGGGCCGTCTATGAAAAACGCCCCTCGACGGCGCAGGGCCGGGAGGGGCGCCGTGGGAGGGGGCGCGGCTCAGGCGGCGGTCTTTTCGACGTGGGCCTGACGGGTGTAGAGGAAATCAATCACGGCCTTGCGGTAGCCCAGGTACTGAGTGCTTTCAGCCAGCGCAACACGCGAGCGGGGGCGCGGCAGGTCAACGCTCAGGACCTCGCCGATGGTGGCGGCCGGGCCGTTGGTCATCATCACGATCTTGTCGGACAGCAGCACGGCTTCGTCCACGTCGTGGGTCACCATCACCACGGTGGCCTGGGTCTCGGCCACGATGTCCAGCAGCTCGTCCTGCAGCTTGGCCCGGGTGAGGGCATCGAGGGCGCCAAAGGGCTCGTCCATCAGCAGCACCTGGGGCTCCATGGACAGGGCACGGGCGATGCCCACGCGCTGTTTCATGCCACCCGAGATTTCGCCCGGGCGCTTTTGCGCCGCCGCACTCAGCCCGACCAGGGCCAGGGCCGCTTCAGTGCGGGCCTTGAGCTGGGCCTTGCTTTCGCGTTGGCCGAAGACGCGCTCCACGGCCAGGTGGATGTTCTCGTGGCAGGTGAGCCAGGGCAGCAGGGAGTGGTTCTGGAACACCACCGCCCGCTCCGGGCCGGGGCCCTTGATTTCGCGGTTGGCGCACAGCATGGCGCCCTGGGTGGGGGAGGTCAGCCCGGCAATCAGGTTGAGCAAGGTGGACTTGCCGCAGCCGCTGTGGCCGATGAGGGCCACGAATTCACCTTTGGCGATGGTGAGATGGATGTCCCGCAGGGCAGGGAAGGCCCCTTTGGCGGTGCGAAAAGTCTGTTCGACACCCTGGATCTCGATGTACTTGGCGCTGTTCATGGCGTGTTCCTTGATGACGGGGTGGGTCAGCTCTTGACTTCTTCGAAGGTGAAGGCCGTGGCGATGCGGATCAGGGCGTATTCCAGCAGCAGGCCCACGCCGCCGATCACGAAGATGGCAATGATGATGTTCTTGACGTTGAGGTTGTTCCACTCGTCCCAGACCCAGAAGCCGATGCCCACGCCGCCGGTCAGCATTTCAGCGGCCACGATCACCAGCCAGGCCGTGCCCACGGCCAGGCGCACGCCGGTCAGCATGTAGGGCAGCACCGAGGGGAACAGGATCTTGGTGAAGATCTTCCACTCCGACAGCTTGAGCACGCGGGCCACGTTCATGTAGTCCTGCGGCACGCGCTGCACGCCCACGGCGGTGTTGATGATCATGGGCCAGATCGAGCAGATGAAGATGGTCCAGATGGCGGCCGGGTTGGCGCCCTTGAAGACCAGCAGGCCAATGGGCAGCCAGGCCAGCGGCGACACCGGGCGCAGCAGGCTGATCAAGGGGTTGAACATGCGCGAGAGGAACTCAAAGCGACCGATCAAAAAGCCGGCCGGAATGCCCACCAGGGCGGCCAGGCCGAAGCCCATGGCCACGCGCTTGAGGGAAAACAGCACGTTCCAGCCCACGCCCTGGTCGTTGGGGCCCTTGCTGTAGAACGGGTCGCTGAACACCTCCAGGGCCTGCTTGAAGGTGTCGGCCGGCGAGGGGATGGCGCTGGCGGTGGTGATCGACACGATGGCCCACAGGCCCAGCATCAGGCCCAGGCCAAAAACCGGTGGCAGCACGCGCAGCCAGAAGGCGCGCCAGTCAAATGGCAGGCGTGCAGGGCGCGGGGCGGCAGGGACGGCTTTTTTCATGGCGGGGGCCTGAGCGGCAGAGGACTTGGGGGCAGGCACCTGCGAAGCGGGGATTTCGGCGGGGTTGTGGAAGACGGCACTGACCATGGCGGGCTCCTGTTGGGTGGGTGGGGCGCAGGGGAGGCTCAGGCGTGAACCTTGAAGGATTCGGCGTATTTCTTGGGGTCCTTGCCATCCCAGACCACGCCGTCGATCAACTTGCTGCTGCGCATGGGGTCTTTAGGCACGTTGATCTTCAGGGCGCTGGCGGCCTGTTTGTAGAGGTCGATCTGGTTGATCTGCTTGGCCACGGCCAGGTAGTCGGGGTGGTCCTTGAGCAGGCCCCAGCGCTTGTGCTGGGTCAGGAACCACATGCCATCGGACAGGTAGGGGAAGTTGACCGCACCATCGTTGAAAAACTTCATGTGGTTGGGGTCGTCCCAGGTCTTGCCCAGGCCGTTCTGGTAACGGCCAAGGATGCGCTGGTTGATGGCGTCCACACTGGTGTTGACGTAGGACTTGTCGGCAATGGTCTTGGCCATCTTCAGCTTGTTCTGCAGGCTGGCATCGATCCACTGGCTGGCCTCGAGGATGGCCATCATCACGGCACGCGAGGTGTTGGGGTACTTCTTGGTGAACTCGGCAGTGGTGCCCAGCACCTTCTCGGGGTGGTCTTTCCAGATGTCCTGGGTGGTGACGGCCGTGATGCCGATGCCGTCCATGATGGCGCGGTGGCCCCAGGGTTCGCCCACGCAGAAGCCGTCCATGTTGCCCACGCGCATGTTGGCCACCATCTGGGGCGGAGGCACGGTGATGACCTTGGCGTCCTGCAGCGGGTTGATGCCGGCCGAGGCGAGCCAGTAATACAGCCACATCGCATGGGTGCCGGTGGGGAAGGTCTGGGCAAAGGTGTATTCGCGCTTGTCGCTGGCCATCAGCTTGGCCAGGCTGGCCGCGTCAACCGCGCCCTTGTCGGCCAGCTTCTTGGACAGCGTGATCGCCTGGCCATTGTTGTTCAGCGTCATCAGGACGGCCATGTCTTTCTTCGGACCACCCACGCCCAGGTGCACGCCATAGACCAGGCCGTACAGCACGTGGGCGAAATCCAGTTCGCCATTGACCAGCTTGTCGCGCACACCGGCCCAACTGGCTTCTTTGCTGGGGATGATCTTCACGCCATACTTCTTGTCAAAGCCCAGCACGGAGGCCATGACCACGCTGGCACAGTCGGTGAGGGGGATGAAGCCGATCTTCACTTCTTCCTTTTCTGGCTTGTCGGAGCCGCCTGCATAGACAACCGAGCGCAGTGCCGGTGACAGGCCGGTGGCAGCCACGGCAGCGGTTTGCAGCACGGTGCGCCGGCTCAGGCGGGTGTTCAACAGGTCGGTCATGGGCTACTCCTTGAAGCTGAAGTCATTCGGAACGTACAAAGCAAAAAGGCGTCCTCACGCAGCAGCCGAGCCCTGTGGGCCAGCCGTGGTGGGGACGCCTTTGTCCTGGCAGCCTATCAAGCCCGCCATTGGGCTTGATAGGCTGTGTGACCCGGAGGGGTCATGCACCTTCTAAGCAAAGGGTGTGCCAGGCTAAAAAGAGGGCGTTAGGCCTCTGGGCCGGCTTGGCTGGGCGGCCAAGTGGTACATGGCGGTGCGCAAGGTGCGGGCATGGTGCGTGCCAAAGGCCCCAGTCGGTGCGCTGCACTGCTTTTGTGCGATGCACCAATCTCCGGTCTCATCGCTCCCGCCGAGGTGTCTGCGTGGCCCGGGGTGGGTGGGGGCAAGGCCTTTGTGTCGGTCCGGCGAGGCCGCTAGGGCCTACACTTCGGCACCGAAGTTGAACCGTCTGCCCATGTCCGTGACCGCCTCCACTGCTCCTTTTGCCCATCACACGCCCAGCCAGGCCCCTGGCCTGGTTCTGGGCATCGAGTCTTCCTGTGATGAAACAGGGGTGGCCCTGGTGCATGCCAGTGCCCAGGGCGTGCCGCGCCTTGAGGCCCATGCCCTGCACAGCCAGATCGAGATGCATCAGGCCTATGGCGGCGTGGTGCCTGAATTGGCCAGCCGCGACCACATCCGGCGGGTGTTGCCGCTGGCCACGCAGGTGCTGGCGAGCGCCGGGCGCAGCCTGGCCGAGGTGGATGTGGTGGCCTACACCCGTGGGCCCGGTCTGGCGGGGGCTTTGTTGGTGGGTTCGGGCGTGGCTTGCGCACTCGGTGCGGCGCTGGGCCGGCCGGTGTTGGGCGTGCACCACCTGGAGGGCCACCTGCTGTCCCCCTTTCTGAGTGCCGATCCGCCGGAGTTCCCTTTTGTGGCTTTGCTGGTGTCGGGCGGTCACACCCAGTTGATGCGGGTGGATGCGGTGGGTGAATACCAGATTCTGGGCGAGACCATTGACGATGCCGCGGGCGAGGCCTTCGACAAGTCGGCCAAGCTCATGGGCCTGGGCTACCCGGGCGGGCCGGCGCTGTCGCGCCTGGCCGAGGCCGGCGACCCTGCCGCGTTCAAGCTGCCCAGGCCCTTGCTGCACAGCGGTGATCTCGATTTTTCGTTTGCGGGGCTGAAGACCGCCGTACTGACCCAGGCCCGCAAACTGGGCGATGACCTGGC
This sequence comes from Curvibacter sp. GW821-FHT09D12, assembly GCF_059416245.1. Classification (NCBI taxonomy): domain Bacteria; kingdom Pseudomonadati; phylum Pseudomonadota; class Betaproteobacteria; order Burkholderiales; family Comamonadaceae; genus Curvibacter; species Curvibacter sp. GW821-FHT09D12. The sequence continues at coordinate 38,437 of NZ_JBWKOU010000017.1, read as the reverse complement.
CGCGCGCAAGCCTGACCTGGCGGCCAGCACGCAGGCGGCCATTGTTGAGGTGTTGCTGAAGAAGTCGATGGCCGCCCTGCGCCAGACCGGTCTGCGCCGCCTGGTGGTGGCGGGCGGGGTGGGCGCCAACCGCGAGCTGCGCCAGCGCCTGAATGCGGCCTGCCAGGTGGCCCGGGTGCGGGTGCACTACCCCGAACTCCACCTTTGCACCGACAACGGCGCCATGATCGCCATGGCGGCGGCCATGCGCCTGCAGGCCGGTCGTGCCCAGGCGGGATGCGATTACAGCTTTGATGTGCGGCCCCGTTGGCCGCTGGATGCCATCGACGCGTGAGTAGGTGCCATCCCAGAGTGCTAGTGGGTCTTGAAAAACTAATTTTTTCAACTATCACTTTGTTGAACTTGACAATTTATTCGGCAAATTCGGTAGAATTGATTCATGAGCTCCGAAAACAATTTTTCCTCCGTCCCTCCCGCTGGTGAGCACTGCACCACGATCGAGGTGGCTCGTGAATTGGGCATGGCAGTCCGTTCGGTCCAGATGATGGTGGACCGGGGCGAACTTGAGGCCTGGAAGACCCCCGGTGGACACCGACGCATTTCCCGCGTCTCGGTGGACCGCTGGTTGGCCAATCGCCGTGCTGGCCGCCGTGGCAGCCAGCGTGGCAGCCCGGCCAACCCGCGTCGGGTGCTGTTCATCGAGGATTCGGCCCACTACCAGAACCTGGTGTCGCTGATGATGCAGCAGCACTTTCCCGAGGTATCGCTTCATTTGGCCGACGATGGCATCGTGGGCCTGGCCATGTACGGGCAGTTGCAGCCCGATGTGCTGCTGCTGGACCTGTTGCTGCCAGGCATTGATGGTGCGACGCTGCTGACCAGCCTGCGCGCCCACCCGGAGCTGAACCGGAGCCAGTTGGTGGTGGTCACCTCGCTGGACGAGGAGCAGCGCCGCCCTTATGCCTTTGCGCTGCGCGACATTCCGCTGGTCTACAAACCCAACCTCGTCACCGATCTGCCCAAGCTCCTGGGTGAGTTGCTGCACGAGGGAGATGCGAGCCCGTCGACCGCCTCTGAAGCCCGGTCTGCCACGGCCGCCTGATCCATTCCTCCCCGACCGGCCGAGGCCGGTCTTTGCCCCGCAGCACCTCACGGTCTGCGGGGTTTTTCATTTTCCAAAGATTGATCGGTCGGTTTCCAGATACAAAAGGTGATTCTTGCTACCGAAGTGCTCGAAATACCAGGGGTGATCGAGGTGTCCGAGCGTAGTGCTGCAAGCGATCAAATTGACAGTGCTCAAAGTCGGGTGACGCAGGGCTTGCCCAGTGGCGGGCGGCGAAAAAAAAGGCCCTTGACGGGCCTTGTGGGATGGGGCGCTCGGGCAGGTCAGCCGATGTTGATCCGGGTGCCTTGAGGTGGGGGTGGTGCCTTCTTGCCGAGTTGAAGGGTGAGCACCCCATTGACCAATTGGGCCGTGCTGGTGGCGGCGTCAAGCGCTTGCGGCAGTTCGAAGGCCCAGCGATAGCGGCGCGGCGCTTCGGCTGTGCTTTCGATGCGCACCACGTTGCCTTCGATGTCCACCTGGAGTTGTTCGCGGCTCAGGCCGGGCGCATCCAGCTGAAGTCGGTAGCCTTGCTCGGATTCTTCGAGGGGCTGGGTGCTTTCGCGTTGGCGCTGGGCCTGTTGGTGCAGGGTCTGGGCCAGGAATCTTTCGAGGCCGCGGTCCATGGCGCGCAGGCCATTGAGGTGGGCTGAGGAGCGAATCACGGGAGCGAAGATCATGGTGCAAGTCCTTTACACTGCGCGGCTCTCGAACTGAGTGCCGCATGGATCACAGGTGCGATCCAGCGGCTTTTTTTCAAGGATTTTTCTTCATGGAATATCTGCGCAGGTCCCTCTTGAAAAGGGCTTTGTCGACGTTATCTGTCGCGGCTTTGCCGTGGGTGTCGGCGCAGGCAGCCGGTGCGTCCGGCCCGATCCGGGTGGCGCTGATCGAAGGTCTGAGCGGTCCGTTCGCCAATGCGGGTGAGGCGGTTTATCGCAATGTCCTGTGGGCGGTGGAGCGCGTCAATGCGCGGGGTGGGGTGCGCCTGAGCGCTGCTGCGGGCGGGCCGCGCCCCTTGCAACTGGACCGCTACGACAGCAAAGGCCAGAACGAAGAGGCCTTGTCGGCCTTGCGCTCGGCCATTGATGACGGGGCCCGGGTGGTGCTGCAGGGCAATTCTTCGGCCACGGCGGCGGTGTTGCTGGATGCCATCAACAAGCACAACGAGCGGGATCCGGCACGACGGGTGCTGTTCCTGAACTACTCGGCCGTGGATCCGACCCTGACCAACGAGCGTTGCAGTTACTGGCATTTCCGCTTTGATGCTCATGCCGACATGCGCATGGCAGCCTTGATGGAGGTGATCCGGGAGGACCGCTCGGTCAAGAGCGTCTACCTGATCGGGCAGGACTACAGCTTTGGGCAGGCCGTGCTCAAGGAGGCGCGTCGTCAACTGGGTGAGCAACGCCCGGATGTGCAGGTGGCGGGCGAAGAACTGCATCCCATGGGGCGGGTGAAAGACTTCGCACCTTACGCGGTCAAGATCAAGGCCAGCGGTGCGCAAGCGGTGATCACCGGCAACTGGGGCAATGACTTGACTCTGTTGATCAAGGCTGCACGCGAGGTGGGCTACGAGGGGCGCTTTTTCACCTATTACGGCAATGCGCTGGGGGCGCCGGCGGCCATCGGGGATGCCGGCCTGGGCCGGGTGGTGGCGGTGGCGGACTGGCTGCCCAACGTGCCGGGCGCCCAGAGCGAGGCCTTCTACCAGGCCTTCCGGCAGCGCTTTCCCAAACCGGCGGATGACTATGTGCACATGCGCATGCAACTGATGATCGAGGCCCTGGCCCAGGCCATCGAGAAGGCCGGTTCGACCGAGGCTGCGGCTGTGGCTGCGAAGCTGGAGGGCAGCAGCGTGTCTTTGCATGGGCAGTCGGGCACGATGCGAGCCAGCGACCATCAGTTCCAGCAGGGCCTGGTGGTGGGCGTGATGGACAAGCAGGGGCAGCCTGGGGTTCGGTTTGACGTCGAAGGCTCGGGTTATGGCTTCAAGGTGATCCGTCAGATCCCGGCCAGCAAGGCGGAGATGGCGACCACCTGTCGCATGCAGCGCCCCTGAGCCGGCGACTCACTGGGCGTAACCCAGACAGGCGCCGGCATTCGCCCGGCCCCGGCATTCGCGGCTGAGGCGACGGTCTCGGTCGGCGCGGCTTTCTTCGGAGCCAGAGGGCGCAGCAGGTTTGCTGCGCCCTTGGCTTTTCCGGGATTTGGCCGAGGCTCGGGATGCGGCCAAGACGGGTGGCGCGGTGCTGCCGAGCAGGGCGCTCAGCCCGAGCAGGGTTTGGCGGCGGGTGAGGGCGGTGGGCATCAGGGGCTCCGATTGAAGGGGGCAGGGCCGGGCGGCTCCGCTACCATGCGACTCTTGTTCAATCGCGTTGCGACGTGCAACTACAGGACCCCCGAATGCGACCCGCCATCCTCCAGCTTGAAGAATCGAAAATCCGTGAAGTGGCCAATGCCGGCATGGGCCGGTCCGATGTGTTGGCCTTCTGGTTTGGTGAGAGTGACGAGATCACGCCTGAAGCCGTGCGGCAGGCGGCCATCGATTCGATTGCCCAGGGTGAGACTTTTTACGCCCACAACCTGGGTCTGCCCGAGTTGCGCCAGGCCTTGGCGGACTACACCACCGGCCTGCACCGGCCGGTGGGGCCTGAGCGCATTGCGGTCACGTCGGGTGGGGTGAATGCCTTGATGCTGGCGATCCAGGCCTTGGTGGAGCCCGGCGACGAGGTTCTGGCCGTGACCCCGGTCTGGCCGAATCTGCTGGCCCAGCCCGCCATCATGGGGGGCGTGGTGAAAACCGTCTCGCTCAAGCCGGTGGTGCAAGGGGCTGAGCAAGGGGCCTGGCGCCTTGATCTGCCGGAGTTGCTGGCGGAGATCACGCCGGCTACACGGCTGCTGATCGTGAATGCGCCCAACAACCCCACGGGCTGGACCCTGAGTGCCGAGGAGCAGTCGCAGATCCTGGCACATTGCCGACGCACCGGAACCTGGATCCTGGCCGACGAGGTGTATGAACGCCTGTATTACGAGCCTTCGAGCAAGGGCTGTGCGCCCAGCTTCCTTGACCTGGCCGAGCCAGAGGATCGCCTGGTGGTGGTGCACAGCTTTTCCAAGAGCTTTCTGATGACCGGCTGGCGCCTGGGTTGGTTGGTCATGCCGCCTTCGATGCTGGCCTCCATGGGCAAGCTGATCGAGTTCAACACCTCGTGCGCATCGGTGTTCACCCAGCGTGCAGGCTTGGCCGCCTTGCGCGAGCGCGGCAGCATCACGCCGCGCGTGGTGGCCCACCTGAAAGCCTGCCGGGATCGCCTGGTGCCGCAGTTGCAGGTGCTGCCGGGGGTGCAGGTGGCCTCGGCCAGCGGAGGCATGTATGCGTTCTTCCGCCTGCAGGGTCATGACGATTCGTTGGCGGTGGCCAAGCGACTGGTGGCCGAGGCCGGATTGGGCCTGGCGCCGGGCAGTGCTTTCGGGCAGGAGGCCGATGGCTGGCTGCGCTGGTGTTTTGCCTCGCGCGACCTGAATCGCCTGGACGAAGGTGTGATTCGCCTGCGGCGCTGGCTCGGGCTATAATTTCAAGGCTTTGCGTTTTGCAAGGCAGCACGCTGGCCGCATTTCCGGCAGTCAGCGCAAGTCAAATATTCAAAGGAACCAAAATGATCGCATCCGAAATCAAGGCCGAAGTTGTCAAGGCCAATGCACGCAGCGCCAATGACACGGGTAGCCCAGAAGTTCAGGTCGCCATCCTGACCGCCCGCATCAACGAACTGACCCCTCACTTCAAGACCCATGCCAAGGATCACCACGGTCGCCGTGGTCTGCTGCGCATGGTGAGCCGCCGTCGCAAGCTGCTCGACTACCTGAAGGGCAAGGACGCTGACCGTTACACCGCACTGATCGCCAAGCTGGGTCTGCGCAAGTAATTCGAGCGACGAATGCTGGACGCCTGAGTTAGTTCACTAGCTCAGGCGTTTGTTTTTTGTTTTTCCACAGCTGAAAGCAGGGATGCGCGCTGTGTCATTCCAAAAGAATCGGCCGATGAGGCTGCCGGTTCTTCTGGAATGGCATCGTGTTCCGGGTTTTCAACTGTCCCTTGCCACCCGGGGTGGGTGGCGATGAGGCTGGCCCTCGGGTTGGCCAAGCAGCAGGAGCTGAACATGAGCATTTTCAACAAAGTCACCAAGACCTTCCAATGGGGTCAGCACACCGTCACCCTGGAGACGGGTGAAATCGCCCGCCAAGCCACTGGCGCCGTGCTGGTGAACATCGACGACACCGTGGTGCTGGCCACCGTGGTGGCTTCCAAGGGCGCCAAGCCGGGTCAGGACTTCTTCCCGCTGACCGTTGATTACATCGAGAAGGCCTACGCCGCCGGCAAGATCCCGGGCAGCTTCTTCAAGCGCGAAGCCAAGCCCAGCGAACTCGAAACCCTGACCAGCCGCCTGATCGATCGCCCGATCCGCCCGCTGTTCCCCGAAGGTTTCTTCAATGAAGTGCACGTGGTGATCCACACCGTGTCGCTGAACCCCGAAGTCGACGCCGACATCGCCGCCCTGATCGGCACCTCGGCCGCCCTGGCTGTGTCGGGCATCCCCTTCAACGGCCCGATCGGTGCCGCCCGCGTGGGTTACATCAACGGCGAGTACGTGCTGAACCCGGGTCAGACCCAGCGCAAGAGCAGCCAACTGGATCTGGTGGTTGCAGGCACTGAATCGGCCGTGCTGATGGTCGAATCCGAAGCGCAACAGCTGTCTGAAGACATCATGCTGGGCGCCGTGGTGTTCGGTCATGAACAAGGCGCCATCGCCATCAACGCCATCCATGAACTGGTGCGCGAAGCCGGCAAGGCGGTCTGGCAATGGGAAGCTCCGGCCAAGGACGAGCCGCTGATCGCCAAGGTCAATGCCCTGGCTGAAGAAGCCCTGCGCGCCGCCTACCAGATCCGCAACAAGCAAGCCCGCACCCAAGCCTGCCGCGAAGCCTATGCCGCCGTGATGGCTGGCCTGAAGGCCGAGGGCGTGGAGTTCGACAGCGTCAAGGTCGAAGGCCTGCTGTTCGAGATCGAAGCCCGCATCGTGCGTGGTCAGATCCTGGCCGGTGAGCCCCGCATCGACGGCCGCGACACCCGCACCGTGCGCCCGATCGAGATCCGCAACTCGGTGCTGCCCCGTACCCACGGTTCGGCCCTGTTCACGCGTGGTGAAACCCAGGCGCTGGTGGTGGCCACGCTGGGTACCGAGCGCGATGCGCAGCGCATCGATGCCCTGGCTGGCGAATACGAAGACCGCTTCATGCTGCACTACAACATGCCTCCCTTTGCCACCGGCGAAGTGGGCCGCATGGGCAGCACCAAGCGCCGCGAAATCGGCCATGGCCGTCTGGCCAAGCGTGCTCTGGTGGCGGTTCTGCCGACCAAGGAAGAGTTTCCGTACACCATGCGTGTCGTGTCTGAAATCACCGAATCGAACGGCTCGTCGTCGATGGCTTCGGTCTGCGGCGGCTGTCTGTCGCTGATGGACGCCGGTGTGCCGATGAAGGCCCACGTGGCCGGCATCGCCATGGGTCTGATCAAGGACGCCAACCGTTTTGCTGTGCTGACCGACATCCTGGGCGATGAAGATCACCTGGGTGACATGGACTTCAAGGTGGCCGGTACCACCAACGGCATCACTGCCTTGCAGATGGACATCAAGATCCAGGGCATCACCAAGGAAATCATGCAGGTGGCGCTGGCTCAGGCCAAGGAAGCCCGTCTGCACATCCTGGGCAAGATGCAAGAGGCGATGGGTGAAGCCAAGACTGAAGTGTCCAACTTCGCTCCCAAGCTGTTCACCATGAAGATCAACCCCGAGAAGATCCGTGACGTGATCGGCAAGGGCGGCGCCACCATCCGTGCGCTGACCGAAGAAACCGGCACCCAGATCAACATCGAGGAAGATGGCACGATCACCATCGCTGCCACCGACGGCGCCAAGGCGGATGAAGCCAAGCGTCGCATCGAGCAGATCACGGCCGAGGTCGAGATCGGCAAGATCTACGAAGGCCCGGTCACCAAGATCCTGGACTTCGGCGCCCTGATCAACCTGCTGCCTGGCAAGGATGGTCTGCTGCACATCAGCCAGATCGCTCACCAGCGCGTTGAAAAGGTCACCGACTTCCTGTCTGAAGGTCAGATCGTGCGTGTCAAGGTTCTGGAAACCGACGACAAGGGCCGCGTCAAGCTGTCCATGAAGGCCTTGGCCGATCGTCCGATGCATGGCGAAGCTGCTCCCCAGCAGCAACAACAGCAACAGTAATTCCGGTTGAGAGGGCTGCCTGCCGGCTGGGCTGGTGGGTGGTCTTCGGTGAGAGGTCTCATGAAAGCCATTGAAATCACCACCTACGGTGCTCCCGAGGTGTTGCAGCCTGCAGAACGTCCCGAGCCTGTTGCGGGCGAGGGTGAGTTGTTGATCCGCGTTGCGGCCAGCGGGATCAATCGTCCTGATGTGCTGCAGCGCACCGGCAACTACCCCGTGCCACCTGGGGCTTCGGATATTCCGGGCCTGGAGGTGGCAGGTGTGGTGGTGGCCGGCGATTCGGTGGCCATGGCCGAGGCCGGTTTGCGCATCGGCGATGCCGTGTGCGCACTGGTGGCCGGCGGGGGGTACGCTGAGTTGTGCGTGGCGCCTGTGGGTCAGTGCTTGCCGGTGCCGCAAGGTTGGACTGCTGTTGAGGCGGCCTCCTTGCCTGAGACCTTTTTCACCGTCTGGAGCAATGTCTTTGATCGTGGCCGCTTGCAGGCGGGTGAGACCCTGTTGATCCAGGGGGGAACCAGTGGCATCGGGGTCACGGCCATCCAGTTGGCCAAGGCCCGCGGGGCTCGGGTCATCGTGACTGCTGGCAGTGACGACAAATGTGCGGCCTGCCTGAAACTGGGGGCCGACCATGCGATCAACTACAAGACCCAGGACTTCGTGCAGGTCTGCAAGGAACTCACGAATGGCCGGGGCGTGGATGTGGTCCTTGACATGGTGGCCGGAAGCTATGTGGCCCGAGAAGTCGAGGCCCTGGCGGAGGATGGTCGGATTGTGATCATTGCCGTGCAAGGTGGTGTCAAGGCCGAGTTCAATGCCGGCATGGTGCTGCGCAAGCGTTTGACGATCACGGGTTCAACCTTGCGTCCTCGTCCGGTGGCGTTTAAGGCGGCCATTGCCCGCTCCTTGCGGGAGCAGGTCTGGCCGGCATTGGCGCGTCGGGATATTGCCCCCATCATTTTTGCTACGTTCCCTGCTGAACAGGCGGCCCAGGCGCATGCGCTGATGGAGTCTGGTCAGCATGTCGGAAAAATTGTTTTGACCTGGTGAGTTCATGAAAAAGAAGCTGATTGCCGGCAACTGGAAAATGAATGGCAGCCTGGCTGCCAACGATGCCTTGGTTCGTGCTGTGGCGGCCGGTGTGGCTGATGCAGCAGCCGAGGTGGCGGTTTGTGTGCCGGCGCCCTATCTGGCGCAGGTGGCTGCCTTGCGTGGTCCGGTTGCTCTTGGGGCTCAAGACCTGTCGGCGCATGAGTCGGGTGCTTACACGGGCGAAGTGTCGGCTGGCATGCTGCGCGATCTGGGGGTGCACTACGTGATCGTGGGGCATTCCGAGCGTCGCCAATACCATGCCGAGAGTGACGATCTGGTGGCGCGCAAGGCTCAGCGCGCGCTGGCGGCAGGCCTGGTGCCCATTGTCTGTGTCGGTGAGACCCTGGAGCAGCGTGAGGCGGGGCAGACCGAGCTGGTCGTCAAGCGTCAGTTGGCTGCGGTGATCCACCTCAATGGCCACTGCATCAGCGAGATCGTCGTGGCTTATGAGCCGGTCTGGGCCATTGGCACGGGCCGGACGGCGACGCCTGAGCAGGCCCAGGCGGTGCATGCCGTTTTGCGGGCGCAGCTTCAGGCGGCCACGCCCCGTGCTGATCGTGTCAAGCTGTTGTATGGCGGCAGCATGAATGCGGCCAATGCGGCCGAGCTGTTGGCCCAGCCGGATATCGACGGCGGCCTGATCGGTGGAGCGTCGCTGAAGGCGCCCGATTTCCTGACCATTGTGGCTGCCGCATCTGCGTTGGCTGTTTGATTTTTTATCTGGAGTTTTTATGAACATCATCACCACCATCATCCTGGCGGTACAGATGCTGGCGGCCCTGGGCATGATCGGTCTGATCCTGATTCAGCACGGCAAGGGCGCGGACATGGGGGCGGCTTTTGGCAGCGGTGGTTCGGGCAGTCTGTTCGGTGCCAGTGGCAGCGCCAACTTCCTGTCGCGCACGACGGCCGTACTGGCGGCGGTCTTTTTTGTCTGCACCCTGGCACTGGCCTATTTTGGCAACCTGCGTCCGGCAGCCAGCTCGGGCAGCGTGCTCGAAGGTGCTGCGGTCGTGACGCCTGCGGCTCCTGCAGCCGTGCCTGCGGCTCCTGCCGAGCCGGCCAAGGGTGCTGCTGCAATTCCGACCAAGTGAGCTCTTGATTTTCTGCCCGGCAACCCCAGAGGGGTGGGTTTTTCCGGGTAGAATTGACGTCTGTTCGGAAAGCCAAAACCGCAAGGTCCTCATGCCATCCGAGCAGCAACATCCCGCCGTCGTGGTGAAATTGGTAGACACGCTATCTTGAGGGGGTAGTGGCGAAAGCTGTGCGAGTTCGAGTCTCGCCGACGGCACCAAAATAAAGACCCTTCCGGCACTCGCTGGAAGGGTCGCGGTGATGAAATCCTCCAGATGAACCTTGATCAATACCTCCCCGTTCTCTTGTTCATTCTGGTTGGTCTAGGCGTAGGGGTCATCCCTCAGGCGCTGGGCTACCTGCTTGGCCCCAATCGGCCCGATCCGGCCAAAAATTCCCCTTACGAGTGTGGTTTCGAAGCGTTTGAAGACGCGCGCATGAAGTTTGACGTGCGTTACTACCTCGTGGCCATTCTCTTCATTCTCTTTGACCTCGAAATTGCCTTCCTCGTCCCTTGGGCTGTGTCTTTGACCGACACCGGCTCGGGTGGCTTCTGGACCGGGGTGGTGTTCCTCATCGATCTGCTCGTGGGCTTCATCTACGCGTGGAAAAAAGGCGCGCTGGATTGGGAATGAGCGAAAGCATCAACAAGGACGCATGCAATGATTGAAGGTGTCATGAAAGAGGGCTTTGTCACCACCAGCTACGACGCGGTGGTGAACTGGGCAAAGACGGGGTCCTTGTGGCCCATGACCTTCGGGTTGGCCTGCTGCGCGGTCGAGATGATGCACGCAGCGGCTGCGCGTTACGACATTGGCCGCTTCGGCGCTGAGGTGTTTCGCGCCAGCCCGCGTCAAAGCGATTTGATGATCGTGGCGGGTACGCTTTGCAACAAGATGGCACCGGCTCTGCGCAAGGTGTATGACCAGATGAGCGAGCCGCGCTGGGTGCTCTCCATGGGCTCCTGTGCCAACGGTGGTGGCTACTACCACTACAGCTACTCCGTGGTGCGCGGTTGCGATCGCATCGTGCCGGTGGACGTCTATGTGCCTGGCTGCCCCCCGACGGCAGAGGCCCTGATCTACGGGATCATGCAGCTGCAACAGAAAATCCGTCGTACCAACACGATCGCCCGGGTCTGAGATAGCGCCATGACACAGATTGCAATCCAGGCGGAAGCCCTGAAAGACGTGATTGTTGCCGCCCTGGGCGACAAGATCAAAACAGCTGTCATTGCGTTGGATGAGGTCACCATCGAGGTGGCTGCGGCTGATTACCTGGCCGCCATGCAGATTCTGCGGGATGCGCCCACTTGCCGTTTTGAGCAATTGGTCGACCTGTGCGGCGTGGACTATTCCACCTATGGCGAAGGCGCCTGGGACGGTTTGCGTTATGGCGTCGTCAGTCACCTGTTGTCCGTCAGCCTGAACCAGCGCGTGCGGGTGCGGGTGTTCTGCCCGGACGACGACGCGCCGCTGGTGGCCTCTGTCGCCGATATCTGGAACTCTGCCAACTGGTACGAACGCGAGGCCTTTGACCTGTACGGCATCGTCTTTGAAGGTCATAACGACTTGCGCCGCATCCTGACAGACTATGGTTTCATCGGCCATCCTTTCCGCAAGGATTTCCCGATTTCGGGCCACGTCGAGATGCGTTATGACGCCGAGCGTCGTCGCGTGGTGTACGAACCGGTCACCATCGAGCCGCGGGAAATCACGCCCCGCATCATTCGTGAAGACAAGTATGGAGGCCTGCACTGAGGCGCTCCGCCTTGTGTGATGCATCATGGCTGAAATCAAAAATTACACTCTGAACTTCGGGCCTCAACACCCGGCAGCCCACGGCGTTTTGCGTCTGGTGCTGGAGTTGGATGGCGAAGTCGTCCAACGTGCTGATCCTCACATCGGTCTGTTGCACCGTGCCACTGAAAAGCTGGCAGAGCACAAGACCTTCATCCAGTCGTTGCCCTACATGGACCGGCTGGATTACGTGTCGATGATGAGCAATGAGCACGCTTACTGCCTGGCCATCGAAAAGCTGCTGGGTCTGGAAGTGCCTGTTCGCGCTCAGTACATCCGTGTGATGTTCTCCGAGATCACCCGCCTGCTGAATCACCTGATGTGGCTGGGTTCGCACGGCAACGACATCGGTAGCTCGACGATCCTGATCTACACCTTCCGCGAGCGTGAGGATCTGTTTGACATGTATGAAGCCGTGTCGGGCGCACGCATGCATGCGGCGTACTTTCGTCCGGGCGGTGTTTACCGCGATCTGCCGGACTCCATGCCGCAGTACAAGGTCAGCAAGATCAAGAACGCCAAGGCCTTGGCCGAGCTCAATCAGAACCGCCAGGGTTCGATGCTCGACTTCATTGAAGATTTCACGCGTCGTTTTCCGAAGTGCGTGGACGAATATGAAAACCTGCTGACCGAAAACCGCATCTGGAAGCAGCGTACCGTCGGTATCGGTGTCGTCGAGCCCGAACGTGCCTTGAATCTCGGCATGACGGGCCCGATGCTGCGTGGCTCGGGCTTTGCCTGGGATCTGCGCAAGACCCAGCCTTACGATGTCTATGACCGTGTCGACTTCGACATCCCGGTGGGTAAGACCGGCGACAGCTACGACCGGTATCTTGTGCGTGTCGCTGAAATGCGCGAGTCCAACAAGATCATCAAGCAATGTGTGGATTGGCTGCGTGCCAACCCTGGCCCGGTGATCACGGACAACCACAAGGTGGCACCGCCGGCCCGTGAAGCCATGAAGTCGAGCATGGAAGAGTTGATCCACCACTTCAAGCTCTTCACCGAAGGCTTCCACGTGCCCGAAGGCGAGGCCTACGCTGCCGTCGAGCACCCCAAGGGTGAATTCGGTATTTATCTGGTGAGCGATGGTGCCAACAAGCCCTATCGACTCAAGATCCGCGCCCCGGGTTTTGCCCATCTGGCAACCCTGGACGAAATGGCCCGCGGCCACATGCTGGCGGATGCGGTGGCCATCATTGGCACCATGGACATTGTGTTTGGAGAGATTGATCGATGATCTCTGATTCGACCAGGGCTCGTTTTGCCCGTGAAGTTGCCAAGTATCCCGCTGATCAAAAGCAGTCGGCCGTCATGGCCTGCCTGTCGATTGCTCAGCAAGAGCAGGGCTACGTGAGTGAAGACAGCGAAAAAGTCATCGCTGAGGTGCTGGGGATGCCCGTGATCGCGGTGCACGAAGTCACCACCTTCTACAACATGTACAACCAGCAGCCTGTGGGCAAGTACAAGCTCAATGTTTGTACCAATCTGCCGTGCCAACTGCGTGATGGTTACAAGGCTTTGCACCATCTGGAGCAAAAACTGGGCATCGCGATGGGTGAAACCACGCCGGACGGGTTGTTCACGCTTCAGCAATGCGAATGCCTGGGCGCTTGCGCCGATTCGCCGGTGATGCTGGTGAATGATCGCACCATGTGCAGTTTCATGAGCAACGACAAGCTCGATCAACTGGTGGACGGCCTGCGCGCTGCCGAGGTGAAGTGATGACCTCCGCTCAAAGCATTCTTTCCCAGTTTCAGGCTTCCGGTGTTGAGACCTGCTTCCATGACCGTCACATCGGGCCGCAGATCTACGCTGGCCTGAACGGCAGCAACTGGAGCATCAAGGACTACGAAGCCCGCGGCGGCTACCAGGCTCTGCGCAAGATCCTGGCGCAGGACGGCGGCGAAGGCCTGACCCAGGACCAGGTGATTGCCACGGTCAAGGAATCCGGCTTGCGCGGTCGCGGTGGTGCGGGTTTCCCGACAGGCCTGAAGTGGAGCTTCATGCCGCGTCAGTTCCCGGGCCAGAAGTACCTCGTCTGCAATTCGGACGAAGGCGAGCCGGGCACGTGCAAAGACCGTGACATCCTGCAATTCAATCCGCACATCGTGATTGAAGGCATGATCATTGCCGCTTATGCCATGGGCATCTCGGTGGGTTACAACTACATTCACGGCGAGATTTTCCAGACCTACGAACGCTTTGAGGAAGCCCTCGAAGAAGCGCGTGCTGCGGGTTACCTCGGCAACAACATCATGGGCAGTGCATTCAGCTTCCAGCTGCATGCGGCTCACGGCTTTGGCGCTTACATCTGTGGCGAAGAAACCGCCTTGCTCGAGTCACTCGAAGGCAAGAAAGGGCAGCCTCGCTTCAAGCCGCCATTCCCGGCCAGCTTCGGTCTGTATGGCAAGCCCACCACGATCAACAACACCGAGACCTTTGCTGCGGTGCCCTGGATCATTCGCAATGGTGGCGCGGCCTACCTGGAATGCGGCAAGCCCAACAACGGTGGCACCAAGATCTTCTCGGTCAGCGGCGACGTCGAGCGCCCCGGCAATTACGAGATTCCGCTGGGCACGCCGTTCTCCAAGCTGCTTGAATTGGCCGGTGGCGTTCGCAAGGGCCGCCAGCTGAAGGCTGTGATCCCTGGTGGTTCTTCCTCGCCCGTGCTGCCCGCTTCCATCATCATGGAATGCACCATGGATTACGACTCGATTGCCAAGGCTGGCTCGATGCTGGGTTCTGGCGCCGTGATCGTGATGGATGATTCGCGCGACATGGTTGAGAGCCTGCTGCGACTGTCCTACTTCTATTCGCATGAATCCTGTGGCCAATGCACCCCTTGCCGCGAAGGCACGGGCTGGATGTGGCGCGTGATCGACCGAATCTGGCACGGTCAGGGTCGCGATGGTGATCTCGAATTGCTGAACTCGGTGGCTGACAACATTCAGGGGCGCACGATTTGCGCTTTGGGTGACGCCGCCGCCATGCCCGTGCGGGCCATGCTGAAGCACTTCAAGCCCGAATTCCAGGCATTGATTGAGCAAGCCAAGTCGTCAAAGACTGCGCACGCTTGATCGCGAGAGTACATATGGTTGAAATCGAACTCGACGGTCAAAAGGTAGAGGTCAATGAAGGCAGCATGGTCATGCATGCAGCTGAAAAGGCTGGCACCTACATTCCGCACTTTTGCTACCACAAGAAGCTGAGCATTGCGGCCAACTGCCGCATGTGCCTGGTGGATGTTGAAAAAGCCCCCAAGCCCATGCCTGCCTGCGCCACCCCGGTGACGCAGGGCATGATCGTCCGCACCAAGAGCGACAAGGCCATCAAGGCCCAGCAATCGGTGATGGAATTCCTGTTGATCAACCACCCGCTGGATTGCCCGATCTGCGATCAGGGCGGCGAGTGCCAGTTGCAGGATCTGGCCGTGGGCTATGGCGGTTCTTCCTCTCGCTACGAGGAAGAAAAGCGCGTGGTCTTCCACAAGGATGTTGGCCCGCTGATCTCGATGGAAGAGATGAGCCGCTGCATCCATTGCACCCGTTGCGTGCGTTTTGGCCAGGAAGTGGCCGGCGTCATGGAGCTGGGCATGATCAATCGGGGTGAGCATTCCGAGATCACCACCATTGCGGGCGACACGGTGGATTCCGAGCTGTCCGGCAACATGATCGACATCTGCCCCGTGGGTGCCTTGACCAGCAAGCCCTTCCGTTACAGCGCCCGGACCTGGGAGCTGTCGCGCCGCAAGAGCGTGAGCCCGCATGACTCTACCGGTGCCAACCTGATCGTTCAGGTCAAGAATCACCAGGTTCTGCGCGTCGTTCCGTTGGAGAACGATGCTGTCAACGAATGCTGGATTGCCGACCGCGACCGCTTCTCCTACGAATCCCTCAATGGCCCGGATCGCTTGACCCAGCCCATGTTGAAGCAGGGCGGCGAGTGGAAGACCGTTGACTGGCAGACCGCGCTTGAGTACGTGGCCAATGGTCTGAAGCAGATCGGCGCCAACCACGGTGCGTCCAGCATGGGCGCATTGGTGAGCCCGCACAGCACGGTGGAAGAGCTGTTCCTGGCTGCTCAGCTCGTGCGTGGCTTGGGCAGCGACAACATCGACTACCGCCTGCGCCAGGCCGAGTTCACTGCTCCCGAGGGCGCTCGCTGGCTGGGCACCTCGATTGCCTCGCTTTCCGAACTGCAACGTGTGCTGGTGGTCGGTTCGAACCTGCGCAAGGATCACCCGCTGTTTGCCCAACGCATCCGTCAGGCTGCCCGCAAGGGGGCTCAGGTCCATGCGTTGTACTCGGTCGAAGCTGACTGGGCGCTGCCTGTCGCTCAGTTCCAGGTGGCTCCGGCCTCCGAGTGGCTGAACACGCTGGCCAGCATTGCGACTGCTGTGGCCGCCGAAAAGGGTTTGGTGGCTCCTTGGGCCGCTGAAGTCACGCCGGCTGCGGCTGCCGTGGCCAAGTCTTTGCTGGGTGGCGATCGCAAGGCTGTGCTGCTGGGCAATGCCGCGGCTCACCATGCCAACGCATCCAGCCTGCTGGCCCTTGCCAACTGGATTGCCCGTGAGACCGGTGCCTCCGTCGGCTACCTCACTGAGGCTGCCAACACCGTCGGCGCGCAACTGGTCAAGGCCCAGCCTCTGGCTGGCGGCTTCAATGCCGCGCAGATGGCTCAGGGTGCCTTGAAAGCTGCCTTTTTGTTGAATGTCGAGCCCGGTGCTGACCTGGCGGGCGGTGAAGCCGCCGTTTCGGGTCTGAACAAGGCCGAAATGGTGGTCACGCTGAGCCCCTTCAAGACCAACCTCGACATCAGCGACGTGCTGCTGCCGATCGCCCCGTTCACCGAAACATCGGGCAGCTTTGTCAACGCTGAAGGGCGTCTGCAAAGCTTCCATGCCGTGGTCAAGCCTTTGGGTGAGACCCGTCCGGCCTGGAAGGTACTGCGGGTGCTGGGCAATATGCTTGGTCTGAACGGTTTTACGGATGAATCGTCGCAAGATGTTCTGGCGCGTGCCGCTCTGGTGCCTGCTGGCAGCCAGCAAGTGGCCAGTGCTCAACTGAGCAACGACACGGGCGTCGCCATCCGTGCCTCGGTGGCCGGTGAGTCGGTGCCGGTGACGGCTGCCATTTACCAGCTTGACGGTCTGGTGCGCCGCTCGCCGTCTCTGCAATTGACGGCCGATGCACGGTCGACCACGAACGAGGTGACCGCATGATCGACGCGCTGTACAACGCCGGACTGGGCTTGCTGCCCGCCAGCTGGTGGACTGCGGCCGCTTGGCCTGTGATCTGGGTTCTGCTCAAGATCGTGGCTGTGCTGGCCCCTCTGATGGGCGCCGTGGCTTACCTCACGCTGTGGGAGCGCAAGTTGCTGGGTTTCATCCAGGTTCGCTACGGTCCCAACCGAGTGGGTCCTGCCGGTCTGTTGCAACCCATCGCCGACGCGCTCAAGCTGCTGACCAAGGAATTGATCCGCCCTGATGCCGCCAGCAATGGCCTGTTCCGTCTGGGGCCGATCATGGCCATCATGCCGGCACTGGCTGCCTGGGTGGCCATCCCCTTCGGCCCCGAGGTGGCATTGACCAACCTGAACGCTGGCCTGTTGCTGGTGATGGCCATCACCTCGATCGAGGTCTATGGCGTGATCATCGCCGGCTGGGCTTCGAACTCGAAGTACGCCTTCCTGGGGGCACTGCGTGCCTCGGCCCAGATGGTGAGCTACGAAATTGCCATGGGTTTCTGTTTCCTGGTGGTTCTGATGGTGAGCGGCAGCATGAACCTGTCCGTCATCGTGGCAGGGCAGGCCAAGGGCATGGCCGCTGGCCTGGGGCTGAACTTCCTGTCCTGGAACTGGCTGCCGTTGCTGCCCATCTTCATGGTCTACCTGATCTCGGGCGTGGCAGAAACCAACCGTCACCCGTTCGACGTGGTGGAAGGCGAAGCTGAAATTGTGGCCGGTCACATGGTTGAATACTCGGGCATGGGCTTTGCTATCTTCTTCCTGGCCGAGTACGCCAGCATGTGGCTGGTGTCCATTCTGGCCGTGCTGATGTTCCTGGGGGGTTGGCTGTCGCCGATCGACCACGCCATTTTCAACGCCGTGCCGGGCTGGATCTGGCTGGGTGCCAAGACTTTCATCGTGGTGTCCATGTTCATCTGGATCCGCGCTACTTTCCCGCGCTTCCGCTATGACCAGATCATGCGTCTGGGCTGGAAGATCTTCATCCCGGTCACCCTGGTGTGGCTGCTCGTGGTGGGTTTCTGGATGCAGAGCCCCTGGAACATCTGGAACTGAGTGGGCAAGAACATGACAGTCGCTGCAGCTTCCCCTTTTTCGCTCACGGACTTCCTGAAGAGCTTCATGCTTTTCGAGTTGTTCAAGGGCATGGCCATGACGGGCCGCTACGCCTTCAAACGCAAGGTGACGGTTCAGTTTCCCGAGGAAAAGACCCCTCTCTCGCCCCGCTTCCGTGGCCTGCACGCCTTGCGCCGTTACGACAACGGCGAAGAGCGTTGCATCGCCTGCAAGCTGTGCGAAGCGGTCTGCCCGGCCATGGCCATCACCATCGAATCGGACATTCGTGCCGACGGTTCCCGTCGCACCACCCGCTACGACATCGATCTGACCAAATGCATCTTCTGCGGTTTTTGCGAAGAGAGTTGCCCGGTGGATTCGATCGTGGAAACGCATATTTTTGAGTACCACGGTGAAAAGCGGGGTGACCTGTACTTCACCAAAGACATGCTGTTGGCGGTGGGCGACCGTTACGAGAGCGATATTGCGGCTGCCAAGGCGGCAGACGCGAAATACCGTTGATCAGCTTCCTCGCCTGAACCCTGAAAAGATCTGATTCATGGACGCCAAGACTGGTTTCTTCTATCTCTTCTCGGTGGTGCTGCTTTTTGCAGCCTTCCGAGTGATCACAGCGCGCAACCCTGTGCACGCTGTCCTCTACCTCATGCTGGCCTTCTCTCAGGCCTCGGCCATCTGGCTGCTGCTCAAGGCCGAATTTCTGGCCATCGCCCTGGTGCTGGTCTACCTCGGTGCTGTGATGGTGCTTTTCTTGTTCGTTGTGATGATGCTCGATATCGATATCGACAGCATGCGCAAGGGATTCTGGAAGCATTTCCCGCTGGCCGCCTTGATGGGTGCTGTCGTCGCTCTGGAAATGGCCGGTGTGCTGCTGGGTGGGTTCCGCCTGACCGAAGAGCCTGCGACGGCCGCCATGGCGGAAGCCGCTGCCAAGGGCGTTCAGTACTCCAACGCCCAGGAAGTCGGCAAGCTGCTTTACACGCAATACGTCTACCCGATCGAAATTGCAGCCGTGATCCTGCTGGTCGCGATGATCACGGCGATTGCCTTGACCCTGCGCCAGCGCAAGGACAGCAAGTTCGTCGATGCCTCCGAACAGGTGCGCGTCAAGGCCCGTGATCGCATGCAACTGGTGAAGGTGGCTGTGACCCGCAAGGCTGAGCCGACCCCCGCCGCTGAACCGGAGAAAGCCAAATGACATTGACTCTTGGACATTTTCTTTCGATCGGTGCTGTGCTGTTCGCGCTGTCGGTGATCGGGATTTTTCTGAATCGCAAGAACTTGATCGTTCTGCTCATGGCCATCGAGTTGATGCTGCTGGCCGTCAACATGAACTTCGTCGCTTTCTCCCATTTCCTGGGCGATGTGCACGGTCAGGTGTTCGTGTTCTTCATCCTGACCGTGGCGGCCGCTGAGTCCGCCATCGGTCTGGCGATCCTGGTGCTTCTGTTCCGTAACAAGAACAGCATCAATGTCGATGAACTCAACACGCTCAAAGGCTAACCAGAGAATCCAACAATGAGCGCAACGCTTTCTGCATCCACACTGCTGGCGGTGCCGCTGGCACCGCTGGCCGGGTCGATCCTCGCCGGGATTTTTGGCACGGCGTTCGGCGGCAACTGGATTGGTCGCCGCCTGAGCCACTCGCTGACCATCCTGGGCGTGTTCGTCGCCTTTGTGCTGTCGGCACTCACCTTCAAGAGCGTGGCTTTTGAAGGTGCCCGCTTCAGTGAAACCCTCTACACCTGGATGGTGGTGGGTGGCCTGAAGATGGAGGTTGGCTTCCTCATCGATAGCCTGACCGCCATGATGATGTGCGTCGTGACCTTCGTGTCGCTGATGGTGCACATCTACACCATTGGTTACATGGAAGAGGATGAGGGCTACAACCGCTTCTTTGCCTACATCTCTCTGTTCACCTTCTCCATGCTGATGCTTGTGATGAGCAACAACATGCTGCAGCTGTTCTTCGGCTGGGAGGCGGTGGGCTTGGTGTCCTACTTGCTGATTGGCTTCTGGTTCAACAAGCCGACGGCCATCTTTGCCAACATGAAGGCGTTTCTGGTCAACCGCGTGGGTGACTTCGGCTTCATCCTGGGCATCGGCCTGCTGGCTGCCTACGGTGGCACCTTGAACTATGCCGAAACCTTTGCCAAGGCCGACGAACTGGCCAAGCTGACCTTCCCCGGCACCGACTGGATGCTGATCACGGTGGCTTGCATCTGCCTGTTCATTGGTGCCATGGGCAAGAGCGCCCAGTTCCCGTTGCACGTGTGGCTGCCGGACTCCATGGAAGGCCCCACCCCCATTTCGGCCCTGATCCACGCGGCCACCATGGTGACCGCCGGTATCTTCATGGTGGCTCGCATGTCGCCGCTGTTTGAACTCAGCGATACGGCTCTGAACTTCATCATGGTGATCGGCGCCATCACGGCTCTGTTCATGGGTTTCCTGGGCATCATCCAGAACGACATCAAGCGCGTTGTGGCCTACTCGACGCTGTCTCAGCTGGGCTACATGACGGTGGCGCTGGGTGCTTCGGCCTACTCGGTGGCGGTTTTCCACCTGATGACGCACGCGTTCTTCAAGGCGCTGCTGTTCCTTGCCGCTGGCTCGGTCATCATGGGCATGCACCACAACCAGGACATCCGCTGGATGGGCGGTGTCCGCAAGTACATGCCCATCACCTGGATCACCTCGTTGATTGGTTCGCTGGCCCTGATCGGCACACCGTTCTTTGCAGGCTTCTATTCCAAGGACAGCATCATTGAAGCGGTGCATGAGAGCCATCTGCCCGCCGCTGGTTTTGCCTCGTTCGCGGTGCTGGCTGGTGTGTTTGTCACTGCCTTCTACTCGTTCCGCCTCTATTTCCTGGTGTTCCACGGCAAAGAGCGATTTGATCAGAACCCGGATGCCCACCATGGTCACGATGACCATGGCCATCATGACGACCACCACGAGCCACATGAGTCTCCCTGGGTGGTGACCCTGCCGCTGGTCTTGCTGGCAATTCCTTCGGTGATCATCGGCTACATCGGCATCGAACCCATGCTGTTTGGCGACTTCTTCAAGGACGTGATCTTTGTGGATGGCGAAAAGCACCAGGTGATGGAAGAGTTGGCCCACGCATTCCACGGTTCGGCCGCCATGGCCCTGCACGCGGTCAGCACGGCACCTTTCTGGCTGGCTCTTTCTGGCGTGGCGCTGTCCTACTACATGTACATGATCAATCCGGCCTTGCCTGCTGCGATCAAGTCGGCCTGCAAGCCAATCTACAACCTGCTCGAGAACAAGTACTACCTCGACTGGATCAATGAAAACATCATCGCCCGCGGTGCGCGTGGTCTGGGTCTGGGTCTGTGGAAGGCCGGCGACCAAGCCATCATCGATGGTGCGGTGGTCAATGGCTCCTGGAAGCTGGTCGGTTGGGTCGCTGGCTTGGTGCGCTGGATCCAATCCGGCTACATCTATCACTATGCGCTGGTGATGATCCTGGGTGTGTTTGTCTTCATGACGTATTTCGTCTGGCTCAACAAGTAGGAGAAAAACAAAAATGGGATTGTTGAGTCTTGCAATCTGGACACCGATTGTTTTTGGTGTCGTGCTGCTGGCCTTGGGCCGTGATGAGCATGCCAAGGTGGTCCGTTGGGTCGCCCTGATCGGTGCAGTCTGTGGTTTGTTGGTCACCTGGCCGCTGTACGCGGGCTTCGAGATCGGCACCTCGGCCATGCAGTTTGTTGAAAACGTGAGTTGGATCGAACGTTTCAACATCCACTACCACCTGGGTCTTGACGGGATCTCGTTCTGGTTCGTGCCCTTGACCGCTTTCATCACCGTGATCGTCGTGATCGCAGGGTGGGAGGTCATCACCGAGCGCGTCAATCAATACATGGGCGCGTTCCTGATCCTCAGCGGTTTGATGATCGGTGTGTTCTCCGCACTGGACGGCATGCTGTTCTATGTGTTCTTTGAAGCCACGCTGATTCCGATGTACTTGATCATCGGCATCTGGGGTGGTCCGAACAAGATCTACGCAGCGTTCAAGTTCTTCTTGTACACCTTGCTCGGCTCGCTGCTGACGCTGGTGGCCTTGATCTATCTGTACGCAGCCTCGGGTGGCAGCTTCGATATCCAGACTTGGCACAAGCTGCCGCTGGGTTCGACCGCCCAGACCCTGCTGTTCTTCGCCTTCTTCGCAGCTTTTGCGGTGAAGGTGCCGATGTGGCCGGTGCACACCTGGTTGCCTGACGTGCACGTGGAAGCCCCCACGGGTGGTTCCGCTGTGCTGGCGGCCATCATGTTGAAGCTGGGTGCCTATGGTTTCTTGCGTTTCTCCATGCCCATTGCCCCCGACGCCTCGCGCGAGTGGGCTTGGCTGATCATCGGTCTGTCGCTGACGGCCGTGATCTATGTGGGTCTGGTGGCCATGGTCCAAAAGGACATGAAGAAGCTGGTGGCCTATTCATCTGTGGCGCACATGGGCTTCGTGACCCTGGGTTTCTTCATCTTCAACGACCTCGGCGTGGCCGGTGGTCTGGTGCAGATGATTGCCCACGGTTTTGTGTCTGGCGCCATGTTCCTGAGCATTGGCGTGCTGTACGACCGGGTTCACTCGCGTGAGATCGCCAGCTATGGCGGTGTGGTGAACACCATGCCCAAGTTCGCTGCTTTTGCCTTGCTGTTCTCGATGGCCAACTGTGGCCTGCCGGGTACGGCTGGCTTTGTGGGTGAGTGGATGGTGATCCTGGGGGCAGTTCAATCCAATTTCTGGTTGGGTCTGCTGGCGGCCTCGGCCCTGATCTTCGGTGCGGCTTACACCCTCTGGATGTTCAAGCGTGTTTACCTGGGGCCTGTGACCAACGACCACGTGCGTGAACTGACGGACATCAATGCCCGCGAGTTCCTGATCATGACCCTGCTGGCCATTGCTGTTCTGGCAATGGGTCTGTACCCCAAGCCTTTCACTGATGTGATGAACGCATCGGTCACTGACTTGCTGCAACACGTCGCAGCCTCGAAGCTGAACTGACCAGCCTGACCAGAGAGAAACGAGATGATTGACAAACTCAGCTGGATCACGATCTACCCAGAGGTCATTTTGCTGGCCATGGCCAGTGTGATCGCCATTCTCGACTTGGGCGTGAGCAGCCCCCGTCGCACTGCCACCTACTTGCTGACTGTGATCACCCTGGTGGTGGTGGCGGGCATGCAGGCCATGTATGCCGACAGTGGCCAGACCTTCTATGGCTTCAACGGCATGGTGGTCAGTGATCCGATGGGCAACTGGCTCAAGTGCTTTGCCTCGATCGCCATGCTGGTGACCCTGGTCTACGGTCGCCCCTACGCTTTCGACCGCGGCATGTTGCGCGGTGGCGAGATGTTCACGCTGAGCTTGTTCGCCTTGCTCGGCATGTTCGTGATGATCTCGGGCAACAACTTCCTGTTGATCTACCTCGGTCTGGAACTGTTGACCCTGTCGAGCTATGCCTTGGTGGCCCTGCGCCGCGATCATGCGACCTCGTCTGAGGCCGCCATGAAGTATTTCGTATTGGGCGCGCTGGCCAGCGGTTTCTTGCTGTACGGCCTGTCCATGTTGTACGGTGCCACCGGTTCTCTGGACCTGGGCCAGGTGTTCAAGGCTGTGGGGTCTGGCCAGGTGGATCACCAGGTGCTGGTCTTTGGTCTGGTCTTTGTGGTGGCGGGGCTGGCTTTCAAGCTCGGTGTGGTGCCTTTCCACATGTGGGTTCCCGACGTGTACCAAGGTGCTCCGACGGCCGTCACCCTGATGATCGGCGGCGCACCCAAGTTTGCGGCCTTTGCCATCGTGATCCGCCTGTTGGTTGAAGGTTTGCTGCCCTTGGCCATTGACTGGCAGCAGATGCTGTTGGTGTTGTCGGTCTGCTCTTTGCTGATTGGTAACCTGATTGGTGTGGTCCAGACCAACCTCAAGCGCATGCTGGCCTACTCGACCATCTCCCAGATGGGCTTTGTCCTGCTGGGTTTGATCCCGGGTGTGGTCAATGGCACCACCTTGCCAGCGGCCAATGCTTACAGTTCGGCGATGTTCTATGTGGTCACCTACGTGTTGACCACTCTGGCTACCTTCGGTGTGATCTTGCTGCTGGCCCGCGAAGGTTTCGAGAGCGAAGAGATCTCCGATCTGGCAGGCCTCAACCAACGCAGCCCCTTCTACGCAGCCGTGATGTCGGTGTGCCTGTTCTCCATGGCGGGTATTCCCCCGCTGGCAGGCTTCTATGCCAAGCTGTCGGTGCTTCAGGCCTTGGTCACCACAGGTGAGAACGGCTACATCGTCTTGGCCGTATTTGCCGTGCTGATGTCCTTGATCGGCGCCTTCTACTACCTGCGTGTGGTCAAGGTCATGTACTTTGACCAGCCTTTGACGGCCACCACCGTGTCGGCACCTGCTGATGTTCGGATCGTGATGTCCATCAACGCGGCGCTGATTCTGTTGCTGGGCTTGCTGCCTGGTGGTCTGATGACCCTGTGCGCCCGGGCCATCGTGCTGACGCTGGGTTCCTGAGTCTGCCGCCGTGAACCAGACGGTTTCTGTTTGGCTGGTCATCCTGGCGGCACTGGTTGCCGCCAACCTGCCTTTTCTGAATCACCGCCTGCTGGCGGTGATTCCATTTGCAACGGTCAAAGCCTTGCCCTGGCGCTTGCTGGAGCTGGTATTTTTCTATGTGCTGGTCGGCTTTTTCGCCTGGGGCATGGAGCAACGCGCCGGTCAGGCTGCCCCGCAAGGGTGGGAGTTTTATGCGACCACGTTTTGCCTGTTTCTCACGTTGGCCTTTCCGGGCTTCGTCTATCGCTATCTTCTCAAGCATCGGCGCGGCGCCTGAATTCGGTAGTCCTTCATGAAGGTTCTGAACCTGCAGTGCGCCGCCCAACACGGGTTTGAAGGCTGGTTTGCCTCCGAGGCGGAATTTCAACGCCAACTCGCTGAGGGCTTGGTGAGTTGTCCGGTTTGTGGTGATCACACCGTTCACAAGCTCCCAGCGGCGCCACGTTTGAACCTCAGTGGATCACGTGAATCAGCGTCCCGTGTGCCGGCCAAAAGGCCGGACTCTCAAACTGCATCACAACCGGCAACCCCGGCCGGGAAACAGGAATTGCAAGCCGCCTGGCTGAAGTTGGCCCGTGAGGTGGTGCGTCAGACGGAAGACGTGGGTCCTGCCTTTGCCGAGGAGGCTCGTCGCATTCACCATGGAGAGGCCCCCGAACGCGGCATACGGGGCCAAGCCACGGTTGAAGAGACCTTGGCCTTGGTGGAAGAGGGCATTCCGGTGCTGCCGATCCCCATGCCGGTGGCGGCCAAAGAGACCTTGCAATAAGGTACGCCCCGTGGGCGCCCCCGGCGCCCCCTGAGCGGTAGTGGGGTCTCAACTCAGCAATTGCATATTGGCAAAGCGAGCATAGACGCCGCCCAGGGCCATCAGATCCTCGTGACGACCTTGTTCCACGACTTGACCCTGATCAAGCACCACGATGCGGTCCGACTTCTGGACCGTGGCCAGGCGGTGCGCGATGACCAGTGTGGTGCGTTGGCGCTCGCCGCCATGCAGGGCCGCTTCCAGTGCCGCCTGCACCATGCGCTCGCTTTCGGCGTCCAGGGCACTGGTGGCTTCGTCCAGCAACAGAAGGCGGGGGCGGCGCAGCAAGGCCCTCGCGATGGAGAGCCGTTGCTTCTGCCCACCACTCAACCGCACACCGCGTTCGCCCAAAAATGTGTGATAGCCCTCTGGCAGGGCTCGGATGAACTCGTCGGCAAAAGCCTCCCGGGCGGCCGCCATCACTTCGGCGTCGGTCGCCCCGGGGCTGCCGTAACGGATGTTCTCCAGAGCGGTGTTCGAGAAAATCACGGCGTCCTGGGGCACAACACCGATCTGGGCGCGCAGGGCGTCCAGATTCCAATCGGCCAATGGAATGCCATCCAGGCGAATGGCTTGCGTCGGGGTCACATCGTAGAAACGTTGCAGCAACTGCAGCACCGTTGATTTACCGGCACCGCTGCTGCCGACCAATGCCACTGTTTCTCCAGGGGCGATCTGCAGCGTGAAATGGTTGAGCGCAGGCTGCTGGGGGCGAGAGGGGTAGTTAAATTGCACGTTCTCGAACGCAATGGCCACCCCGGCGGCCTCGCTGGCTGACGCCGGAGCATGAGCGCCGCTGGTGATCGTGGGTGGCGTGTGAAGCAGTTCCATCAGGCGTTCTGTGGCGCCGGCCGCTCGCAGCAGGTCACCGTACACCTCGCCCAACACGGCCGCTGAACTGGCCAGAATCAGCACGTAGACCACGGTCTGCCCCAGTTCCCCGGCACTCAAAGTGCCCCGCATCACCGCCTGGGTGCCCTCGTACAGGCCCCAGAGCAATGCGGCGCTCGTGGCCATGATCACAAAGGCCACCAAGACGGATCGGGCTTTGCTGCGGCGTACCGCCGTCTGAAACGCCGCTTCTGTGGCTGCACTGAATCGGTCGGCCTCTCGCTGACCCGCATTGTTGGCCTGCACAGTGCTGACTGCATTCAATACTTCGGCAGCGACGGCGCTGGCGTCCGCGACACGATCCTGACTGGCTCGCGACAGGCGGCGTACCCGACGCCCGAACCAGACCGAGGGGGCGACGATCAGTAACAGGGCCAGAAGGACCTGACCCATGACGAGTGGGTTGGTCCATACCAGCATGCCGAGCGCACCGAGGCCCATGACGGCATTGCGCAGGCCCATGCTCAACGACGAGCCCACCACGGTCTGCACCAGGGTGGTGTCGGCGGTGAGGCGCGACAGCACCTCACCTGTCTGGGTGGTTTCAAAAAACGCCGGGCTCTGATCCAGCACATGGGCATAGACCGCATCCCGCAGGTCGGCGGTGATGCGTTCTCCCAGCCAGCTCACGGTGTAGAAGCGCGCTGCCGAGAACACCGCCAGTGCCGCGGCCACGCCGAACAACGCGCCAAAGTGCTGGCCGAGTGCCAGGGCCTGCTGGTCCCGGTGGGCCGGCAGCAGGCCTCCGTCGATCAGACTGCGAAGGGCTTGCGGAAACACCAGCGTTGCGCCTGCCGCCAGCAGCAGAAACAGCAAGGCCAGTCCGATGGCGGCCCGGTAAGGGGACAGGAAAGGCCGCAAGCCCCCCAGTGCGCGGGGGGAGGCTTTGGCGGAAGCGGGGGAGTTCATCGTGAAATGCCTGTGTTGCGAGCGGATGGCCCAGTGTGCAGTGTGCTGGGTTTTCGCGACTGTAGCGTTCCCAGTCTGTCGATGCAGTGTTTACTGAAAATTAACATTGCTTCAGCAGACTCAGCCTTGACAATATTTGCCTGGGCAAATAATATTTTGACCCATGTCATCCGATTCTTCAAGCCAACGGGGTGCCCCCGCGCCGGGGTTCTACCGACCCGAATCTTACGGAGGGCAGATCAGTGTGGGCTACACCATGCGCCACATCGTCAGGCTGATGGGCCTGGAGATCGACCGCAAGATGGAGCCGCACGGTTTGACCAATGCGCAGTGGATTCCTCTGATCAAGCTTTACGAACGCAAAGGCGGCAGCGTCGCTGAATTGGCCCGCTCCTGCCAGCTGGACAACGGGGCCATGACGCGGCTGTTGGACCGGGTGGAGGGCAAGGGCCTGTGCCGTCGGGTTCGATCGGTATCCGATCGGCGGGTGGTCAACCTGGAGCTGACGCCTGAAGGCGAGGAGGCTGCCCGGATCATTCCAGCGGTGCTTTGCAACATGCAAAACAGCATGCTTGAAGGCTTCTCGGAGTCCGAGTGGCTGCAACTCGTCGAATTTCTTCAACGTATTCTCAAGAACGCAGAGCACATCCAGTCCCAGGCCGATGGTGTTGCTGCGAAGGGCAAGTCATGATCAAACATCCTCAGCGCCATGCAGACCGGCGCAAGCGTTTTGCGACTGCCGTGGCCGCTATCGGCGCCGTGGTCGCATTGTCAGCGTGTGCTGACTTCTCAGGCATCCAAGGCCACGCCAAGCTGCGCGATCCCTCCACCCTGGGCACCCAGACCGGAGCCAGCCAGCCAATCCAGGCACTGCCCTGGCTGCATGCCGATGTGTGGCGTGAGTATGGCGATGCCCAATTGGACGCCTTGCTTGAGCAAGCGCTGAGCGGCAACCCCAGCCTGCAACAGGCCCGTTTGCGCCTGGAGCGTGCGCAGGCCCAATCCGGTGTGGCCCGGGCTGCCTTGTTGCCTCAGTTGGGTGCAGGCGCTGAAATCAGCCGCGACCTGTACACCGCCAACAGCATTTACCCGCCGCCCCTGGGGGGCAGTGTGGAAGACTCTGGCACGGTGCAATTGTCGGGCTCGTGGGAGTTGGACTTTTTTGGCAAGAACCGGGCGGCTCTGGATTCGGCCATCGGTTCTGTGCAGGCGGCGGCAGCCGACGCGCAGGCCGCTCGTCTGTTGCTGGCGAGCAATGTGGTCCGCTCTTACTACCAGTTGGCCCGCGCAGGTGCCCAGCTGGAGGTGGCCGAGCGCACCCTGCAACAACGCAAGGAGATGCTGGGCCTGGTTCGCTCGCGGCTGGCTGCAGGTCTGGACACCCAACTGGAACTGCGCCAAAGCCAGGGTGGCATTCCCGAGGCCCAATTGCAGATCGAGGCTTTGCAGGAGCAACAGGCGCTGGCCAAAAACGCGCTGGCCACCTTGGCCGGTGACCCAGCGCTGGCCCAGCGGCTGAAGGTACCGTCGTTGCCCGTGGCCTTGGGCGTTGCCGGGCCGGCCGAGGTGCCCCTGAACCTGCTCGGCCAGCGGGCTGACGTGGTGGCCGCCCGCTGGCGGGTCGAGGCCACCAGCCGCGACATCGAGGTGGCCCGTGCCCAGTTCTATCCCAACATCAATCTGAAGGCCTATGCCGGTTTCTCGGCGCTTGGCTTGTCGAACCTGCTCAAATCCGGTAGCGAGCAGTGGGGTGTGGCGCCTGCCATCAGCCTGCCGATCTTCTCGGGGGGGCGCTTGCGGGCTAATTTGCGTGTGAAGACGGTCGATCTGGACACCGCCATCGAGTCCTACAACGGCACCTTGCTGGAGGCGGTGCGCGATGTGGCCGATCAGTTGGTCACAGCACAATCGCTGGAGCGCCAGCAGGTCGAACAAAAGAGTGCCCAGCAAGCTGCTGAAGATGCCCACCAGATTGCGCTGCAACGTTACAAGGCTGGCCTGAGCACCTACCTGCAGGTCTTGGCCACGGAAAGCAATGTGCTGCAACAGCGCCGTGCAGCTGTCGATCTGAAAGCTCGGGTCATCGATACCCAGGTGGCCTTGTGGCGCGCCCTCGGGGGTGGTCTGCCAACCACGCCCGTGGCCGTGACCAATGACCGAAGCACCGTGGAAAACGGGGCCATCCGCTTGCAGTCGGCCCTGGCAGGCCAGCGAGCCGACACGGCGGCCGCCCCGGCCACCCCTTGAAAGCGCCCCGACCCCATTGACTCCAGCGCGGGCCACGGCTGATGCGCCCCGCTCCTTACCCACACAGGATTCATCATGAACGCTCCACAAAACAACTCTGCCCCCTCGCTCGATCCGTCGTCCGCCAAGGCTTCGCGACGCAAGGGCCTGCTGTCGATTGCCGCCCTGGTGGTGCTGGCCGGTGCGGGCTGGGCGGCCTACGAGTGGATGGTCTCGAGCCACTACGAGACCACTGACAACGCCTATGTGCAAGGCAATCTGATTCAGATCACGCCGCAAATCAGCGGCACGGTCACGGCCATCCTGGCGGACGACACGGATTTCGTGAAGGCCGGTGCGCCACTGGTGCGCCTGGATACCGCCGATGTGGCTGTGGCCCTGGAGCAAGCCCAGGCCAACTTGGCGCAGACGGTGCGCCAGGTGCGCACACTCTATGCCAACAACGCCTCCCTGGAGGCCCAGGTCAAGCTGCGCGAAACCGATGTGGCCAAGGCCCAACTGGAGATCGAGCGCGCCCAGGACGATTTGAATCGTCGCCAATCCCTGAGCGGCAATGGGGCCGTGTCCCGCGAGGAGCTGGCCCACACCCAGACCCAACTGGCCAATGCACGCAGTGTGCTGGCGGCCGCCCAGGCCGGCGTGGTGGCTGCGCGCGAACAACTGGCCAGCAACAAGGCCATGACCGACGGCACCCAGGTGGAGACCCACCCCAGCGTGCTGGCGGCCGCGGCCAAGGTGCATGAGGCCTTCCTGGCCTCGCGCCGTGCGGCCTTGCCGGCCCCGGTCGAAGGTTATGTGGCCAAGCGCACGGTTCAATTGGGCCAGCGTGTGGCGGCTGGCAACCCGATGATGTCCATCGTGCCGCTGAATCAGCTGTGGGTGGACGCCAACTTCAAGGAGGTTCAGCTGCGCAACATCCGCATTGGACAGCCGGTCAAGCTCACGGCCGACCTGTGGGGCAAGAAGGTGGAGTACATCGGCAAGGTGGCGGGCCTGGGCGTGGGCACGGGGGCCGCGTTTGCGTTGCTGCCGGCCCAGAACGCCACCGGCAACTGGATCAAGGTGGTGCAGCGGGTGCCGGTGCGCGTCACCCTGGATCCTGAAGAGGTGGCCAAGCACCCCTTGCGCATTGGCTTGTCCATGGATGCCGAGGTGGATGTGACGAATCGCGACGGCAAGACGCTGGCCGATGCGCCACGCGACAACGCGGCGGTGCAAACCCAGGTCTACGCCGTGCCCGATGACGAAGCCACGACGCTGATCAACCGGGTGATTTCGGCCAATGTGGGACATCCCGTGCGCTTGTCCAAGGCTGCTTTTGCGGCGGCGCCCGTGGTGGCTCAGAACGCCCGTTGAAAGGCCACAGCATGTCGTCCAATTCTGCGGCTTTCTCGCCCCCACCTCCTCTGGAGGGGGCGGCCCGCACCTGGGGCACGATCGCCCT
The DNA here is from genome assembly GCF_059416245.1 of Curvibacter sp. GW821-FHT09D12. Lineage (NCBI taxonomy): Bacteria > Pseudomonadati > Pseudomonadota > Betaproteobacteria > Burkholderiales > Comamonadaceae > Curvibacter > Curvibacter sp. GW821-FHT09D12. Next base: position 7,871 of record NZ_JBWKOU010000017.1, on the reverse strand, counting down.
GTCGGCAGCCACGTTCATGAACGTGCTGGACACGTCGATTGCCAACGTGTCACTGCCTGCGATTGCCGGCGACCTGGGCGTCAGCCCGAATCAGGGCACGTGGGTGATCACCAGCTTTGCCGTGGCCAACGCCATTGCCGTGCCGCTGACGGGGTGGTTGTCTCAGCGGGTGGGGCAGGTGCGCCTGTTTGTCATCAGTGTGCTGCTCTTCGTGCTGGCTTCCTGGCTGTGCGGCCTGGCCCCCAACATGAGCAGCCTGATCGCGCTGCGTGCGCTGCAGGGCTTTGTGGCTGGCCCGATGATTCCGCTGTCGCAGGGCCTGCTGCTGTCCAGCTACCCGCGTGCCCTGGCCGGGCTCGCCATGGCCATGTGGTCGATGACCACCCTGATTGCGCCGGTGATGGGGCCCTTGCTGGGGGGCTGGATCACCGACAACATGAGTTGGCCCTGGATCTTCTACATCAACATCCCGGTGGGTATCGTCTCAGCCCTGGTCACCTGGATGCTTTACCACAAGCGCGAGACGCCGACCAAGCAACTGCCGATCGATTCGGTGGGCTTGGCCTTGCTGGTGATCTGGATCGGTGCGATGCAGGTGACGCTGGACATCGGCAAGGAGAACGACTGGTTCCACTCGGACGTGGTGGTCGGCTTGGCGGTGGTGGCCGTGGTGGGCCTGGCGCTGTTTTTGGTGTGGGAGCTGACCGACGATCATCCCGTGGTGGATCTGGCCTTGTTCAAGCGGCGCAACTTCTGGGCCGGTGCCCTGGCCACGTCGGTGGGCTATGGGTTGTTCTTTGGCAACGTGGTGCTGCTGCCGCTGTGGTTGCAGCAGTACATGGGCTACACCGCCACCCAGGCGGGCATGGTGATGGCCCCGGTGGGGCTGATGGCCCTTGTGCTGTCGCCTTGGGTCGGCAAGAACATTGCCAAGTTCGATCCGCGTTACTTTGCCACCTTCGCCTTTGCGGTGTTTGCGCTGGTGCTGTGGATGCGGTCCAACTTCAACACGCAGGCTGATCTGGCCACCATCATGGTGCCCACCATCGTGCAAGGTGTGGCGATGGCTTTCTTCTTCATTCCGCTGGTCACCATCACGTTGTCGGGCATCACGCCAGACCGCATTCCGGCTGCCTCGGGTTTGTCCAACTTCGCCCGCATCACGGCGGGGGCTTTTGGGACCTCCATTTCCACCACGGTCTGGGAGAACCGGGCCAGCCTGCACCATGCTCAGTTGGTGGAGTCGATTCAGCAGGGCAATGCGACCGCCATGGGGGCGTTGCAGGGCTTGAATGCCACCGGCTTGAGCCCCGAACAGGCCTTGGCGCAGGTCAATCGCCTGGTGGACCAGCAGGCCTTCATGCTGGCGGCCAATGATGTGTTTCTGGCCTCGGCCTTCATCTTTCTGGCCCTGATCCCCTTGGTGTGGTTGTCCCACCCCTTGCCCGGAACAGGTGGCGGCGCCGACGCAGCCGCTGGCGCCCATTGAGGTCCAGGGCGGGGTGCGCAAGACGGGCTCCCTGCTTCTTCAGAGAGGGGGAGCCTCCAGCCAGCAAAGGGCCACTTGACCCAATGGGTCTTGCCAGCAGGGGCCCGGCGCAAAGCCAGCCCGCCGTGCCAGCGCCTGCAGGTCAGCTGCCGCACCCGGGTGCATCTGCAGCGTTTGAATGGCATCGCCCGCGGGCAGGTCGATCGCCGTGACGCGCCCCTGGTGGCGCAGCTCCAGGGTCAGGCCCCGGGGGCAGGTCAACTGCAGCACCACCGAATGGCCCGCTGCATCCACCTTCACCTGGTGCTGGAATTGGCCACTGCTCAACTGCAATGCAAAGTCCCTCTGGCATCGACGCAGTCCGTTCAGGTTGAATTCGGCCATTCGCCCCTGCGCATCGTTGTAGGCGCGTTCTTGCAGCGCCGGGTCCTGGACCTGGTCGACTGTGATGAGCAAGGCGCCGCCTCGCAGTGCAGTGGCCAGCCGCTGCAATGCCGTGAGCCGAGCCCCGGGGGGGATCCTGCTCCAGCCAGAGCCTCCGATGAGGCCGACACGTCGTGCCGCCTCGGGGTGGGCCGCCGGAAGGGCAGGGGGTTGTGCCAGGTCGCCAGCCAGGGCCTGGATGTCCAGGTGCGGGTAGTCATGTTGCAGGCCCGATACGCGTGCCTGCAGGTGTTGCTCCGAGGTGTCCATGGCCACATAGCGCACCGGCTGATCGGCTTCTTCAATCAAGCGGCGCACCACGCGCATGGCCCCCGCCCCGTACTCGATCAATTCGGGGCAGGGGCCCATGCGGCGTGCGATGTCGCCGGCGTGCTCGTGCAGCACCCGCAGTTCGGTGCGGGCCAGAAAGTAGTCCGGTGATTCGGTGGCCAATTCATACAAGGCTGATCCCTGCAAATCGAACAGATAAGACCAAGGCAACTGCCTGGGCTGGCCTTGCAGGGCGACCAAAACCTGGGCCTGCATTTCCTCCGAGACGCTTGTGGCGTGCAGGGCCGTGGCAGGCCAAGGCAGTGGGGCCTTGGCAGCGCCACGGCGCGCGCTGTTCCATTGGTGTATCGGGCCGACCGGGGCCATGGTGCTCTGCCGGTTCAGGGAGATGCAGGGGGGCTGTCTGACTGGTTGGACTGGTTCAAACGTGTGCGTGCTTCGATCATCAGGGGCCTCCTCGCCGGTCGTTGTTTTTGGTCGACGTGCGATTGACCTTATCGGAATTCACAAGCGGCGCACAAGCGGGCTTGCACGGAGTGTGGGTGGTTTGCATCTGCCAAACCTGAGGCCAAATCTGCCGCGCGAGTCGAGCCCGCAGAGAAGGGTGTCCGATTTGCGACCAACCTAGGCATTTGCCCCAGTATCAGCCGCTGCGGCGCAGCATTAGCATGAACTTCAATGCACATGAAACAAGGTGTGTGTGCAGCCAGCGGTCCCTGGCTGCCTCTTTCCCCATCTTCCGGAGCGCCCCAGAGACGATGAGTGACATCATTTTGCAAACCCAAAAGCTCACCAAAGAGTTCAAGGGCTTCACAGCGGTCAGCCAGGTGGATCTGGCCGTGGAACGTGGATCCATCCACGCCTTGATCGGACCGAACGGTGCTGGCAAGACCACCTGCTTCAATCTGCTGACCAAGTTTCTGGAGCCCAGTTCGGGTCGGATCCTCTTCAACGGCATCGACATCACCCGCGAGCGCCCCGCCCAGATCGCCCGGCGCGGCATCATCCGCTCCTTCCAGATTTCTGCCGTGTTTCCGCACCTGACCTTGCTGGAGAACGTTCGCATCGGCTTGCAACGCATGCTCGGCACAAGCTACCACTTTTGGCGCAGCGAGAAGACCTTGAATCAACTCAATGACAGGGCACTGGCCTTGCTGGCCGAAGTGGGCCTGGACGACATGGCGTCCGAGCTGACAGTCAACCTGCCCTATGGGCGCAAGCGCGCACTCGAGATCGCCACCACCTTGGCCATGGAGCCTGAGTTGATGCTGCTCGATGAGCCCACACAAGGCATGGGCCACGAAGACGTGGACCGGGTCACCCAGTTGATCAAGAAGGTGTCCCTGGGGCGAACCATTCTGATGGTGGAGCACAACATGAGCGTGATCTCGAACATCGCCGACAAGATCACCGTACTTCAGCGTGGCGCTGTCCTGGCCGAAGGGCCTTATGCCGAGGTGTCGCGCAACCCTCTGGTCATGGAGGCCTACATGGGCACCACGGACGGTCAGTTGCAGGGAGCCCACTGAGATGAGCGAGGCGCTTCACAAAAACGCAGGGCCGGCGGCCCTCGAGATTCGAGGCTTGCAGGCCTGGTACGGCGAGTCTCACGTGCTTCACGGGGTGGACATGGTGGTCCGTCCCGGCGAGGTGGTGACCCTGCTGGGCCGCAATGGCGCCGGGCGCACCACGACGATGCGGGCCATCATGGGACTGACCGGAGCTCGAAAGGGATCGCTCAAGATCGATGGTACCGAAACCATCGCCATGCCCACCCATCGCATTGCGCACCTCGGGGTGGGCTACTGCCCGGAGGAGCGGGGCATCTTCTCGAGCTTGAGCTGCGAAGAAAACCTGTTGTTGCCACCGCGCCTGAAAGGCGCTACCGGGGGCATGTCGGTCGAAGAGATCTACGACATGTTCCCCAACCTGGCCGAGCGACGTCACAGCCAGGGAACCCGCCTTTCAGGCGGCGAACAACAGATGCTTGCGGTAGCGCGCATTTTGCGGACGGGTGCCAAATTGCTCTTGCTGGACGAGATATCCGAGGGGCTGGCCCCGGTCATCGTCCAGGCCCTGGCCCGCATGATCACCACCTTGCGAACCAAGGGCTACACGGTGGTCATGGTGGAGCAGAACTTTCGTTTTGCAGCCCCCCTGGCCGACCGTTTCTACGTCATGGAGCATGGCCGGATGGTCGAACAGTTTGGCGCCGCTGAACTGGACCAGAAGATGCCCGTGCTCAACGAGCTCCTGGGCGTCTGAGCCCCGGGTTCGCATTCACTCCAATCACAGACAGTGACCCTTCGATCCATTCACAGGAGACAAACATGAAAGCCAAACTCACCGTACTCGCTGCCTTGCTGGCCTGCTCGGGCATGACGGTCGCTCAGGCGCAGGACAAGGTCAAGATCGGTTTCATCACCGACATGTCCAGCCTCTACGCCGATGTGGAAGGCAAAAACGGCGCTCTGGCCATCCAGATGGCCATTGATGATTTTGGCGGCAAGGTCAATGGCATGCCGATCGAGTTGTTGACGGCCGATCACCAGAACAAGGCTGACATTGCTGCCTCGAAGGCGCGTGAGTGGATTGACACGCAGGGCCTGACCATGGTCTTTGGTGGCACCAACTCCGGTACCGCCCTGGCGATAGCCAAAGTGGCACAGGAGAAGAAGCGTGTTTACGTGAACAACGGGGCGGCCACCTCTGCCTTGACCAACGAGCAATGCTCGCCCTACACCGTTCACTATGCCTATGACACGGTGGCCCTGGCCAAAGGCACCGGTGGCGCGGTGGTCGATGGCGGCGGTCGCAACTGGTTTTTTCTCACCGCTGACTACGCTTTCGGTCATGCACTCGAAGCCGATACCAGCGCTGTTGTGAAGGCCAAGGGTGGCCAGATTCTGGGTGGGGTGCGCCACCCCCTGAATGCGTCGGATTTCTCATCCTTCCTGCTGCAGGCTCAAAGCTCGAAGGCGCAGATCCTGGGCCTGGCCAATGCGGGTGGTGACACCATCAACTCGATCAAGGCGGCCAAGGAGTTCGGCATTGGCAAGACCATGAAGCTGGCGGGCTTGCTGATCTTCATCTCTGATGTCCACAGCCTGGGCTTGAAGAACACCGAGGGCCTGCTGTTGACCGCCCCCTGGTACTGGGATCTGAACGAAGAAACCCGCAAGTTCTCGGCTCGATTCTTCGAAAAGACCAAGCGCATGCCGACGGAAATCCAGGCTGCGGATTACTCGGCCACGATGAATTACCTGAAGGCCGTGCAGGAGGCCAAGACGGTGGACGCCGACAAGGTGATGGCGACCTGGAAAGGCATGAAGATGAACGACTTCTTTGCCTCTGGTCAGCTGCGGGCCGATGGCCGCTATGTCCATGACATGTACCTCATGCAGGTGAAGGCGCCCGCCGAATCGACCAAGCCATGGGATTACTACAAGGTGGTCAAGAAGATGGCCGGCGATCAGGTCTTCACGACCAAGGCCGAGTCCAAGTGCGCGCTTTGGAAATGATCTCCTGAACCCGGTGGGGGGATGTCTTCCCTCTGCCGGCCTGACTGCTTTTACCGTCCACCCACCTGTACCTTATGGAAATCTTCGGTGTCTCCGTGCCCGCCATGTTGAGCCAGTTGTTGCTCGGCCTGGTCAATGGGTCCTTTTACGCCATCTTGAGCTTGGGGTTGGCGGTGATTTTCGGCCTGCTCAACGTCATCAACTTTGCGCATGGTGCGCTGTTCATGATGGGGGCCATCCTGACCTGGATGGCGATGACGTACTTCAATATCAGCTACTGGGTGATGTTGATTGCATCGCCCTTGGTGGTAGGAGCCTTTGGCATCCTCATCGAGCGCCTGTTATTGCGGTGGATCTACAAACTGGATCACCTCTACGGCTTGCTCCTCACCTTGGGCTTGACCCTGCTGATCGAGGGTGTCTTCCGTTCCGTCTACGGTGTCTCTGGCCTGGCCTATGACACGCCTGACCAATTGGTCGGCGCCACCAACCTGGGCTTCATGATGCTGCCCAACTACCGTGCGTGGGTGGTGGTGGCTTCTTTGATGGTCTGCCTGGCGACCTGGTTTGTCATTGAAAAGACGCGACTGGGGGCTTACCTGCGTGCTGGCACCGAGAACCCGCGGCTGGTGGAGGCCTTTGGCATCAACGTGCCTTTGATGGTCACGCTGACTTACGGTTTTGGTGTGGCGCTGGCTGCATTTGCCGGTGTCCTGGCGGCTCCTGTCATCCAGGTCACCCCTTTGATGGGCCAAAACCTGATCATTGTGGTGTTCGCCGTGGTGGTGATCGGCGGCATGGGGTCCATCATGGGGTCCATCCTCACCGGGCTGGGCTTGGGGGTGATTGAAGGTTTCACCAAAGTGTTCTATCCGGAGGCTTCATCGACGGTCGTGTTTGTCATCATGGTCATCGTTCTCCTGATTCGCCCCGCCGGTTTGTTCGGCAAAGAAAAATAAGAGGAGCCCAGGGCATGAACAAAAACACGAACAATCTGCTGGCCTATGGGGCGCTGTTGCTGGCTTTGGTGGCCGCACCGTTTCTCGGCGCCTACCCAGTCTTCGTCATGAAGCTGATGTGCTTCGCCTTGTACGCGTCGGCTTTCAACCTTTTGCTGGGCTACACCGGCTTGCTGTCCTTCGGCCATGCCGCCTTTCTTGGTGGTGCGGCCTACCTGTGCGGGCATTCAATCAAGGCCTGGGGTTTGAACCCGGAATGGGCCTTGCTGCTGGGGACGGCAGGGGGCGCGTTTCTGGGGTGGGTCTTCGGCTTGTTGGCGATTCGCCGGCAGGGTATCTACTTCTCCATGATCACGTTGGCCCTGGCCCAGATGCTGTTCTTTGTCTGCCTGCAGGCCCCTTTCACTGGGGGGGAGGATGGCATGCAAGGCGTCCCGCGCGGTGCCTTGTTTGGTCTTTTGGATCTGAAGAGTGATCTGACCATGTACTACGTGGCGCTGGCGGTGGTGGTACTTGCCTTCCTGCTGATCGTCCGCATCATTCATTCGCCATTTGGACAAGTGCTCAAAGGCATCAAGGAGAACGAAGCGCGTGCCATTTCTCTGGGCTATGACACGCAACGCTACAAACTCTTGGCGTTTGTCCTGTCGGCGGCGCTGGCCGGGCTGGCCGGCTCTCTGAAGACGCTGGTGCTGGGCTTTGCAACACTCAGTGATGTCCATTGGACCAGTTCGGGGGAAGTCATCCTGATGACCCTGGTTGGGGGGCTGGGCACTTTGTCGGGGCCGCTGCTGGGCTCGGCGGTTGTGGTCGTCCTGGAGAACAAACTTGGCGAAATCGGCAACCTGCTGGCCGCATTGAGCGGAGTCGATTGGTTCAAGACACTGGGCGAGTCGGTCACGATGGTGACCGGACTGATCTTTGTGATCTGTGTGCTCGCGTTCCGACGAGGCATCATGGGCGAAATTCTGGCCCTGAGAAATCGCTTCAAATAGCCGTCCTGCTGAAGGAGGGGGCTTCGCGCAAGCCCTCGATTTGATATTTATTAACCCATTTGGTAACTTGGTTAATAAGGGAAGTTGTCTCAATCAGTCAAATCAGCCCTTTTCTCTGTGTATACTAGCGGGCTCGACTGCACAGAACAGTGCTTAGCGAGGTGGCTGGGGTCTGATGGCTCTGGGTGCTTGG
>NZ_JBWKOU010000016.1:0-143721 GCF_059416245.1 Curvibacter sp. GW821-FHT09D12 | reverse complement strand
CGTCGCCGTGTTCGCCATTGCGCGCTGGGAAGGCTCGTTCGATGCCGACAAATACCGCGCCCTCACGGGCAGCGTGGCGCGCCGCAGCTGGCTGGGGCCCAAGGCGTCGGCCAGGCGCGCCGCTTGATTCGCTCCACCGCAGCCAGGCCCCGGGGCCAGGCGCGGTGACTCGGTTGACAAAAAGGAGACATGAATGAAAAGGTACGACAACAGACTCAAGTCCCTGGTGTGGCCCGCTTTGCTGGCCCTGGCCGCGATGGGCCATCCGGCCCAGGCGGCTGAACTGGAGGTGCTGGCAACGGGTGCCGTGTCCGGAGCCTTCAAGACCGTGGTGGCCGACTATGAAAAGCAGTCGGGCCATCGCCTGAAGATGTCCTGGGGCCCTTCGCTGGGTCAGTCGCATGAGGCGATTCCGGTTCGAATCAGGAGCGGTCAGGCGCCCGACGTACTGATCATGGTGTCCACCGAGCTGGACCGCCTGATCCGTGAGCAGCGGTTCACGGCGTCGGCCCGTCTCGACGTGGCCCAGTCGGGGGTGGGTGTCGGGGTCAAGGCGGGCAGTCCGGTGCCCGACATCTCGGATGTCGACAAGCTGCGCCAGGCCTTGCTTGCCGCACCTTCGGTGGCCTATTCGGAAGGGGCCAGCGGCACCTACATCCAGAACGTGCTGCTCAAGCGACTGGGCGTCGAGCAGGAGGTGGCCGCCAAGCGCCGCCTGGTGCCGGGCAAGCAGTTGGTCGGTGAGGTGCTGGCCGAGGGCGGCGCGGCACTGGGTCTGCAGCAGATCAGCGAGTTGCGGGTGGTGCCAGGCGTGCACTACGTCGGCCCGTTGCCGGAGGAGGTTCAGAAGATCTCCGTGTTGACCGCGGCCGTCTCGGGCAAGAGCACCTACTCTGCCGAGGCCCTGGATTTTCTGCGGTACCTGGGTTCGCCGGCTGCCGTGGCGGCCTTCCAGCGCAGCGGCCTGGACCTGCCTGACGTGCCTGCCACCGTGGTCGAACGCCGCCTGGTCCGCAGCGGCCCGGTGCAGATCGAGGTGCTGAGCCAGGGGCAGGGGCCTGCGATCGTGATGCTGCCTTCGCTGGGGCGCTCGGTTCGCGACTTTGACCAGGTGGCTGCACGATTGGCCGCGCAGGGTTTTCGTGTGATCCGGCCTGAGCCCCGTGGCATCGGTGCCAGCCAGGGGCCTCTGGAGGGCTTGACCCTGCACGACTTTGCCGCCGATGTGGCAGCGGTGTGCGATGCCGAGAAGACAGGTCCGGCCGTCATTCTGGGGCATGCCTGGGGCAGCCAACCGGCGCGCATGCTGGCGGTTGACCGGCCAGACCTGGTCAAAGGCCTGATCATGGCCGCGGCTTCGGCTGGCAAGCTCCTGCCGGGCTCCACCGAGAAGCCCTATGGGCGTCTGCGCGATGCCATTGACGGCTCGGGCAACCCGGCGCTGCCGCAGGCCCAGCGCCTGCAATACCTGAAGCAGGCCTTCTTTGCCCCCGGCCATGATCCGAGCGAATGGCTGGAGGGCTGGTACGAGGCGAACCACCATGCCGAGGCCCACGCACGCAATGTCACGCCCATCGACAGCTATTTTTCGGGCGGCAGCACCGCCCCCATCCTGGATCTGCAGGGCGAATTCGATGCGGTGGTGGTCAAGGATGTGATGAAGGCCTATTTGGGTGAGCGGGTTCAGGTCGACGTGGTCAAAGGGGCAGGCCACGCCATGTTCCCCGAGCGTCCCGCACAGGTCTCCGAGGCCGTGGCCCGCTTCGCACGCCAGTTGAACGCCAGGCGTTGAGCGCACACCCACCTCTTTCTGCCCTGTTTCCCTTCCCATCCCTGCCCGGCCCCACCTCAAGAGGCCCGGGCCCTTGAAAGCACGCCATGAAAATTGCCAAGCTCATTCTTCTCTCCGGCTTGATCGCCTGGTCCTCCTGCAGCATGGCCGCCGATGCGGTGGCCACTGCCTTGCAGCACAAGGTGATCGAGAAAGGCCCTGTTCGCATCGAAGTCACCGAACAAGGGCAAGGCCCTGCCATCGTGATGCTGCCCTCGCTGGGCCGCTCGGGCCGTGACTATGACAAGGTGGCCGAACGGCTGGCCTCCGAAGGCTTTCGCGTGCTGCGGCCTGAGCCCCGCGGCGTCGGCCAGAGCCAGGGCCCCATGCACGGCTTGACCGTGCATGACTTTGCCGCCGACGTCGCCATGGTGATCGATGCCGAGGTCAAGGCCCCGGTGGTGGTGGTCGGTCACGCATGGGGCAACTTCGCGGCCCGCATGCTTGCCACAGACCGCCCCGACCTGGTGGCCGGGGTGGTGGTGGCCGCAGCTTCCGCTGGCAAGGTGCCGCCGGGCTCAAAAGAGCTGCCCATCGGCCCTGAGATGCGCAAGGCGATCGACGGCCCCAGCAACCCGGCCTTGTCTGAAGAGCAGCGTCTGGAATACCTGAAGATCGCGTTCTTCGCCCCTGGCAACGACCCTCGGGTGTGGTTGGGCGGCTGGCATGAGGCCACCCATGAGGCGCAATCGCATGCCCGCAACGTCACCCCGGTGGACGACTACTTCGCTGCCGGCACCGCCCCCATCCTGGATCTGCAGGCCGAGTACGACCCCGTGGCCCCGCGCCGGTTTTCCAACGTCCTGAAGTCCATGCTGGGCGACCGGGTGACCATCGTCGTGATCAAGAACGCCAGCCATGCCTTGGCACCTGAGCAGCCTCAGGCCATGGCAGACGCGATTGCCGACTTTGCCAAGAAGGTGTTTGGAAAGACCCGCTGATCCTGCATCCAGACAGTTCGGCCCTTCATTTCCATGAGGTGGAATGATGCCCGTGCTGTTGCGCTCTGCCTGGGTGATGATGAAAACCAAATCAACAGGTGGAGACAAGCATGTCAATTCAATCGGCACGGTGGATGCTTTTGCTGGCCTGGGCCATCGGGCCCTGGGCCCATGCCCAGGGCATTCTGGACGAGTGGGCCTCGGTACCTCCGCCCCCCGCACCTCAACTGAGCCGTGTCAGTCTGGAACCCAGAACCACCGCTCTCCTAGTGCTGGATGTATCGAGTCACACCTGCAATGAAGCCGTGCGCCCACGCTGCGTGCGCATGCTCCCGCGTGTTCAGCAGATGCTGAAGCACGCCCGGGCTAAGGGGCTGCACGTGGTGTACGCCCTGGGTGTTCTGCCGGTCCCGGGCAGCCCGGTCGACGTCCTGCCAGAGGCAGCCATGTTGGGCACCGAACCCTGGGTTCGCTCTGGGCCTGACAAGTTCTTGGAAACCGACCTTGAGGACAATCTGCGCGCTCACGGGATCAAGACTGTGATCGCGTTGGGCACGGCCTCGCATGGTGCGGTTCTGCACACTGCCAGCGAAGCGGTCTTCAGGGGCTTCAAGGTGGTGATACCCGTTGATGCTGTCGCTGGTGAGAGCCTCTTTGGGGAGCAGTACACCTTGTGGCATCTGCAAAATGCACCCCGCATGCCCGGGAAAGTGACTCTCAGCAAAGTCGACTGGATCGACTGATTCTCGTCGGATCGATACCGGAGTCGACCTCTATGGGCTCTGGCAGGCAGAACTTAAAGGCCTTCGAGTGCTGCCAACGATTGTGGGCCGTACAGGCCATCGGTGCTCATCCACCGGAAGCTAGAACATCTCGGGCCAAGCGTAGTGGCCCACTACGTCGAAGTCGGCGCGGGCCGGGGGGGAGTTTGGCGGTGCTGGCCTGGGCCACCATCAGGCCGTCCTCGTTATAGAGCGGCCCGGTCAGCGCAACACCCAGAGGGCCCACGATCATGCTGTTGTGACCGATCAGGGGCAGTTCGGGTGCCTAGTGCGGGGCGTTCATGCTCAGCGCTCTGGGCGAGGCTTGCACCGGGCAGGCGTTGATCACAAGGCAAGCACTTCGTGCGCGATGCGATGTATCGGCAACTTACGTGTGGTGGGCACCACCCCCGTTGAGGCGCACCAAATTTGCCAACGTCCGTTGTACTTGCCGGAGCTTAGGAGGGGCCTGCCGCTTCAGCAGCAGATCACGGCGCCGACACGACATGTGAGTCAGTTTTGTACCTACAAATGCGCCGATCCCAGAACAGCCCTTCGATGCCACTGGGTACGAACCCACGGGTGCGCAGACACCAGGTCACATGTCAGTGCAATGGGTGGGTGGCACACATCAGGGTCTTCCTTGCGCACTCAAAGCATCAGCCATAAGTGGGTCAAGCAGTGTCCAACGGTCTGGCGTCCGCTTGTGCCTCAACGATCCAGGTCAAGTCATTAAATTTCCACTGATTGGAATTCAAGGATTGATGAGAGATTGAGTAAATGTAATTATTTTAATTAATCCGTCATAAACCTGATGACAGGGCTTTTGTGCAAGCGGCGGAGCCACCCCCACATGGAAACTACGAATGAAATATTCGACCCTTGCCGTTCTTTTGGCCAGCTGCGTCTTGACGACCCAAGCGTTTGCTCAATCGAGCGTTACCCTTTTTGGCGTGGCCGATACCTCGGTACGCAGCACCTCCAGTGGTGGCGCCTCAGCCCAGACTATCGGCAGCGGCGGGTACGCCGCCAGTCGGTATGGCTTGCGCACTCAAGAGGACCTTGGCGGCGGCCTGGCTGCAGGGGCATGGCTTGAAGGCACTGTCAATTTCAACGACGGTAGCGGCAACAGCTCAAGGTACTGGAACCGCCGTTCGACTGTGAGCCTGTTGGGATCGATTGGTGAACTGCGAATCGGGCATGATCTGACGCCGGGCTATACCTCTTTTGGCGAGTTTGATGTCTTCGGCGTCAGCGGGCTGGCGGACCAGGGTAAGTTTTATTCAACAGCGTTCGGCAGCGGTATCGAAGCCACCGGCCTCTGGGCGCGGGCAGACAACATGGTGAGTTACTTCACCCCTGCAGATCTGGGGGGCTTCTACGCAAACGTGGCGGTTGCCGCCGCCAATGCCACTCCAGCCAAGAAGTACTCAGGCGCGCGCATCGGCTACGCCAATCAGGCACTCAACGTGACGGCAGCCTACAGCGTGTTTGATGGCCTGGCGGGCGATTTGAAGCGCACTGCCATTGCGGGCTCTTACAGCAGTGCGGGTGTGACCCTGATGGCCTCGGCCGTACGCAATACGTACCTGACGGCATCCCGCTGGGTCACGCAGATCGGCGGCATAGTTCCCGTCGGGCCAGGCAGGTTCCGCATGAACTACACCTGGGCCAACAACATGGGGTCGCTCAACGGCAGCTCCATCGGCCAGGATGACGCCACGCAGCTGGCTGTGGGTTACGTGTATGACCTGTCCAAGCGCACCACGCTGTACGCAACCTATGTCAACTTGCGCAATCAGGGCAAGGCCAACTTCGCCGTCGCAACCCCCCCGTCGGTAGCCGGTGGCCAAGCCTCAAGAGGCACTGAGTTTGGCATCAGCCATCGTTTCTGATGTCTATCCATCGAAGCAAACCATTGGAATCGGGGGCATGCATGACGATCATTGAAGCGAGCTTGCTTCGCAAGCTGCACGGCCCTTGGTTGGCTGCGGTGATGTTGGGGTTGTTGAGCGCCGGTGTGTATGCGACCCCTGAGGCGGATGACCCGGCTCTGGGCGTACGTAGCCTGCCTTTGCTGCTGGTCGACGGCCATCGATTCAAGGACCACAACAGGAACGGCGTGCTCGACCCCTATGAGGATTGGCGTCTGTCATCTGAGACCCGCGCCAGAGACCTGGTAGGGAAAATGAACCTGCCAGAGAAGGCCGGCACTCTGATGCATGCCAACCCACCGTCGACGGCCTCCACCACCATACCAGGTGCAGGAACGGCGTGGGAGGCCGCGGGGATACGGCGACTGCTGATCGATCAGCACATCACCTCGTTTCTCAATCGCCTCAACACCGATGTGGCCAGCATGGCAGAGCAAAGCAATGCGTTGCAGGCCATCGCAGAGATGTCTCGGCTGGGCATCCCTGTCATGCTCAGCACAGACCCGCGCAGCCAGTTTCAGGCCTCGCAGGGCATCAGCGTCAGTTCAGGCCGATTCACTCAATGGCCCGACCCGGTCGGCATGGCCGCCGTGGGTGACCCGGCGCTTCTCCAGGCATTTGCAGACAGCGTGCGGCAGGAGTACCGGGCGGTGGGCATCCGAATGGCGCTGTCGCCCCAGGCCGATCTGACCCGCAACCCCCGCTGGCATCGGGTCAATGGCACCTTTGGGAGTGACCCAGAGAAAGCAAAAGACCTGGTTCAAGCCTATGTGCAAGGCATGCAAGCCGGCTCCGGTGGCTTGCATCGGGACAGTGTGGTGGCGGTGGTCAAGCATTGGGTTGGCTACGGCGCGACCGGTCCTGAGGGCTACGACTCGCACAACTTCTATGGTCGATTCATGGGCGTCGATTCGAACAGTATCGAGGACCATTTGCGACCCTTCGAGGGGGCCTTCGCCGCGAATGCAGGTGCTGTCATGCCGACCTATGGTCAGCCGCTGCCAGGCCTGCATATCAAAGGCATAGCAAAGCCAGTTGAAAGCGTGGGAGTGGGCTTCAACAAGCAGATGTTGACCGAGCTCTTGCGGGGGCGCTTCGGGTTCACGGGGCTGGTGCTGTCGGACTGGCAGATCACAGACGATTGCAACGCCGCATGCCGGGATGGCGCAGCGCAGAGGCAAAAGCCCAGTCCGCAAGACATCGCCATGCCTTGGGGTGTGGAAAGTCTCACGAAGGAAGAACGCTTCGTCAAGGCGCTCGATGCGGGTGTGGACCAGTTTGGCGGCAGCAAGGACCCTGAACATCTCATCCATGCGGTCCAGAGCGGGCGCTTGGCACCTGCTGCCCTGGATGGTGCGGTCTATCGGGTGTTGTTGCAGAAATTCCAGCTGGGTTTGTTCGAGAACCCCTATGTGGATGTGGACCGCGCGGCCGATGTGGTGGGCATGCAGGCATTCCGGACACTGGCTCTGGAGGCTCAGCACAGATCGGTCGTGCTTTTGAAGAACAAATCGGGAGTGTTGCCGTTGCTGACACACCGGGTTCGCAAGGTCTACTTGTACCAGATCGAAGCCGGTGAGTGGCAACAGCGCGGATTCGAGGTCGTTGGTCGACCCGAGGATGCTGATGTCGCCGTCATGGCGCTGAACACGCCGAACGAACTGCTGCACGGCCAGTACTTCTTTGGCTCACGGTACCGCGAAGGCAGCACTGCATTCAAAGCCGGTCTGGCCGACTACGAGGCCTTCCGAGACATTACCAGCAAGGTCCCGACGGTGGTCTCGGTGTACCTCAGCCGGCCTGCCGATCTGACGCTGCTGGCCCCCCAGGCTGCCGCAATCGTGGGGCACTTCGGCATCGGCGCGCCCGCGCTGGTGGATGTGCTGACGGGGCAATTCGCGCCAACCGGTAGATTGCCTTTTGACCTGCCCATGCAGGCCGATGATTCACTTGGCCTGGTGACGCGCCTTGGCGATGGTCTGGAATATTGAACTCAAGTGGAGATTCTGAAATGACATTGAGGTTGACTTGCATCTGGGCCCTGGCCTTGATCGGCATGGGGGGCGCCGCTGACGCAGCGCCTTTCGGCCCTGAGCAGTTTGTGACCACCAGCGTGCGTCGGCATGCGGTCTTCTATGTGGGCGGTGACTACGAACAGAAGTCGGGCAAAAGCATCATGACGGGCCAGATGTTCGTAGAGGGCTGGGCGCCAGAGAAAGTGACCCACCCCTATCCGCTGGTGTTTCTGCACGGACTCGGGCAGACCGCGACCAATTGGATGGCAACAGCAGACGGCAGAAAAGGTTGGGCGGATTACTTTGTCGATCAGGGCTATGTGGTGTACATGGTGGATCAACCCAGCCGCGGACGATCACCGTGGGTGCCCGACGGAAACGCCCGTTGGCGCCACAGCGATGTGAATTTGGTCCAACGTCTTTTCACCTCTTCAGAGCAATTCAAGGCATGGCCTCAAGCCCAGCGCCATACGCAGTGGCCCGGTGGCAACCAGGGGCAGGGCCCAGGAGGCGGTGTGTTCGACGATTTCTATCGCACGTTGGTGCCCTCCCTGGCGGACAATGCTCTCAGCGAAGGCCTTGTCCAGAAGGCCATGACTGCCTTATTGGATAAATTGGGTCCGGTTGTTCTGGTCACCCATTCCCAGGCTGGTCTGTTCGGTTGGTCGGTCGCTGATGCCAGGCCCAAGCTGGTCAAGGCCATTGTCGCGTTGGAGCCTTCGGGACCACCCTTCCAGAATGCAAGTCAGGCGGTACGCGAATTGCCCTGGGGCCTGACCAACATTCCCATGACCTACGCCCCAGCGATCAGTGACCCCGCGCAGCTTGAAATAGAACAGCAAGCCCAAGCCGATGGGCCGAATCTGGCGGCTTGCTGGCTTCAGAAAGAGCCTGCGCGCCTATTGGTCAACCTGCAAAAGACGCCGGTGCTGGTTGTGACCAGTGAGTCCTCGTACCACGCGCCCTACGACCATTGCAGTGCTGCATTTCTGAAGCAGGCAGGGGTCCCCACAACCTTCTGGCGTCTTGAAGACCGTGGTATTCACGGCAATGGGCACCTGATGATGCAAGAAAAGAATAATTTGCAGATTGCCCACGAAATTCAAGGCTGGATTCAGTTGGCGACTGAATGAAAAGCGCCGCTTTGCCAGCCATTGCAACTATTGAAAGTGTCTGAAAATGTATTCTCAGAAACATCGTCTCACCAACCTCGCGCTGATAGCGTTGGCTTTCCTGACGCATACCGATGTGTCAATCGGACAAAGTAGCAGCAATGAACGTAAAGGCGTGACCGGCGAGGTCATCGCCAGTGTCAATCTGGCTGGCCTGAGAATTGACAGAGCGCTGCGAATGCGCAAAGTGACGATCGAGCCTGGCGGAATGCTTCCACTGCATAGTCATGCAGACCGCCCCTCTGTGTCCTATGTTCTCAAAGGGGCTCTTCTCGAAACCTTTGAAGACGGCTCCGAGCCGCATGAATTGGTCACAGGCCAAGCCTATGAAACGCACGGCACACGGCAACATGCTCTGAAGAATGCAGGCACGGAGAGTGCTATTTTCTTGGAGGTGGATCTTCCGAGATAAAAACCCATCCGTGGGAATGCCCATATCCTGCAGAAATTAGCGCGTGTGAATCGCCGTCAGGGCGATTCACGAGAAGGAGCTACTTCTTCATCCGTAATGTGCCGATTTCAAGTCTCAGAACGCATGCTTGATACCCGCAGACAAACCAGTGCTGCTGCTCTTCAGGCCAGCGCCCTGGTAGGCGTTCTTCCACTGCGTGCTGTCGGCTTCAAGATAGACCAGAGACCGGGCAGACAACTTGTATTCGAGGAACGCGATGGTGCGGTTGTAGCCGTCGTCGGCATTCGCTGTGCGCGAGCGGTTCACCCGGTAATGGCTGACCAGCAGGTCCAACTGTGGTGTGATTGGCCAGGAGCCGCCCAGGCCCAGAATCTTGTTGGTCGTCTTCGCGGTGGTCGATGTGTCAGCTGTGTGGCCGCTGTAGGTGATGTTCAGCTTGCCGGCTGCCACAGGCACAGCAACTCCGCTGACAAAGCCGTTGAGCGTCAGGTTGGTGGCTGTCTTGAACTGGTGGTAAGCCACTGTGGCCTGAAGCACATTGCTCTTGTAGTCCAAGCTGGCCCCATTGGAAGACAGCTTGCTGTTGCTGTCGGCCTGGTTGCCGAAGGCGTGCATCACGCGGGCCGTGGTATTGCCAAAGCTGTAGGCGTATTTCGCCGAGTTGTCGAGGCGATAGGTGCCCGTGCTGGAGCCCGAGGCGCCGTACTCGGCGCCCAACTGATGCGAGCTCAAGGCCGACAGCGCCACGTTGGGGTTCAAGCCCGCAAAGCGGGTGGCCAATGGGTCGACCGGGAAGATGGCATCGGACAGCAAGGTGTTTTGTCGACCGACAGTCAATGTTCCCAGGTCACCCTTCAGGCCCGCAAACGAGCCCCGGTCAAAGAACTTGCTGGTGTTGGAGGTGGTGCCGTTGTTGATGTTCAGGCCCGACTCCAGAAAGAACAGGGCGGACAGCCCTCCCCCCAGGTCTTCGGTGCCGCGAAAGCCCAGGCGGCTGGTGGTGTTGACGCCGCTGTTGAGCATGTTGGCGTTGCCGGCGGAGCGAACGTTGGATGGATCCAGGCCGGAAGCCGTCCGAACACCTGCATCCATGATCCCGTAAAGGGTCACCGAGCTCTGCGCGTGAATGTGCGGGGCGGCCAACAGGCATGCCAGCAGCGAGGCTGTTTTGAGGCTGTTTGGGCTTTTCATCTGTTTATCTCCTTGGATCCATCGATCTCGGTTTGGGGTTGGTTCGGTCACGGCGTGTTGGTGCTGTGCATTGCACCGAATCCGGCGCAGGCACAGGGTGCAGAGCCGGGGGCGCAAGCCCTTTGCAGTGGCTGCTCAGGGCTTGGGTAGCTTAGGTGCTGGTCTGTTTCTGCACCATGCCATATTTCCATTTGATGGAAATTTTTGGGGTGAATGAAAAACGGATTCTGGGCTCCGCTGCCAGGGGCTGGGCGGCCTTTGCATAGGCGCAATTCAATCCAATGTGACCTTGCCTTCGACAACCACTTTCCGCCATCGGGCGATGTCTGCTTCCAGAAAGCGCTGGGTTTGCGCCGGTGGGGCCATCGCAAGCCGAAGCCCTTCCTTGGCCAGCTTGGCCCCGTAGGCTGGAGTTTGAGCGGCCTTCTGCAATGCTTCGTACACGCGGTTGAGGGTGGCCTCCGGGGTGGCGGCCGGCGCCAGCAGGGCGTACCACACCTCTGCTTCGAAACCTGGCAGGGTCTCCGCGACCGTGGGGACTGATTGGTAGAGGGGTGTGGTGCTGCGTTGCGCCGAGGTCACCGCCAAGGCCCGCATCTTGCCCGCCTCGACAAACTTGGCGACTCCTCCGGCAGTGCCGAACAACAGGTCGACCTGGCCGCCCATGAGATCGGTGTACGCCGGGCCTGCGCCTCGGTAGGGCACGTGGGTGATGTCCACGCCTGCCATGCTCTTGAACAACTCTGCAGCCAGGTGGACGGCCGAGCCGTTGCCGGACGACGCGTAGCTCAACTTTCCAGGGGAAGATCGAGCGGCCGATATGACATCAGTCAAGGTCTTGAATGAGCTCTTTGCGTGTGTGACCACGACATTGGGGCCGCGGCAGATGAGGCTGATGCCTTTCAAATCGTGCTCGGTGCTGTACGGCAACCTGGGCACCAGGGAGGCATTGATCGCCACGGCCGAGGTGGTCATCAACAAGGTGTGGCCATCCGCGGCCGCCTTGGCGACCAGGTCTGTGCCAATTACCGTGCCGCCGCCCGGCTTGTTCTCCATGAAGACGGGCTGTCCCAAGGCTTGCTGCATACCCTCCAGCAAGGCACGCCCAATGACGTCGGTGCCACCGCCCGGCGCAAACGGCACCACGATGCGCACAGCCCTTGTCGGATAGGGCTCTACGGCCCGGGCGGGTGGGCTGTGCAAGGCAGCCCAAGCCAGGGGGCTTGCGCTGCTCAGGCCCGCGCCCAGGCGGATCAGTACTTGCCGACGGGCGTTGTCGGCCGGCATTCTCTTCGCAGGCCGAGACGTATCGGCAGGCGCCATTTCCGGATTTGAAGACGTGTTCATTGGGTGCATTGAGGGAGTTGCAAGCAAGCGATCCGGCGTGGCGAGGCAGATCGCGTCGTGGGCTGTTGCAGAGGTGATGGGGAGGCGGCCGCTCAGATCGCCTGAAAGCCATGCTTCGTGCGCATGAGCGGGCCAGGTGGCATGGGGTTCAGCGTGGCAGCGCGGCCAACTCTTCCAGGTGCCAAAGTTGCGTCAGCAGGGCCTGTGCTCTGGTCTGCCCAATGACGGGGCTGGCCAGTTCCAGGTATTTGTCGCTAAGTTCCTGGTCGCTCAAGGGCAGTTCTGGGTCACCTTTGCGGTTGGCTTGAAGGTGTTCAAGGCGTGTGCCGTCCCGCATGACCAGCGTGATGCGGGCTGCACGCTGGGCCGGAAATGCAGTGTCCAGGGCCGGGTCCACGCTGACCATGGTGCGTTGCATCAACGCCCGGGTCTCGGGGTGGTCGACCCGATCGGCCTCGTAGGCCGCCAGACGCACGCTGCCATGGGTGAGCGCAGTGGCGACGACATAGCTCAGGCTGAACCGGGCCTCGTTGAGCGTGGTGGGCTGCAGGTAGCACGCAATGTCCAAGGCTGGCTTGTAGGTGGCCACATGGACCTCGGCGATCTCGTCGGGCCGGCAGGCGTGCTTTTGCCTGAGTTCCAGCGCCGCATCAATGGCCGCGAAGGTGTGCCCACAGCCGATATGGTTCTTGAAGGTCAGCCGGGTGATGTGGAAGTCTTGGCCCAGCGTGCTGGCCACCAGCGACCAATCCACCCCTTCGCTCATGGCGGCCCCCAGGCCGACCTCGCCATCGAGCACGTCCAGCGATCCGGTGACGCCCCGGGCCGTCAGCTGTGCTGCCAGCAAGCCGGCCTCGGCGGCGCGTCCGGCGTGCAGGGGTTTGGACATCGAGTCCATCCTGAACGCCTGCTGCAGCCCGGCTGCAAAGGTGGCCGCGGTCGCCAGCGCATGGGCCATGCTGGCTTCGTCGAGGTGCAGCAGGGTTCCCACTGAAGCGGCGGCACCGAAGGTGCCGATGGTCCCGGTGTTGTGCCAGTGGGTGTAGTGGGGGCGGCCCATGGCAACGCCGATCCGTGTCGAGACCTCGTAGCCCGTGACCACCGCGCGCAGAAACTGCAGGCCCGTGGCATGGCACTCATGCGCTGCCGCCAAAGCGCTTGCAATGGTGGCCGCGCCGGGGTGGTACATCGCTTCGCGGAAGCTGTCGTCGACCTCGGCGGCATGGGCGGCTGTGCCATTCAAAAGGCTTGCCGCTTTGGCGGTGGCGCTGCGGCCGACCCCCACCCAGGATGAGCCTCGGTCCAGGTCTTCGCTGAGCACATCGACCAACTGGGGAACAGGCGCCACGCTCAGGCCTGGGTACAGGGAGGCATACCAGTCAATCACAGCCCGCTTGGCGTGGTGCAGCACGTGGGCGGGTAGTGGGTGCTGGTGCAGCGACACGGCTGCTTGTGCAAGCCGTTGGGTTGCGTACATCTTATTTCTCCTGAAGGGTGGGGGCCTGCAGCCAGTCGTTGAGCAAGCCGTTGCATCGTTCTGCAGCCTCGAACTGAACCCAGTGGCCCACCCCTTCCAGGGTGTGTGCAGTGCAGGCTGAGCGGCGGGTGTTGAGCCGTTCCATGACGGTCAGTGGATCGGCGGTCACATCGTGTTCGCCCCAGACCAGCAGCAACCGGCCGCTGTAGCTGGCGAGCAGATCCGACAAGCCAGCGGCTCGGGACAAGGGCTTGCTGCGCAAGCGTGTGTGGGTACAGGCGTTGGTGTGAATCGTCAATGCCAGATCGTCGACCTGCGAGGCTTGATGAACCATGTGTATCAGCAGGTTGTGGCGCATCACGGCGCGAAGGGCCTCGTGGTCCTGGGTCTTGAGCGCTGGCCGCCAGGGCAACAGGTCGCCCTTGGGGCGCCTGGGGCCGCCGTGGCCGGCAGGGCCCAGCAGGGCCAGCCGAGGGACGGCAGGCCTCAGGGCCGCCACCTGGGCCGCGACCAGGCCACCGAACGAGAACCCGACCAAGGTGATCGGCGTGGACTCGGGGAGCAGAGCGCCTAAAGTCTGCCGGGTCATCTGTGCTACCGCCTCCAGCGAGGGTTGCGCGGGCAGATCGGATTCCCCAAAGCCCGGCAGGTCGGGAACCCACACCGTGTGCCGGGCGCCCAGCGCGATCACATTGCGCGCCCAATGCATCCAGCAACCGTGGCCACCGTGCAGCAAAACCACAGGGGGGCCACTGCCCCAGCGGCGCCAGATCATGGCGCGGCCATCCAGCTCGACGCGATGGCGTTGCCCGATGGCGGCCAGGGCATCTAGCCATGCCCGGCTCGTGAGTGCGTCGTCTGTCATGGCTTGAAATGCACGACAAGCGCCGTGCCGCTGGCGCAAAACTGGCTCCGTGGGCGCCAGAGAGGCCAAAGTGGCCTCGGGCAGGCAGCGGCCTCGGAGGTCATGCTGCAAGCACGACCACGCCATCGGCCGCCCTCACTCCCTGGCCCTGGGGCAGAACGAAGAGGGGATTGATCTCGGCCTCCAGCAGGCGACCGCCGAGTTGGGCCGCCATGTTCGAGAAAGCCACAATCGCATCCACCAGGGCTTCGACGTCTGCCTTGGGGCGTCCGCGGTAGCCATCGAGCAGCGGCCAGGTCTTCAGTTCACGGGCCATGCTCAGGGCTTCTTTGCGGCTCAAGCCGCCTTGCGGGGGCAAAAGACGCAGACAGGTGTCCTTGAACAACTCCGCCGTCACTCCCCCCATCCCCAGCAGGATGGCGGTGCCCAGGGCGTCACGGCTGGTCCCCAGAATCAACTCGGTTCCCCCGCTGACCATTTGTTGGACAAGAAAGCGCTCAGGCATCTTGCTGGTGTTGGACTGGACCTGCTGGGTCATGGACGCCAGGCGCTCACCAATGGTGTCGGGGCTCAGGTTGACGGCCACGCCGCCCACGTCGCTCTTGTGGGTGATTTCGGCGGAGAGAATCTTCAGTACCACCCGGCCGCCCAGCTCCAAAGCAGCGCTTTGCGCCTGTGCCGCTGTGCTGACCACTCTTTCCGGTGCGCAGGGGATCTGGAACCGGGCGAACAAGGCCTTGGCTTGCGCTTCATCCAGTGAGCCGCCGGGCAGGTCGTCCACGTGCACCGGCGCTGCGGCCACTGTTTTCGCATCTGACGCCTGCCAGGTGGCTCGGTGGAGCAGGGCGGTCAGTGCCGAGGTGCAGCTTTCTGCTGCGGCAAAGGCCGGTACTCCGCGCTGGGTTAGCAGGGCCGCCACGTCTGGCGCATGGGGGCTGACGTAGGCCACGATGGGCTTGTCAGACAGGGGCAGGCAGTCCTGGATCGCGCCGGCCATCAGCTCGGGCATGGCCAGGCTGGACGAGCCAACGATGATCACGAGGGCGTCATAGCTCGGGCTGGCCAGCAGTGTCTTGATGGCACCCCGCAGCAGATCGGGGCGCAGTCCGGCCAGGGTCACATCGATCGGGTTCCGGTCCAGCACCGCATGGTCGCCTGTTTGCAGCTCACGCAGGGCTTGCGCGGTGGCTGCATCGGGGGCCGGTGTCTCGAAACCCGCCATGCCCAGATCGTCGGATACCAGGGTCCCGGCGCCACCTGTGGAGGTCAGAATGGCCACCCGCCGGCCAGCCAGCCGGCGTCCGGTCTGCAAGGCTGCTGGGATGTCGAGCAGGTCAGCAAAGGTGTTGGCACGGATCACCCCCACTTGCTTGAACAGCGCGTCGTACATGCGATCGGCGCCTGCCATGGCGCCGGTGTGCGAAACCGCGGCCTGGGCGCCGGCTTCGGAGCGGCCGATCTTGAAAGCCACGATGGGCTTACCCGCCGCCGCGGCGCGCAAGGCAGCCGCCCGGAACTTGGCCGGGTTGCGCACTGTCTCGATGTACAGGGCGATCACCTTGGTGGCCTCGTCGTCAACCAGGTGGTCGATGAAGTCGGCCAATTCGAGGTCCACCTCGTTGCTGGTCGAAATCAATTTCGATAAGCCGATGCCCCGTGCCGCGGCCCGCGACAGCAGGGACCCTAGGATGCCCCCGCTTTGTGACACCACACCGATCGAGCCTACGGGAAAGGTGTCCATTTCCAGGGCCCCGGTGGCCGACAGCACGATCTTGTCCGTCAGATTCACCAGCCCGATCGTGTTCGGTCCGAGCAGGCGCATGGGGCCTGCAGCCTCCAGCAGTTCTCGCTGACGCCGTGCACCTACGTCCCCTGTTTCGGTGTAGCCGCTGGCCAGCACAATGGCCGCTGCGGTGCCGCGTGCCGACAAGTCACGCACAGCCAGATGGGCACGCTCTGCGCCCAGCAGCACGATGGCCACATCGGGCACTTCGGGCAGCGAAGCCACATCGGGGTAGCACTTCAGTTCACCAATGTGGCTGACTTTCGGGTTGACGGGGAAGATGCGGCCGGCATATCCGTGCTTGAGCAGGTAGGACACCGGCCTGCCTGCGGTCTTGCTGGCATCGGCCGAGGCGCCGATGATGGCCACGCTGCGCGGTCGAATGAGTCGTGCGATAGCGCTCATGGGTCATTCCTTCACGGCTGATTTGGCCAGGAAGGCCTCCACAGAGGCCCGGTGCTCGGTGCTGGTGTAGCAGATACCCTGGGCCTGGCTGCCCTGGGCGAAGACCTGCTGCGCTGTCATCTCGAAACTCTGGTTCAGAATGGTCTTGCCAAGGGCCAGTGCGGTGGCCGAGCCCTGGCTCAGTTCGGTCGCCCAGGCCTGGGCTTCTTCCAGCAGACGCTCAGCGCTTGTCTTGCGATCGACAATGCCCAGGGCTAGCGCCTCGTCCACGTTCACCTTGCGGCCGGTGAAGATCAATTCCTTGGCCTTGGGCAGCCCGATGCGGCGTGGCAGGAAGTACATGCCACCCCCGTCCGGGATGATGCCGCGGTGGATGTAGGACCAGCTGAAGTTGGCCCACTCGTTGGCGATGATGAAGTCACAGGCCAGCGCTGTATCGGCTCCCAGGCCTGATGCTGCGCCATTGACGGCTGCAATCGTTGGTTTGGGCATGGTGTGCAGCAGTGCTTGGGTATGGTGCACGCGCTGCTGTCGCTTCCAGCCATTGAAGCCCACTTCGCCCGCGAGTGCATTCATGCGCCGTTGCATGCCGGCGATATCGCCGCCGGCGCAAAATCCTTTGCCATTGCCGGTCAGAACCAAGGCGCGGATGGACGGTGTGTTGCTGACGTATTCCAGAGCCTCGATGAATTCGGAGCGCATATCGTCGCTCATGGCGTTGCGCTTTTCGGGGCGGTTCAGTGCCAGGGTCGCAATGCCCTGGGATTCTTGCAGTTCAAGGTATTGGAAGTTCATGGGTGGAGTCCTCGTGGCTGGTTCTCAATCTGCGGTGATGTTGTTGTCTTTCACAACCTTGCGCCAACGGATCTCTTCGCGTTTGGCGTAGGCATCGAAGTCCTGGGGCAGGCCGCCTTTGATGACCAGGCCCTCGTTTTCGAGTTGTTTTTTGAAGGATTCGGTCTGGACAGCCTTGTTGGCGGCGGCATTCAGGCGGGTGATAACGTCCTTGGGTGTGCCTGCCGGGGCAAACAGGCCGTACCAGCTGTCTGCCACGTAGCCCGGCACGCCACTCTCGGCAATGGTGGGCACATTGGCCAGGTTGCGGGCCTTGGACCGTGTTTCGGTGGTCACTGCAATGGCGCGCAACTTGCCGCTTTCGACCAGGTTGCCGACAGCAGAGGCCGTGGAAAACATCATGTCCACCTGCCCGCCCATCAAATCCGTGAGCGCAGGCCCGGCGCCGCGGTAGGGGATGTGCAGGATGTGGGTGTTGCTGAGGTTCTTGAACAATTCACCAGCCAGATGCGCCGACGTTCCCGCTCCTTGTGAGGCAAACGACAGCTTGCCAGGGCTGGCTTTGGCCGCATTGATGATGTCCTGTACGGTCTTGAAGGGGCTCTTGGAGTTGACCACCAGCACATTGGGTGACACTCCCACCAGCATCACCGGCGTGAACGCCTTCTCGTACACATACGGCAGCCTCGACTGGATGCTGGGGTTGACCACGTGGGCCAGAGTGGCCATGACCAGGGTGTAGCCGTCGGGGGCGCTCTTGGCCACGGCATCGGTTCCGATGATGGTGGCGCCGCCAGGCCGGTTGTCGATGATCACCGATTGACCCAGGTCCTGCCCCATGGGCACGGACATCGAGCGTGCCACCAGGTCTGTGCCGCCGCCGGGCGCGAAGGGGACCACGATGCGGATCGGGCGCTCCGGGTAGCCGGCCCAGGCCAGAGAGGGCGCCAGGCAGGCCACGGATGCCGTGAGCGCCAGCGCCAGGCCGCGTCGCTTGGTGTCGCAGAAATGGGGATTCTTCATGTCTCTTGTCTCCTTATTGGCCCTCTGCGTTGGCGTCCCGATGGGCGCTTACGCAAGTGGGCTGATGGCCTTGAAGCGTAGTCGTCCGGGCTTAGAATTGCATCCACTAATTTCCATTGAATGGAAATGAAAGGGTTTCAAAATGACGACAGATCTCCCTGCTGAAGGAAGAAAGGGCCACCATGAAGACCCGGTTCTCAACCGGTCGTTGGAGCGGGGCATTGAGATCCTGCGTGCTTTTCGCCCCGGTGCGGATCTTCTCGGCAACGGTGAGATCGCTGAACGCACCGGTCTCTCGCGTGCGACCGTGAGCCGACTGACCCAGACCCTGGTGTCGGGTGGCCTGTTGCAGCACGATCGTTCGCATCGGGCCTATCGCCTGGCCCCTCTGGTACTGAGCCTCGCCCATGCCATGCGCTCAGGTTCGCAGGTCATGCAGGTGGCTGCACCCTTGATGCGCAAGGCAGCGGAGGCCCTTCGGGTCAATGTCGGTCTCGCGGTGCCAGATCGAGACGAGATGGTTTATCTCGAGTCCATTCGGTACAACCGGAAGGTCGCCTTGCGCAGCGTGGTCGCTGGCCAGCGGGTCCCCGTTGAACTGACCTCGTTGGGATTCGCTTACTTGTCTTCGCTGGACAAAGGCGCTCGTGATGGCATTTATCAGCGTATTTCCGTGCTCCGACCTTCGTCCTGGCAAGAGGCTAGGCCGCGGGTTGATCGGGCATTGACGCACCACGAAAAGCATGGCTTTTGTGTCGCATCGTGGCAACCCGAGGTGGTGGCGGTGGCAGCACCCCTTGTGGTAGAGGATTACCAGTTACTGGTGTTGAACATGAGCCTCTCCACCTCCAGCTCAATGCGGGAGGTCGCCAAGGAGTTTGGCCCTTGTCTTTTGGTTTTGAAAGAAGAGATCATTACGGCGCTCAAGCAGACCAGTGGTTGAATCTCGGCAATGCCTTATGTAACGGGAAATAGTTCCTCAGCTGTTAGGGGACGCGGCAAGCCTCGGGCAGCAAACATCAAAGATGTTTACAACATTAGATTCATTAGCGTTTGGCGGTAAGCTGCTGTAACCCGCATGAACATTGATTCGATGTTTACGACTTTAATTTGCAGGAACACGAGAATTTGAAAATTAATATTGCAAAGAAAAAGGATAGAGAATATAATAAATCAAAGGGAAAACTATGATTGAAGCACTTTCGATATTCGGATTCATTACAGCCGCTTTCATTGCATCGGTCGGGCTCGATAAGCTTTCCGGTTTCTTTTCTCGCCATTACGCAGAATTAGTATCAAAGGCGGAGGCCACAAAATCAAATGCCTCCACAAACGACAGTAGCGACATAAGAAAAGTACGCTTCTACTCTGGTCTCCCGAGTGAACAAGGCAAGGCAAATATGTTTGACGATGAACACCTCTGAAATACATCTATTTTTCAGCTTTGGCCCCATATAAAATAACGGCCCCTCGGGGCCGTTATTTAGTTGGGCTTCTGTATTATTGGTTTTGATGATGAAGTCGATGAGGGCGACATTGCATTCGGCTTTCCTACCTGAGTTGCCTGTTGACCATCGCCAGATGATCCAGATGATGGAACTGTGACAAATTGAGCCACGCTGCCTGCACTACCAAGCCCTAGATCGCTGGCCTTACCCAGGACTTGAGCTAACTCGGTAGTTACCGGGGCACTGACGTTGAGAGCGCCTTGCATGAGGCCTGGAGAAACACTTGAACCAGACGCTGTAGATGCTGAAGGGGTATGTGAGCTTGATGCAGGTGGAACGCTATTCGAACCGCGCGCATCCTCTGAACGAGCGATGGGCACATCAGCACCCGTGGTGTTTTTAATATATGCGGGTGCATCATCAGGTTGAGGATTGATTTTAGCCTGGCCATCAACCCCTCTTCTTTGAGCCTCGATCATCTCGGGATACGTATTCTTGCCTTCTGGATGGGCACGCTCAAATGAGGACCGTGCTGCAGCCTGCTCTCCAGGCATTCCCGCATTACCACTGGCGGCCGATCCGATATTTCTTTGAGCAGTGTTAGCACCACTATCAATGAGTTTTCCGACTCCGCCCTGAACCGCAGCAACATTCGTATCGGAAAGCCCTGAATCGACGCGTGAAACGGCATTACCTACCGCAGAGGAGACTTCACCCTTCTGATCCATGATTGCCTTGCCGACAGCAGCAGATAATGTGGCTGCCTTAGCAGCCGCACCCAACGACTGAGTAAGATCACCAAGACCAGCTGCTTTAGCCATATGAGCCATTCCATTAAGAGCATCGATGCGTTGATTCATATCTCCACTACCGCTTTGTTGGGACAATGTTCGCCAAGCAGCAGCCGCAGCTAATTGATCTTTACTAGCTCCAGATCCAAATGACTGAGCAAGCTTTTGATACTCATTAGACATTGCAGATTCGAACTGCGACCGTTTAGCTGGATCGATAGCGTTACCCAATGAATCCATCACGCGAGCTTGTGCTTCATTTTGATTGACAGAGTTACGACCACCATTTGCCATTTGGGTTGCATCACTCCAGTTCTGAACTACATCTGAACCTTTAATTTTAACGCCTGCTTCTCCAGAAGCAGTGTTTGAAGCGGATGTTGACATCTTGTCCGAGTCATCCAAGCTCTTCATCTGTGAAGCAAGTTTCGTAAGATTATCCGAAATTGATTTAGCACGTTGCCCCATATTGGAGTAATTGCCACCCTCACCGCCACTAAAGCCTGCACTCGCAGTCTTACCATCTTTAGAAGCGAATGTTTCACCTTGTTGCTGTGCATTCTTTTTCTCAGCGCTCATTCCACCAGCAAGCTTTACATTTTGAGAATCAGCAGTTTCGGTAGCAAGAAATCCTGAAAGAGTTGCCCCCAACTTGATACCAGCTGCGGCAGCCACTGCACTTGCAGCTTGGCCTACTGCAAAACCACCTGCTACAGCAGCAGGCCCGGCGCCCAGGCCGCCAGCAAGCGCACCACTCAAACTTGGAATAGCTTTCAATGCATCAGCTTGCAAACTAACTGCTGCTTGCCCACCTTTAGATGCTTTGGTCGTTCTATCTTGTGCTGAATCTAAAGAAAACTTTTGCCCATTTATCGAGATGGAGTTATCAGAGGCGTTATAACTCGCATCGTACCCCTGATTTCTCATATACGACTGGAGCTTCTCTCCGTGTTTTGAAAGGCCACCCGACTCAATCATGCTAGATAAGTCGGAGAGGCTTTGTTGTGCAGACTTGGCAATTTGATTTCTTGTAGCCGCATTTGCTTCATGTGTAGCAGATTGGGCCATAGATACCCCGCCACCAGAACTCAAGTCAGCCAGACCACCAATATTCGCACCAACATCTGCACGTGGTCCAGAACTACCGTCTGCCATACCTCCTGCAAGAAAATTTGAGGCTGACATAAGCCCAGCTTGTTGAGCCATGATTGGACTACCTGCAGCACCCTTTCCTCCATTCAAGCCACCACTGCCGGAACCAGATCCCCCCCCTTGAAGATCGGCCCCACCACCGCTCGGCATGGCCTTGCCAATCATGTTGCTCATGGCAAACATGGAACCGCTCAATATTGCGAACATCAGATATGGAGCATTCTGAATCATGTTTCCCGCAGCAATCGTCGTTGTCATAACGTGTTGCATCATGGTTGACATGTATTCAGAGGTTATCGAACTTGAAGTTTGAATTACGCCAAAACCAGGTGGGGCAATGCTAAGTAATTCGCGCTGGTACCAAGCTGTCACGATTGCCATCATGGGAATCCAGCTTTGAGTCCACAACCCAAAAAGCGCATAGCTCCCAGCGACTTTGAGCCCTGTTGATGGATTAGCAATTACAACGAACATAACGATCGGTGTACAAGCAACAAAAATAAAGAAGAGCACATCCATGAATTTAGGGGCGGCCGTACTCATTAACATGGCTTGGTTTACTTCGGTCTTTGCCCATGCAAAGAGATTGGTGTCGCGTCGCGCGGCGATCAAGGTATCAATAGGCGAGTCTGCATTCTCCTGGAAGGCATCGGCCACAGAGTAAGCCATCACATTGAATAATGCCAACTCATCAACTCTAGTTGAGGAATCAGTCAACATGTTCACCATGTTCAACGCCTGATTCAAATCAATCTGACCAGAAGCACGGGTGGCCGTTTTATTATTGACGATCATTGCCCTCTGCGCGAGATCGGTCAAATTATCATTGATTGCAGCCTGTGTTCCAGAAATCACCTGACCTTCATAGCCAGCAATGAAGGCTCTTGCTTCATCGCAGGATGCTGAACGACCACCACCGCCACCCGAAAGGTAGGGATTAGTTGAGTCGTAGATGATAGTGCTACCTTGTTGAGTGAAGGTGGCGGCAATATCAGAGAATACATGATTCGACTTCGCGAAGGTCGTATTGTTAGAACTGGTAAGCGATGGTCCAGCACAATAACGAACACCAAGTCTCAATGTTTCAACTATATCTCGGGGGAGACAAGCTAATGGTGTCTGAGCACAGGCAGTAAAGGAAAGCAGGACGCGAGCTGGGGCAAATGGATTCACATCTCCGGATACTGTCAAATAGTTCCCATCCGTGTTGACCATGACCGTTTCGATTTTTTGTGTCATGTACATCGCAAATGCACCAGCCATCGTCGCAGGAAGCGCTATGGCGTATGGAACGCCATCAACCACCCTCGGCGGAGCGGAGTTATCGAACTGCTCTATTTGCACTGTAGCTTTGGGAATGAACATCACCCATACGACCAAAAGTTGCAGGAGCATCACGTCCAGTCGAAGCTTCTGCGATGAAACAGACTGAGCCAAGATGACAATTAGCGAGATGATTAGACCTGTCTTGATGGCTCCTGCAACCCAAGAGTCCTGGCCAAAAAACATGGCCATAGAGGTCATCGCACTGCCGATCACCATCGGATCGGACACTGTGTAGATGGTAAATGTGCTCATTTCAATACCTGACTCTTCTAATCGCGCTCGCGGGATGTAGCTCCGCGTAATTTCGAAGACGTTATTCTCTGATTGATAACCACAGAGTCATAAATCCCCTTCAGCATATTGCTGGCTTCAGCAGGGTCAGGCTTGTATTTCATCAACATTTGAGCTTTAGAGTTCAACTCATTCGCATAGCTCTCAGGCATGTTTGCCTTTGTCTGCGCATTGAATGCAGCATTGCCGGTTGACAACAATTCAATTCCCAACTGATATGAAAAGTACCTTGGCAGAAATTGCCCCAAAATTACGCCAATCTGTTCGGCAGCACCGGGGATCTTCTGGACTTCGAGCAAATACGGCATGATGGGGAATGGCGACAGATTAATAATCTGCTGCGACCTGGCATCAAGCTGATTACCGCTCCCCAACGGACGTTTGTTGGCAAATGAGCCAATAATTGAATTGTCCGTCCACGTCGATCGCGTCTCTGGCGTTGTCGTCCCATATAGCGCATTGTTAATTGTGTCCTGGACGCCCCCCCATTCAGAATAGGGAATCGTTCTTGGCTGGATCTTGTCGCAGCCATCGGACTCATTGAGGCATTCGTAGACTTGGAGTCCACCAGCAGTCGTACCGCGTGGGTTGAATACTTGGTCCCACACTGTGATTGTCTTTGTGAATGGCAATGAAGGCAGGTCACAGCCGATATCAGACGCTCCGTCGTCGCATTTAGCGCCGTCATCCTTTGCGCGCATGACATTGGTGCCAAACAAACCCATCACCATCTGGATTGCATCTCGTTCTGTCATGAATGCACGCAACGTATTGGCACCGGACTGCATGGTTTGCTTCGCTGCCTTGTAGACGATGTTTCCCAACATCGGATTCATATCCTTACCATTCGGACTACCGCCTGTTGCTGTCTCGGTTGACGTTTGAGTCTGAGCCCTGCTATTGCTTGAATACCAATCAGAGGCACGATTGGTAACGTTCGACATAGCCTGTCCAAATCGGCTGGCCTGCTCTTTCAACTTATCCTCAAGATTTCCTGAGTACATCGCAGTTGCAATTGCGCAGGTATTTTTGGCCATTGCGTTCAACGAATTCATTGCATCGGACAGGCTATCGATGATCTCAGCGCAGGGCGCACACATCCCCTTGATTGCCGCCTTGATTGCAAAGCCTGTTGCGTTTGCTGCGATCGAGCGTATCAACTGCTCAAACTGAGCGCCGTTGATGAAACTGAACGAGCCAAAGGTCATGTCAATCCCACCACATCCTGCATCGATTCTCGGTGGTGAAAACTGTAAGACACTGATGCTGGAGCCGGGACTGCGGAGTGATATTGCCCCGCCGTATACACCCATCAATCTCTGAGAGTTATAAACCTGTGGATCAGTAGAGGTTGAAATGAACATTGAGTTCATCGCCTCCTTCAGACCCGCTTCAGCCGGACTAGGCCGAATGAAAAACAATGTGGAAAACAGTACGAGGCTTAGAATTCGGGCATTCGACAACACGGGACGAAGAATTTGGGCAGTCATTATTAATACCTCTTCTGAATCCGCTCTTGCGCACCTGGAACAATGGATTTGGGGTCTTTCTGTATGGACTCCCCAATTTCTCTAATATCTTCGGGTGTAAGAATTCCCCGCTCTTCAGGAAACGCTTGCTTGCGAACTTCACCAGTGATCA
This sequence comes from Curvibacter sp. GW821-FHT09D12, assembly GCF_059416245.1. Taxonomy (NCBI): domain Bacteria; kingdom Pseudomonadati; phylum Pseudomonadota; class Betaproteobacteria; order Burkholderiales; family Comamonadaceae; genus Curvibacter; species Curvibacter sp. GW821-FHT09D12. The sequence goes on along the minus strand of NZ_JBWKOU010000016.1, from coordinate 119,120 downwards.
ACCCGGCAGCATCCCCAGCGACCAGAATTCGTTCCTCAAGCAGATCCTGTGACAGCATCCCCTGGGTGAGCACGGTGACCTTCTCAGGCGGGATTACCAGAGCTACTGCTGGGCGCACCTGGATCTTCAGGTTGCGGCCCTGCCCCATGTCTTTGCGAACCTCGTCGGCACCGAGCATCCACGAGGGCCGTTTTCCATCAGGGGTGATGTAGACCACCTCGATGCCACGTTCCTTCGCTGTACGGGCCACCAATGGGTACTGCATCGCGCAATACGGGCACTTGTCATCCAGAAAGACCCAAAGACCCGCTTTTTTGGCGACTACATCAGTGGCTTTCTTCTTCTGCTCGGTCGTCATTCGCATGAAAGCGCCGCGCATCGCGCTGGAAAATGGCATCCGATTGGACTCGTCCAGCATTGGATCTAGCAGTGACTGGCGTTGAAACGTTCTCGTGAAATTACTCGCTTTATCGAGCAATACCCTGGTGGCGTACCGGTACGCCTTCACGTTTTCATCAGTTGGATTGTCAATCGCAGCATTCAATATTTTCGGATACTCAGCATTGAACCATTCAACCGACAAAGCCTTGGGTTTTTGCTTCTCCAGCTTGATGATGGTAGGCATTTCCTTTGCCGCCTCAACCTTCTTTGGTTCGGGCGCTTTTGGCTCGATAGGCTCGGGCTCTACCTCATACCAGAACCAGCCTTCCTCTTTACCCTTCAAAAAGCTTCCAGGCGAGTTAATTGAATTCCCTTGCGCCCCAGCGAAAGAAGACAAACCGAGGAGGAATACCCCGAATAGATAATTTGAGATTCTCATTTCACTCAACGCAAAGGTCGGAATATTCAAGTGTGTGCTTCACCTGCATGGTGTTTCTCATCCCGGCCTCAACGGATTCGTCAAGGCGCTTTTCCATCTCTAGAGGCAGTTTCTTGATGCGGGTGTTCAGTGCGCCAGCGATATCGCCAATCTCTTCTGCCGAACCCATCTTTGAGGCCATGCGCCAGTGGTACTGGGCCATGAACCCGTGGGTATCCGGATACCACCTCGCTGAATAGGCATCCCCGGCAAGCAGCATGATTTCGGGGGACTGCCATTTCCACCGATTGATCATCATCCTCATCTCTTGGAGAACGACGCCCCGCTCCGCTTCGGGCAGTTTAGGCACTGAGCGCATCAACAGGCGCATGTAGTGGTACGCGCCTGGCACGTAGGCGTTTCTTGCTGAAGCTCGATAGTGGATGAATGCTTGCTTCTCGTCTGCTTTGCCCACCAGGCCAGATTCCAGCAAGCGACCAGCGATGTAGTGCGAGTACCCGCCAATGATCCCCCGTGAATTCATGGCTGATGCCCCACTTTGCTGCAGCACATCCAAGATGGCCTTGGCGTCCGTTTGTGAGGCTCCACTGGGATCCCTTTGATACAGCATCAACGCCGCATTCCATCCGGCCTCGGCAGACTTGGCAGCTTTGGCGTACATCCGATAGGCCAGATTCGTGTCCTGGGGGTAGCCAAAAAGGCCTTTCCGCGCGACATCGGCGCGCGCTCTCAACATGTTCACATCTTCATGCTTGAGCTTTCCTGTGACCGCTTCAATGGCCTTCTTCTGCGCAGCACGATCCTTGCTGGCATTTGCCTGCGCCAGCAAGATGCATGCATTCAGGCGAGAGTTGTCTTGGACCGATTCCTTGATCGCCTGGACGACCTGATCGCCATCCTCCGCAGCCGCAGTTGAAATGCAAACAACTGCGCCCAGGACGACCGTAAGCGCTCGTGACATCCGCATATCGTTAACCTCGAATCACAGGGTCACTTTTGGGTGCGACTGCTTCGATACGAACCTCATCGGGTGGCGGGACCAGCAGGCTCGATAGGCGGGCCTGCTCTTCCAAATCTTCAGGGGAGCCAGCAAAAGTCATTTTTCTGGCCATTGAAGCTCCACCTGAGGATCCTGAGGGTCGTGAGGTGCCCTGTGCTTTCGTACCCTCGCGCCTTTGCCCCTCGGGCTTGGAGGAGGAAACCAAGATGACAGCGATGACAGTGCAGATGAGTGCACCACCAACCAGTGGGTAGCTCGGGTCCATGTCATTCCCCTTTCCGGCACGTTGCAACGGAATCCAGGGATTGGCAGAGGTTGAATGCGTAGTTCATAGGGCTTGCGTAGAAGGGCCCTCAATGAGGGCGAAATGCAAGACCTATGGTACGAATGAGGGCCTTATTTTTTCCCCCGAAAGACTTCCTAAATGATGGCCTTTCGGGGAAATGAGCGAATCATCCAACTCGTGCTGATGGAAGCCCGATCAGGGTGGGGTTGTATCGCAACCAGGATACGTGAAAGGCATTTTCTTCTTGTTCTGGTCGTAGCACTGCTCTGACACATCATCCTTCAACGCGTGGTTGTATTCAATAACCTTATCCATATTGTCTGACATCACCTGCGCTGATTTGACTGCTGGCACTTTGTTGTCATACTGACTCGCGGCATCTGGCGTTCTCGTAATGGCCATGGACGATTGAATTGTGTTCTTCGAGATTCCGTAGTTTGTTCTCGGATCAGCTGTATTCAGCATCCCCCCCTCTACGAGTACATCAGTCCACTCTGTCAAATCGACTTTAGACCAATCGACAGCAGCCAACTCCAAAGCCGTGAAACCACCGCAATTCACATCGCATCCACCCATAGATGTGACGTTACCGAAGAGGCCTCGTCCAGTTCGGAATCCAAATGGCCGATTTCCTGTCAAATTCTTGGTCATGATTTGCGTGCTAATAATTCTCGAAACAATCGACTTGTAGCAGCAATACAGTTGGCGTTTTTCAACACATCCAATCAAGAATACCTTCTTTGAACAACACGAACCGACTTCTGTACATAGTCGCCACTTGTCATTCATACCCCACTCAAACTCCTCTTGTTTACAAGCGAAGATGATGTGGCCAATGATCTTCGCGATCGAATAGACCATCATGACTGTTTGAAAACCCTCAAGGAAGGGCGTCAGTTCGAGTTGGCCTGCGGCTCCACCAGGAACTTGCTGGAAAATCATTCCAGAAAGCTGATCCCCGCCAATTTTCTGCAAGACATCGTTCAAACCGCTATATAGCGTTTGCTCGAAACTTCTAAGCATGTCTCCGATTGCACCGGACTTCACAACGGAGTCAGACCCAATCCGAGCGATATCCGATTGAGCATCCAAACCGAAAAGACCATCGAAACCGGCTCGAAATGGGGACGTGATGTTCTGGGTCACCCAACCAGAGGCTGATTGGTAGAGGTCCGTGACCGGCGCTGAGATCTCCCCAAGTGAGTGGGATAGGCCGTTATAGACATCGCTGTTAGCCAAGGCCTGGCGGACTGGGCCTGAGCGGATCAGCTTGTTCAGACCGATCATGGCCGACATGTAGTCCATCCAGTTCGGCGCATCAGCTGCGCCCTTCCTGGCTTCCTTGCAGCAGTTTGGGGTAATCCCGATCGAGGAGCCAATGGGGATCTTGCAGTACATGGCCTTGCCGCCAAAGATGTATGGCGTGCACGCTTGGTCCACACTGGTGGGCACCTCACCGGTCTCGGCGCAGACCATCTCGCTCACCATCTGATTGACGGCTTCCATTGCGGATGCTGACTTTGCAAAATCGACAGAGCCGGTGCCAGAGAGATTCGGTCTGTGGCATTCAGTGCCCAGGCATCTCATCGCACCAGAACAGGAGTCCCCCTGCTCCTCCACGACAACTGGGATCTGCACGTTCTTGGTGATGCCGCAGTCGTATGCGATGGAAGGGTTGTAGCACTGGCCGGTGAAAAGACCCTTGAACCGGTTATCGCATTCGTCATGGGCGGTATCACGACGGCACGACGGGGATGTCTCAAGCGGAACATCGTTTTGGTCTGTCGTCACATTGCAATCTGTCGCCCACTTCTGGCCATCCCGCATGAACTGACGAAGGCCTCCTGAGGAGACATCCATGGTCGCGCAGCTCGTGAAGGGTTGCGCATCGGCCTGCCAGCACATCTGGTCATCCAACATGCTGATCGGAGGACCATTCGGACTTGGATCAGCGCTCACGCCATCTTGGTAGTCGGTGGGGACAACGGCCGAGCCGTCAGTACCCCACTTCTTGAGCAAATCCACAATGCCGTGGTTTGGCAGGCCTGGGCCGAATGTTACGTCCCCAACTGTCCGTGTCGCTGCGGTATCGGTACATGACAACTTGGCGCCCTGGCAGTACCCGTCAGCTACGTACTGCATGTAACGTTGACACCCCGCGAACTCGTTGATCGTGATGCTGTAGACCTTCGCCATCAGGCGGACCTCGTGGAGCGTTCCATCTCCTACAAGCGTGCCTGTAGGGGTCCAAGAGCCCACCGAGGTTCCGTAGTCCGTGAAATTGCCCGTGGCGCCGCCTTGGGGGTACACACCGTTGACCACAAACAACTTCGGGTCGCCCCCCATGGGGATGTGCTGATACTCAACGTAAGTTCCTTCCGAGGAGCCGCGCGGATCGTCAGGCAGCTTCTCAGTCGAGCAGTTACTACCAGCAGGGCAGGTAGCAGCGCCCATGATGGAAAAGTCTGTGCGCAGCGATCCCGAGACGTTGATCGGCACCTTGCTGTATGTGTACAGGGGGTAGCCCTGCGCATCCACCACCTGCTTGTTGGTCTTGGGGTCCATGATCGCAACCTTGACCTTGTTGAAGGCCTGGACGGTCATGTAATTTTGCTCACCGACATAGCTGAGGCCGAAACTTCGCTTGATCCCCTGGCAACCATCCGGGAACGGATTGACCAACGTTTCCGAGCACATCTGGATGTCGGGGATGCCGTAACTCCCACCCTGAACTTGCTCGATGTGCGATACCGAGTCTCGACGGCATGAACCGATCAACTCTTTGGCCTTGTCACTGTTGGTCGCATTGACGCCACGGATCACGCCAGCTCGAATTGCCAGATCTGTTGAGTAATCCTTTCGCTGAGCGTTCGCTACCGATTGGTCGTTAACGTCCTTGCCATAGCGGTCAGGGCTGGGATTGGCTGTGTCGTTGTACATGTTGACCACGTTCGCACCAGGATTGCCTGGACACCACCTGATCAGATCGCCGCCAATCGAAGAAACCTCACATTGCTGCGGAGGGTCAGACGCGCAGGGCACACCATCTGCCGGTGCCGAATACGTGACCTGTGTCTGATAAAGATCTGCAGACAAGTAGACGGCAGTCACACCCAACGGGATCGAGTACCCGATCGCGGGCTTCCACCCATCACTCGGAGTCCCGAAGCTGGCAATGGCATTGGGGATGCGCTGAATCGCTCCACCAGTCGATATCCCGAGGACATGGTTGTAGGTGAAGTAATTTCGGCTCTTGGGCTGGGTAAATGGCGTGTATGTGTACCGAATGGCATAGGTGTCATCCACCTGCTTCCAGATCACATTGCTGGTGCCGCCCAATGTCTGATACTGGAGATCCACAGACCCGCGCTTATAGGTGCTTGGTGCTGTGATGGTCTGATACTGCACCGGATTGGTATTCGGAATGACCACCTTCTGGATGTCAAAGAACTCAACTTTCAGAATGCGGTGATCAGCAGATCCAGGCGCCAGTTCGATGGTCTGACGCGACTGCATCACAAAATCGGTTCTGCGGCATCCATCGTGACGAAGATTGCGGCGGTTCTGTGCCGCGACGGCTTCCATTTGCTCCGGATTGCTATACAGAGTGGATCCGAGTTGGCGCAGCTCGTACCCCTTCTTGGGGGAGTAACCAGGCATAACCTCAGTGATATTCACCCGAGTCCCAGATGTTTGGTTGACACCCGGCTCAACGCGCTGGTCATTGAGTTGATTGTTCGCAGCATCGACGCGCCCGTAATTCGCCTGAGCAATACCGTTTGCGTTTTGGGCACTGTTCACCATTTGCTGGCGAGTGAGCTGCTGGATACGCCCAGCCGCCTGTGCAGCACGAGCCGCGTCACCCGGGTCATCGACTATCTTGGGCAAACGCACCGACGTTGTGGTGTCCTCTGTCAGCTTGGGGGTTCGCACAGCACCAGCGTCGTACTGGCTTCTCATCAACTTGGCTGCGCGATCGTTCATGAGCTTGGCCGCAGTGTTGTCGTCCACTGTCCGAGCTTGCGCTGCAGCCTTGAGCTGGTCATCTGAGGCCGTAATCGGCAGGCCCTGCGCATAGGCGAACATTGAAGTGGTGGGCAGTCCAAACATGGCCCAGGCCACCATCAAGCGTCCACCAATGATGAGCGCAGTGTGACGCGAAAAACCCTGCCCCTCGGTGCTTGTGCTGGATTTCATTGGGTGCTTCAGTTGGGAGTGATGCCAATGCAGCAATCAGTCCATTGGAAAATCAGATAGGAATGGTCTTCACCGGTCGCGGGTACATCTCGCCACATGCCCCAGCCAGCTGACGAGGCACCCGTGGCATGGTTGCAAGAGCCAAACCGAGACGGCGGATTGACCTCACGCGCCTGAGAGGTGGTGTCAGCTGGTGGCGCAGCACCTGGCATAGGGCCGTTGGTCTCAGGCGAAGGTGCAAGGAACTGCCATCGATAGGCATCCTTGCGGATGACGTAGCGCGGGTTTCGCTCACACATGTTCGACTTGCCAATTGTTTCGTTGAGCAGGCCCAGCCGGTGCAGCAAGCTGATGCCCCGCACAGCGGTCAGACTGCTCAACGTCACCGGGTCTTGCTTCGTCTTTTGACTGCCGTAGTAGAAGCCCGTGATGGGGTACATGGGGCCCCAGGCGCCAGCCGTCCAGAACAACTCATTGATCGGCTTCCCCGCAGATGCGCTGACAGCATCGATTGGCAGCGCAACCAGCGATGTCACACCGGTGAATAGGAGCATCTCCGGGTTGATGAATGTCGTGTAGCGGCCGAGGACATCGTTCCAGTTCGGAAACGAGGGGCTGGCCTGCAGCAGGTCGAACTCAGTCATGCCGTCAGGCGGGCACGCCCCATCGTCAATCAACCTCAGCATGTAGATCAGGGGAAAGGAGTACAGCACCCAGTTGCCAAAATAGTCTCCCCGCCCTCCCCGGCCAGAGTTGGTTCCCCCATTGAGAAACTCGACATCGCCGAAAGGGAGCTGGACCCCACCAAGAGACGGCATGCAATACGGCTTGCGAGTCACGTCCATGATCTTCGAGGGAGCCCAAAAGCCCAGGGTGAAGCCGATCCGAGGCAGTTGCCCTTTGCTCAGATCGCCACCGCACTTGCAGAGAATGTCGGTATTCGCGTCCTCTGGCACACCAGACTTCCCGTCCATGAAAGTGGCGCCCATCAATCGAAATGGGAACATCCCGGACCAACACACGTCCTTGAACATCGTTTCCAAGGGGCTGTAGTTGTTGCAGGACAGGTTCTTGGTGACTGAACCATCATCGGCATGGGCCGCATGTGATGAAAGGACAAGGCACAACAGACACGTGGCGCAGATCCGCACGATGAGCTTGAACAAGATCATTTCCCCTTCCCTTCCGGGTTGAAATAGCGAATGCGCAGGTTGCTCGCCTCCTGCTCAACAATGGCTGGCACTGCCTCTACGCCAAAGCGCTCATTCAGGCGCTGGGGCATTGGGTAGATGGGGCGCTTCAAGTACCTGTTCAGGTCTTGCGTGATGGGGGTTCGCGAATCGCTTGGTTGGACACTTCTGCCCACCACAAACAGATCTGCATCCTTGTATTCAGCGCGCTTGAGCCACTGCGCAACCATCTTGATCTGACGAGGGTCGCCAGCGTCGAAGATGATCACAGGCACCTGCAATCGTGCGTAGTCGAGGAACGCGAAGGTCTGGCCAGCACGAGCAATCAGAACTTCCCCCTTACCACCCGGTGCAGGACCAGAGATGTCGTGAGGGGCCGTGAATGTGGGGGTAAACAGGGTCGTGTAGTCCTTGTTGGTCGTGGGCAAGTCGAAGCCGGGTCGCAAGTTCTGTGCGATTCGCCCACGTGCACGTTGAAGCACCGGTTCCCAGTCGTACTTTTTGGCGCGATCCTCGATGACCGCCAGGATGTCTGGCTCGGCGATCGGAAAGAGATCACCCTGGACGTACTTGCCACGCTTGCGCGCAATTTCTCTGGCGCCATCAAGGCTGGCCACGCCACGGACCTGGAACCATTTGGTCTCTTGCTTCACCAGGAAGACCGGGACTGCCTCAATGGCGTATGTGCGAAACGCATTGGGATCAACCTCGACAAGCACGTCATCCCGATAGGGATCGGGCAGCAGCTTGCGAAGCTTGCCCAGAAGAACCCCAACCTTCTGGGGTTCAAAACCACGCACCACGAATCGAATACGTTTCACATCCTTTTCGGTGAGGGCCTGCTGGAACAAGGCGCGCAAAACACCATCGGGCATCCCGGTGGAGATGAACACCTGGATGTCGAAGTCGTCTGCACCTGTACCGGCCTCGCCCTTGGGGGCTACGCTTTGCACTCGCTCAGTGACGCCCTTCATCCACGGCTTTTCACCGCCGCCCAGCATCTGGATGTCCCTTACAGCGCCCTGCCCCTGCTGCTCCCTCAATGCGGGCTCTACGCGGCTCATGGAGGCCTCGCTGGGCACATTGTTCAACCAAGGGGCCTTGTTGGAAGCCTGATCCGCATGCGCGAATGCCCCGATGAGGCTAAAACAAAGGGATAGCGCTACCGATGATTTGTTCACGTTCAATTGCTCCCCAATACCTGGAATCGAATGACTCTTGTGTGGTGCCCATGAGGAACAGCTGTCCCTCCTGCAAGGTGATGTCCACATCGAAATCGCCTGGTGCCTTACCCGGGATGCTTTTGGCCAACCACAATCGATCGACATGCTTGCCGTTGATGAACAACTCGGTGCCAGAGACCTTCACCTGGTCACCTGCGACGGCCATGATCTTTTTGACAATGCGATCCCCGGGCCTAGCCCCTATGGCGTAGCCACGATCCGGCATTCGAGCGACGACGTACTCACCGACCTTCGGAGGGCCTGGCATACCGTTGCGCCACAGATAGACCGTGGTGGGCATACAAGCTGGTTGACCAATCAGGCGTTGCACATCGAGACCGATATGAGCACCAAGCAACCACAGTCCCAAAACGATGAATCCAAGGGAAACGATGTTGGTGACCATGAACCACTTGACCCAATTGATCAGGAGCAGCTTGAACCTTTGCCAGGGTCGAACTGCTGGCGCGGTGGGCTCCGGAAAAGTCACTTTGCGTCCTTGGACTTGGATGATTCCTCGCTGCGGCGCTCCATGACCCCTTCACTGCGCAACTCTTTGCGGAGCTTGTCGGTGAGGTCTGGAATGTTGGCTGGTGCAGCAAGCACCTGATCGGACCGCATGACGATCTTCCCCTCGCTTGCCTGTGCGTTGATCTTGTCCATGAGCGCGAGCGTGAACTTCTCTGTTCGTGCCGGCATATCGGAGGCCTCGATGTCACCGTTGCGCACCCGCTCGGTCAATGCCTGCATCTGCTCTTTGACGATGGCGTCGAAGTTGACCGTCACCAGAATGTCTTCAATGGCCAACCTGTCGCTCGGTGGCGCAACCCATTTAGGCGAAAGGTATGACACGCCTAACGAAACAACACCTGCGATCACCCCCATGACCAGAATGTCAGTAAAGAAGCTGGTGCCGGAATTGCCAACTGCAGCAGCCGCCGTAGCTTTTAAGGCTTTGCCACTACCGGCACTGGAAGGCGCTGCAGCCAGAGCTTCAGGAGTGTTTGTTTGTGTATCGAGAGACAAATTTTGGTGAGGTTTGGGGTTCATGGTCGATCGCATTTGAGGGGCGGCGAGCACTCTCGCAGCAGCGTGAGAAACCAGCCGCATCACGGTCAAAATGACGAATCAATATTACGAATCCAACCCTCAAGAATTCCCTCGAAAGAATTCGATTCCCGTCTCCATTCAAGGAAATCGGAGCAATTTACTTTAGACAAGCGCACGCTTTAGGGATGGCCTGAACAAATACGAGTTGAACGCGGCAGTGGACGGGTCATGAGCATTGCCGCTGAGTCACCCCCATCTGACTTCGCAGATAGGCCCACTGCCAGCGGGAATCGGCGCCGCCCGCTCCGATTTGGCGTGCAGCTGAAACACTCATGCCGCAACTGCCATGAGTTTGGCCTTGGCCATCCACAAATTAGCCAGCGCAAACAGCGTGTGCAACTGCGCCGTGCACTTGCCAGCCCGCAGTGACGGGCCTTCACGTGCCCAAACTGGCGCTTAACGACCGTGAACGGGTGCTCCACCCTGGCTCGGATGCGGGCCTTGATACGCTCGATCTCGTCGACCAGGCATTACCTTGGGCCGTTCTTGTCCAGCGCACTGCGCTCGCCCGGACGCATGGCCAAGTTCCAATTCACTCCAGCCCTGGTACCCCCGGACTGCTTGGCAACTCGCCGGGTTGGATGGGCGAGCCATCGGCATGGGGCTTGGGCAGGTAGCTGTTAATGAGGCCAATGCTGGCCTAGTCGGCGGGCTCGTAGCTCAGGGTCAGGGTTTGCCGGTCAGTTGGCTGGTTTTTTCGGTATAGCTCAGCCAGGGGTTGCCGCTAGGGTCGCTGAGGCTGTCGGTGAACTGGTGCTGCAGTTGGGCCGGAAGCTGCGCGCCTTGGCGACCCAGGCTGACCACGCTCAGGGGAGCTGACTCAGGCAGCAGGGTGCGAAGTGTCTGCGCAATGAATTTTTTGCCGATCACGTCACCCACGGTGCTGGCAGTACCGGTCGAGCTACTGTCGATGTATGACTTGAGCCGCGTCTGGTAGCTGTTGAGTTGGCTGGCGATCGCCGCTTGGTTGAGGTTTTGCACCCAGCCTTGGGCCGGGTTCACCGCGGCGCCTTGCTGGGCCGCCTGGAGCAACGCGTTTGCATCGAGTGGCACGGCGGTCTTGAGGTCCATGCCGGGCGCGTAGCTGTACTGCTTATAGCTTGCATCCAGCGGCACCCAGGCGTTCAGCGGCCCGTTGGGGTTCACGTGCTGACCGGCACTGGCGTTCTGACTGCCTCGGCCCGGGGCCCAGTTCACGTAGGCCTGTACCCAGACGTGCTCCATGCGGATGGCTTGGATGCTGCCCCCGTTACTCAAGCCAGTGGCCGCAATGCCGCCCTGGTTGAGCAGCATCACAGCGGCCTCCGGCTTCTGAACACCGCCCACCCAGTTCATAGCCTGGGCGGCCGGGATCTCGACCGTGCCCAACTGGTAGCGAGCCAGAATGTTGGCCGCGCGCAGCATAGCGATTTCCAGGCTTGCGATGTCGAAGGCGTTGCCTCGTTTCTTGTCGAGCGTGTCCTGGGCGCCTTGGATCGAACCCCAGGTGGGCACCCATTCCACATTGTTTCGCACCCAGTTGCGGATATTGACCGGGTTGTTGCCCAAGGACTGAGCTTGGGCCTGGATGGCGGCGGTGAGCTGAACCTCTGGGGTGGGTGCCAGGTCGGCAGCTGTGGGGGCCTCGCCAGGGGCAGGCGAGATGTTGAACTGGATCGGGCCGACGCTGCCGCTGGCCTGGGCCAGCCGAACGCTTTCCTTGCCGTACAGGTTTTGGAACCATGCGGTTTTGGTGGTCGCGGGGGCACGGGTGTTGGGCTTGGGCGTGCTCCAGGGCAGTTTCTGTGGATCGATGGCCAGCGTGCCAAGGCTCCTATATCCGCTGCCACGCCACACTTTCGCCCCAATGAATCACAAACAACAAACAGGCCAACGCGCGATCAACGATCTACTCCAGACCAAAAGCCAAGAAATCGACTTTTGAGTGGCATCAAATCCGAATTCGAAGAGATTCCATAGTAACTCAATATATTTTCAACAAAAAACCCAACACATTTACGGCGATGAACATTCAAATGCTCGTGCAAATATTTACATCGATCAATAGAATTTAAAGCACCCAGATCTAACGGCCGATCAAAAAGGCCATCGCCAAATGCATCCCACACATCCGAAAATTCATAGCCATACGGAAGAAGCATACGAAGAAGAACTTCATGCAATCCAGTTGATTCCGACCCAATGTTTCGCACAGCTGATATCAGAAGTGCGGGAATGTAATAAACAAAAGCTTCTTTTGTTAAATAAGACTCCAACTCAGAAAATCCGCAACAAAAAAGATCATCATCCGAAATTTCAATCCACGGCCTATAATCAAGAGTTTTTACAATATTCTCCACCGACCACGCATCACCCGTGGAATATGCCAGGCAAATATTTCGATCAATACCCTCATTAGCCGAAAAGCCATCATGAACAGACAAGACGTATGAGTCGATAAAATTTGCATCATTATACAAACCAACCATTACGCACCCTTTGCAACGCACTGTTGTGCGGCTTCTTTGATAGCCTTGCATTTTATGCACATGCCGATAGCCTTTAATTCGTCGTCCCTGAGAAATTCAAACCTCAACCTGAGCACCACCGAAAGGCAAGGGGTTGGTCCGTAAATCGAAGAGACGACGCAGCCAGTTCAAGATAAACCGAGTGCATTCAGCCGCCCCCGATAGGCGCAAAAAAGGGCCAATGCCCTTCTTTGCGATCATCCTCAACAGCCAGCGCAGGTTGTAGCCCGCTGCGCACAGCACCGCGTGCAGACTGTCTCCCTGTGCCCCTTTGAGATGGCAGCGGTTCAATCGGTGATCGGCCTTGAGGTGGTCGATGATGGGCTCGATCGCCTGGCGTCGCTTGAGCAACGTCTTGTCCTTGTCGCTCATGCTCTTGAATCGACCCCGGTGCTTGATGCTCAGGCCGGGGTTGTCTTTGTCCACCCCGCGATAGCCCAGGTCCACAAAGGCCGTTTGGGGCTGGATGCCGGTGGACTGCATCAGGATGGTGGCCTGCTCGATTTGTTCGTTGAGGGTGTGGCCGTCATACGGGTTACCGAGGAAGGCCCGGGCACCGACGATCAGGTTGCCCTTGGGGCCGAACAAATCCATGTCCTCGATGCGCTTGCCGGCGCGCACCTGGCGTGCAAACCGGTGAGCCAAAGAGGCCTCCACCTCTTGCCAGGGCATGCGGTTGGCAAGCACCGCCAACGGGTGGCGCAGATCAATCATCTGGTCAAGGCGGTTGCGGAAGAAGTCAGCGGTCATGGTTGATCGGGCCTCAGGCAAAACTCCTAGGAATTGGGCTGTGGTGAATATTAAATTGGGAGTTCTGGGCTGAGGCAATGGCCTGCGGGGCCAATGTTCATGCGGGTTGCTAGGGTTTGGCAGGGTTGACTAATAATGCCGCCAACGAGGGGTTCTTCGGTCGCCTCAAGAACGAATTGTTCTATCCTCCGGACTGGAAGGGAACGACCATTGAGAAATTCATTGCGGTGGTCGACTCGTACCTCCGCTGGTGCAACAAGAAGCGAATCAAGATATCTCTTGGCTCTCTCAGCCCTGTTGAGTACAGTGTATGCCTTGGACTTGCGGCATAAATCAGCTCAAGTTTTACCCGCACCCCCAAGTTTGCATGTAAATCAACACTTACGCAATTAAGCGCAACACATTGCATCAATTGCGCCTAGCAAACTCCTCAACATTTAAATTATTCATCAACGCAAAGGCAATTCTCATATTTTTATCATGCTCAATCGAAGATGTAGCGATTTTTATATCATCGCGGCGCGCTATACAGAATATTATCTGATGCAGCAAACTCCCGTGATAACGAAATGATGCATATGCATCCTCCAAACCATCCTTGGCTACCTTGTAGGCGACTTCTTCATCCAACTTAAGCAACATGGATAATATTGTCACTCTTATTGGACATGAGGCACCATCGTAGCTTTTGACAATATGAGCAGTAAAATCCTTAAGCTCTTGACTCGACAACCCCGCATCCATGAGCTCATCTATGAAAATATTGAATTTATAAAAATCACCTCGACGTGCCATTTCAATTAAAAAATCATATCGACCAAGCCAATCCATCTCATTCCTTCAAATTAACACCATTGATGTTCTCAAGATCAAGCCGATAATACAGTCCATTATAATTTCGCTGCTCAGGCGAGCATATCTGCTCTCGTGGCGCACCAGACGTTCCAAATATCGAATACTTTTTTATACAAATACTCATAGATATAATCATTCCTCTCAAATCCACCCCCCCAGGGAACCAGGAAGGCCTATTGTTAAACATTTCTTCCATCTTATCTCTCACTTGGCGAGTTGTCACGCCAATGCCAACCTCACCTTCAATAGGCTGCCCCCATGTTTCGAAGGTTTGCGTACCTGTGGCTCGAGGGCTAACCTGAAGCTGCAGCCGCATAACTGGTAAGGCGCATTCCGGCTTTTTTGGTACAGATGCATTCGCACCAGTCGCAATAAGCAAGCTAGTTGCGGCCAAAACAGCCGGCCCCAAAGTCCCTCCCGTCAAAGCTGAGGCAACAATCCCAACAGCCATTGCAAGAATAATAAACAAAATCGAATCTGCAATCTGCGATCTATAACAGTCGACTATCTCAGAGACTGTATTTATCGCCGAATAGATTGCCAAAACCATCTGGCTGTACATCGGAGTCAACAAGGGCGCTTCGTAAGACGTTGGAGGGGCACCTACACCGAAAAAATTAAGCAATCGCATACCAGGCTCGCTCTCCAAATGCTCCTTATATCCACCATTGCTCCCACCCTCAATGTTGTAGCCACCAGCCCCAGTATCTGGATCAATCGCCGAGTACCCTGCCCCTGTCCAGCCACTTTCCGAAATCGGACTATCATGAACCGTCACCTCATACCCTGCATCCAGCGCCTGCTGCACCCGGCTCTGCGTGTCCAAACTGTGCGCGGACAGGGCCGTATTAACGATGTTAGGGTTATCGTTGTAGACCTTCTGCGTGATCGTGTAAATTCTCTGCCCCTGGGCCGCTGCGATCCCCAAGGCCTTCACTGCAGAGATTCCCTGCGGGCAGTCCGGCAAGCCCGCAACCTTGTTTGTGACTCCCTGCAGATTGCACTGACTAGGATCATTGAAAAACCTCTCAGGCACTGCATGCTCAAGGGTGCTCATGTACTGCCCCCGCATCCGGTTGTAGTTCACCCACTTGCTTTTGTCACTGTCTTTCGCCCAGGTCAGGTTGCGCACATGCCCGATGTCCATATTCACCCCCGGGAAGACCACTTTGCGCGCCACGCCCCAGCTGTAGATCGGGCTGGCCGATGCGTGGAACAGGCCATAGCTCAACCCGGGGTTTTCCACAACACCGCCTTGGTTCTGGCTCTGGCGGTTGTGGCTTTCTGAGGCCGCGAACCAGCTCCAAATGACAGCGCTCAGCAGATCACCGCTGATCTGTTCGCCCGTCAGGTTTGAGACGTTTTGGGCTTGAAGTTGGGTCTGAGCCTGCGTAAGCCGGCTCTTGAGGTGATCGAGTTGAGCTGCGCTGACACCACCCGCACTGATGCCGATGGCGGTGGCGTTGCCTGCCAGGTTGGATTCTTCGCTGCTCAGGTCCCATTGGGTGGGGTCGTACAGCTGAGTAAAGCCGCCGGTGCTTTGCAGAGCCGTCCCCATCACGATGGCTTGACTGCTTTTGGCAACCACTTGGCCATCGAGATTGATTTGGGGAATGAGCCGGATCAGGTAGCCCGGCAGGCTGCTTGGCAACTCGCTGGGCTGGATGGGTGAGCCATCGGCATGGGGCTTTGGCAGGTAGCTGTTGATGAGGTCGAGGCTGGCCTGATCAGCAGGCACGTAGCTCAGGGTCAGGCGTTTGCCGGTGAGTTGGCTGGTTTTTTCGGTATAGCTCAGCAAGGGGTTGCCGCTGGGGTCGCTGAGGCTGTAGGTGAACTGGTGCTGCAGTTGGGCCGGGAGCTGCGCCCCTTGGCTACCAAGGCTGACCACACTCAGGGGAGCTGCCTCTGGCAGCAAGGCTTGCAGTGTCTCCCCAATGATTTTTTTACCGATCACATCGCCCACCATGCTGGCAGTACCGGTCGGGCTACTGTCGATGTAAGCCTTGAGCCGCGTTTGGTAGCTGTTGAGTTGGCTGGCGATCGCCGCTTGGTTGAGGTTTTGCACCCACCCTTGGGCTTGATTTACCGTGGCGCCTTGCTGGGCCGCCTGGAGCAAGGCATTGGCATCGAACGGCACGGCGGTCTTAAGGTCCATGCCGGGTGCGTAGCTGTATTGCTTGTAGCTCGCATCGAGCGGAACCCAGGCATTCAACGGACCATTGGGGTTGACGTGCTGATTCGCGCTGGCGTTTTGGCTGCCCCGGCCCGGGGCCCAGTTCACATAGGCCTGCACCCAGACGTGCTCCATGCGGATGGCCTGGATGCTGCCGCCGTTGCTCAAGCCAGTGGCCGCAATGCCCCCCTGGTTGAGCAGCACCACAGCGGCCTCCGGCTTCTGAACACCGCCCACCCAGTTCATGGCCTGGGCGGCCGGGATCTCGACCGTGCCGAGCTGGAAACGCGCCGGGATGTTGGCCGCGCGCAGCAGGGCAATTTCCAGGCTGGCGATGTCGAAGGCGTTGCCTCGTCTCTTGTCCAGCGTGTCTTGCGCGCCTTGGATGGAGCCCCAGGTGGGCACCCATTCCACATTGTTGCGCACCCAGTTGTGGATGTTGACCGGGTTGTTGCCCAAGGACTGAGCTTGGGCCTGGATGGCGGCGGTGAGCTGAACCTCTGGGGTGGGTGCCAGGTCGGCGGCCGTGGGGGCCTCGCCAGGGGCGGGCGGGATGTTGAACTGGATGGGGCCGACGCTGCCGCCGGCCTGGGCCAGTCGAACGCTTTCCTTGCCGTACAGGTTTTGGAACCACGCGGTTTTGGTGGTCGCGGGGGCACGGGTGTTGGGCTTGGGCGTGCTCCAGGGCAGCTTCTGTGGATCGATGGCCAGCGGCTTTTTGCCAACTGGGTAGCGGTCGAAGTAGTCGCTGATGGCCGCCAGCTTGGTGCTGCTGGGCCCGGTGCGCCAGGCCTGGATCAGCGAGCGCAAGGTCGTGGCCCGGTTTTGCAGCTCGGCTTCGGTCTGATCATGACGCAGCAAGATGTCGTTGGAGACGCCTTGCTGAATCAGGCCTTGGCGAAGCTGGTGGAATTCGGCCAGCGCGGCGTCGGTGTCGGCATCGATGGCGTCGAGGGCGCTGCTCAGAGCTTGGGTTTCAGCATCGACAGTGGTGGCGGCCTTGGCGATCAGACTGGGGGTGGCCATCGCCTTGGCGGTCGATGTCCCCCCCGAAGTGGCGCCACTGGCGCGGCGCAGGCTGCGCACCAGATCCTGGGCTCGGCCAAGGTTGCGTGCGGTGCGATCGCTGGCTGCGGTTGAGGTACTGGAGCTGCTGGCAGCCTGGCTGGCCTGGGCTTTGGTGGCTTGCGCCACGTTGAGCTTTTGCTGCCATTGGAACAGGCGCTGCACCTGCGCCTGCGCCACAGGGTTGTCGGCCGACGCACCGGGCTCCTGGGCCAGCGCGCTCAAGGGCTGGAGGGCCAGGGCCAGGTGGGCCCCAATGACCACGCGGGCCACGGGCCGCAACCAGGGTTGCCAGGCGGCTTGGGTGTTGATTGGGGAGATGCAGGACATCACGGACTTCTTCATGGAGTCAGGTCTCAAACTGGGTTACTTGTCGATCGTGAAGCTGGTGGAGCCCAGCACTTGGACCACGCCATTGACAGTGGCCAGGAGTTCCACCTTGACCTGGTCGCCGCCTGTGCCGCTGACCTGCCAGTTGGTGTTGCCGTTGTTGGTTTCACCTGGGTTGAGCGTGAGGGTCTGGTCGAACTGCTGCAGCAGCTTGCCGCCTTGGGTGGTGTCGGTGACCCGGATGCTCACGGGGATGTTGTTGCCCATGGCACCGCTGTTCTTGACAGTGCGTGCAATGGTCACGTTCTGGCCCGCCTTGGCATGCGTGGGGTTGATGCTGACGCTGCCGGTCAGCACCGGGGGCAGCACCACGACCTGGAATTGGTCACGCGCCAGGAACAGCGTCTGGTTCTGCCAGTTGGCAGTCAGCAGCACATCGATGATGTCGTTGGCCTGCTGCTGGCTGTCGGCCTGCCAACCATTGAGGCGCACGTTGTTGCTGTTGCCCGGGATGGTCAGGTTGTCCCACAGGTTCTGAACCTGAGCACTACTTCGACGGTTGACCCACGAAGAGGTGACCGGGATGTCCTTGATCTGCGGCGGGCAGTTATTGAACACCGTGCGGCTACCCTGGATGGTACCGAGCAAGGGCACCTGACGAGCCGTCTGGTTGTTGACGCTGAAGTCCAACTTGCCGGTGATGCAGGCCCATTGCTGGCACAACTGCCGCTCAGCGCCTTGAAGCGCCTGGGCAAGTGCCTGGCGCGCAGTGCTGGTGTCCAAGGTGGTGATGGCACGCACGGAATCCGCCGCACTGACCCAGGCGGCCAGGCTGTCGGCATAGTTGCCTTGCTGCATCAAAGTGTTGGCATTGGTCGCGGCGTTGCGCGCTTGGTTGGCGGCGCTCACATCCGCGGCCTGCACAGGGGCCAGGGTGTTGAGCGCACGGGCGGCCGTGGTGCCCAGGTCTTGGGTGGCGACCAGGCTGAAGCCTTGGGCCAAGGTTTGCGACTGAGAAGTCGCTCCGTTGGCACTGGACTGGACCACAAAGGGCACGCTGTAACTGCCAGGCAGGTAGGCTGTTGCTTGCAACGCCACCAACGCACTCTGACCGGGTGCCAGATTGAGGGACCAGCTCACCTGGGTCGCACCACCGCTTTGCGAGGAAGACGGCACAGCAGGCTGGGTCCCGATCAAGGCCACACCCGAGGGCAAGGTCGCCTGCACGGTGACAGTCGCGGCCACATTGCCGGCGTTGCTGACCTGGGCAGCCAGGTTTTGCAAGCTGCCCACGGCGCCGGTATTGCGCGCCGGCGTCACCAGATAGGTCACACTGCGCTGCAGCAGGTCGAGAAGGCCACTGTTAGAGGCCGCCTGGGCTTGCACAAGCAAGCTGGTCAGGTTGAAGCCGAAGACCAGGCTGCGCCCCTGGCCCACGCTGCGGCTGACAATAGCCGGCCCTTGCGTGCTGCTGTAGGTAGCCTGCGTTGTGCTTCCCTGCAGGGCCAGCTTGGTGGGCTTGCCCAGGCTGTTGAAAGTGGCCGATGCGTACAAACCACCATTGCCCAGGGTCACACTGGGCTTGGTCAAGCCGGTGCTGCCTTGAGCCACCACACCGAGGGTCGGGTGAATCAAGGTATCGCGAGCATGGGGACTGCCGTCGAGCACCAGGCCTGCCCCGCGCTCAGCCGCTTCGCGCAGTTCTTTGATGCTTGTGTCGGAGAGCTTGCCTGCACCGCCGCTGACCCAGTACAGGTTGTACAGGCCGCAGCGCATTTCGGTTTCGAACTCGGCCTGGGTGGTGACCACCTTGGCACTCAAACCCACCGCGTTGAAATAGTCGCGCAAGGCCTGGGCCTTGGGCTCATCGCAGGCCGGGCTGGACGCCAAGCCGTCATCAGCACTGGTGCAGCTGACCAAGACCAGCAGGCGGGGCGAGGTACTGCCATCGGCCTGAGCGTTGATCTGCAATTGCACAGCAGGCGTGGTCACGCTGAAATTGGCCGTGGCCAGGACGGTGGACACGGGCGAGCTCGCCCCACCCGCAGCGGCGACAGTGGCCGTCCAGGTCGCTTGGTATTGGGTTCCCACAGCACCTGGCACCTCCCAGGCCTGGTTGCCCGCAAACCGGCTGTTGGCGGCCAGGGTCTGGGGCATGTCCCACTTTTGGAGCACGGTGGTGCTTCCAGCGGTGCGGATGTTGAGCGTGAGGGTGGCGTCCTGTGGCACGCTGTTCGGGTTAAGGGCCGAATACGTGAGCTGAACAGCCTGGCCGCTCTGCACTCCGGTAGGGCTGGCACTCAAGGTGCCTGTGAACGGCTGGAGCGCGGCCGCAGTGAGCGAGATATTGGCTTGGGCCAGTGGCAGCTCCTGCGTGGTCAGCTGCACTGTGGCCGAGGCCACCACCGTCTTGCCAGCGGTGCCGGCAGCAGGCCAAGTCCAGTTGAAGCTTTGCTGCGCCCCCATATTCAAGGCCACGTTGGCCTGGCTGAAGGTGCCCAACACGTTGCCAGTGTCGGGATCGATCACACGCACCCTGACGGTGGCATTGCTGAGGGCCGCATTACCAGCGTTGCTGAGTTTGAATGCCAGTGCCACCGGTTGGCCGATCGGCACGCTGGCGGGCGTGGCCTGCAAGGCGCCACTCAAGCCCACGCCGGTTTGGCTGGTGTCCTGGATGCTGAAGGCCGCGCTATGCTGGGCAAGCGCATTGCCTGGGTCGCTCGCAGCGCTGACCGTCAGCTGGGCTCTGTAGTTCCCGGCCGCCAGGCCCGTGGCCGGCAGGCTGTAACCGTAGTTTTGCAAGCCACCGGGCACCAACTGCGCCAAGGATTCGCTGTGCTGATTTACGCTGCGGCCCGTGCTGTCGATCACATCGGTCTGGACCACAAGGCCATTGAGCAAGGCGTTGCTGGTGAGGTTGCGCACCTGGTCCTGGATCTGGATGGATTGCGCGGCGCTGTAGGTGCTGCGGTCGGTGCTGATATGGGCAGACACCTGGACACCTTGGCTGGCGACCACCTTGAAAGGCGCGGTGGCGCTGGCATAGGCCAAACCTTGAGCATTGATGAGCTCGGCCTTGACCTGATAGCCGCCCGAGATGACCGTGCTTGCCGACCAGTTGAGGCTGGCGGTTGCGGTCGAGCCTGGATTGACAGAGCTCACGCCCGGCAGAGGCAAGGTCGTGACCAACTTCTGGTTGGCATCCAGCACGCTCATGCGCACCTGCGCAGTTTGGGGCGTGGTGGCGTGGCTGGTCAACGTGGCCGTGAAAGTGGCCTGATCCGATTCGGTGTAGCTGGCCTTGTCGGTAGCCACAGTCAGGCTCAAGCCATTGTCCACGCTGACCACGGGCACGGTGATGGGGGCCGTGACCGTGCCACCGGTGAGGCTGTTGTTCATGACCAGGTTGGCAGAGAGTGCCACCGGGCGCACTTCGCCAATCTGCATGTTCTGCAGGCTCAGATCAAAGTTGACCTTCTGCCCGGCACTCGTGACCCCCACCAAGTTCCAGGTGTGCAGAGTGCTGCCATCGGGCTGGGCCACGCTGCTAATCAGGGGCAGGTCGGGGTTGCTGAGGGTCACATTGGCGGGCACCGTGACTTGGAGCTGGGCATCGATACCCCCCAGGCGGTCCAGCATCACGGGCAGCCAGATTTCGACCCAGGTGGAGGGGATCAATTGGAGGTTCGGGTTGTCGCCCAGCAGTCCAAATGTCGCACCATTCTCTGTTCGCCAGCCGCCATCGGGCTGTTGACGTGACAGCAGGAGTTGCACGGCGTTTCTGACCTGCGGGGATTGGGCCGAAGGGTTGTTCACATCAAGCGCGACACCCACCATGGCCGTCACCATGGAGTCGCTACCCCAGCCAACCCAAGCCTGGTGCCAACTCCAGCCCCCGTCCGACAACTGCCGCGACGACAAGGTGCCAGAAACAGACGCGATGGCTGCGTTGACGCTGCTCAGGTTTGCGCCGTTGGGCTCAACTGCCTGGAAATACGACCGCAGTTTGCCCAACCCCATCAATTGGAAGGCCAGTTCGAGGTTGTTTTGTGAATCCACCCCGACGCCCGCCGTCAAGGCCGAGGTGGACTTGAGCAGCGAGGCATCCAGGATGCTTAGCAATCCGGTGTCGGCCCCTGCAGACTGCGAGACATAGAGTCCGTCCTGCCGATGGATGACCACTTGTCCATTGGACAATTGGGCCACCCCCGATACGCCATCGTAGACCCAGCGTTCGGACACCCATTCACTGTCAAACCGGTAAAGTCCATAGCTACCACCGAGCAAGAATCCCTTGCCAGACGGAACAAGGAATTGCGGCAGGCCGTGGGCACGCGGTAACGGTACATCGAGGATCTGGCGGGTTGTCGGGTCCATGCGCACAATCACCCCAGTGGGCACCACCACATTGCTCGTATCGATCACGGTCTGCTGTCCTGCGAACAGTACCCGCCCTTGGCTGTCAATCGAAACCCCGCGCAAGATAGCGCCATAGGCGCTGCCATTCAGCGCATCCGAGAAGGGCGTGACAGCCCCTGCAGCATCCATTTGGTAGGCTTGGTGATCGGCTCCTACGAACACAATCGACGTCGAATTGGGCAAGGGCTTGGCGTCCAAGGATGCCGACGACCCAATCTGCGACAGGCTGCCGTCGACTTGCATCCAATACACACCGGTTTGCGCTGTCACCAGGAGTTTGCCGCTGGCAACGTAAGACAGGCTGGTGACTGGGATCTGGGATGCGAGCAGATGCCCTTGTCCCTGCGGATCGATTTTCCAGATCTGCTGAGCCGCCACCGCACCGACATACAGATTGCCGCTCGCATCCGCCGCCAGTGCCATGTCGCCGCCAGGCAGTCCTGGGACAGACAAAGGTGTCCAATTTGGTTTGGTATTGGTGGCGCCCGCTGCCGCAGCGGCCCGCACTTCCACCAGGCTGCTGGTGTTCAATCCCGTCAGCGGGGGCGTCGATCGCCACCATGAATAGGGGTGCTCCACTGGCCAGGTTCCGTCGGGGTTTTGCACCGAGGCCAAGTATCGGGCCATGGCATTTTTGGAGGCGGCCACGGAGTCTGGTGCATGCCATTGATTGAGCGCCCACAAGGCCAACGTCGAGTTGATGCCTTTGTACCCACCATAGACGTAGCTGATGGCGCCGTCAGGTTCCTGATATTGGCTGATGGCATTGGCCAGCACCGCACGGCGCAGGGCGTCCTGCGGTTGAATGAACTTCAGGTTGTGCTCGCCTCCCACCACGGTCTGTGTCTGGACATGACAGGCAAAGCACTGGAGGTCATTGACAAAATGGTTGTACGCCAAGGTGTCGGCGTGCTGGACAGCCTTGCCGATCGCTGTCTTCACCAGGCTACTGAGTGGGTCGGCGCTAGAGCCATTGGCCACATCAACACCCAAGGTGTTGATCGTGCCACGCACCTTTTGCGTTCCAGGCGGGACGGTGGGAAGGTCAACGCTGAACTGGCCTCGGCCATAGTCACCCACGTGGACTGTCTGGGTCAGTTGCCCAGGCGTGCTCGCACTGCTCAGTTGGAATTGGTAGTCACCAGGCGCCGTGGGCGTCCATGCCGGAAAGCTCAGGTTGGCCAGTTGTGCCAGGTTGAGCGCATAGGCGTTGGCCGTTTGCGAATAGACCGTTGCCCCTTGCGCGTTGGTTCCGACCAAGACGAAGTCCTGGGACGCCAGCGCCTGATTGCCGTCGTTTTGCACAACGGCGGAAAGTTTGACGACGGTCGACGCCCCTAGTTGCAATACAGGAGGGTCGGCGACAAGCCCACCACTGAAATGGGGACTGCCCGTGATCTGGATGCGAGTCCCCGACGTCAATGAGGCCAGGAGTTGGCCCTGAGGCTGACTCAAGGTGGGCGACCCTGGTACATAGAGCTGCGCCACCACGGTATAGGAGCCAACGGCAAAGGTGCCGGTGTTCCAGTTGAAATTCAACTGTTTGCTTTGATTGGGCGAAGCGGTCAGCACGCCAACCGGACCGCCCTGGGCATCCTGCGATCCAAAGCTCGCGACAGCCTTTGCATTGCTGTCGGTGATCACAATGCGAGCCTGTGCGGTATCCACCGCGGTGCCGTTGTTGGTGGCCGTGACCTGCAAGGCAACGGTTTGATTGGCACCCGTGCTGCTCGGTGTGAAAACCAGATTGCCCAGGCTCCAGGCCCCGGTGCTGCTGCTGGAGGAGTTCAGCACGAAATCCTGCGTGTAGCTTCCCGGTTGGCTGGGTGTCAGGGTCATGCTGATGCTGCGAAACCCGGTCGCGCTGACCGTGATCTGCAACGGCCCCATGGGCAGATTCGACAAACTGTAGGAGCCACTCGCGCCCGAGGTGGTCGTGGCCGTCATGCCACCTGCGATCACACTGATCGTCGCGCCGGACACGGCCGAACCCGTGCTGTTTTTGACGCTGCCGCTCAAGGTGGTCGTGGTGGGGGCCGCGCTCAATTGGACCTTGCCCAATTGGAGTTTGGAGCCATCCGTCAGGCTCAATTGGTAGGACTGCGGCTTGTAACCGGTGGCAGAGACAGCGAGGGCATAACTGCCTGCCGGCAGAGCCAGATTGAATTGGCCATCGGCTGCGCTCTGCGCGGGGTAGGTCGTGCTCGACGTGCTCAACGCCGTGGCAAGAATCTGGGCCCCCGGGATGGGCGCCTGCGTCGCAGCATCGACAACGGTACCCAGAACCGTTCCTCCCGGAGTGGCGGCAGGGCTGCCCACCACCAGCAAGGCCGGCGAAAAGTTCAGTCGTGTTCCGGCCACCAGGGTCAGCCCAGTGGAGACACTGTTGTATCCGGCGGCCGAGACAGTGACTGTCACAGCGCCTGCGGGCAGACTGATCGAATACGCGCCAGAAGCGTTGGTGGAGACCGTTTGGGGAGTGCTACCAGTGCGGGTGATGGTCAGCGTCGCCCCCGAAAGAGTCTGGCCTGTTGCGCCATTGCTCACCGTGCCCAGCACCGTGGTTTGATTGCCGGGCTGGATAGGATTGTTGGGCGTCAAACCCGCCAGATACAAAGCCCTGAGAGCCAGGGCTGTGACGTAGGGGTCGCCGCCCCATGAGCCGTCGGCCGCTTGAGCCTTGAGCAGGGAGGCCGCCACGGTGCTGGCAATGCTGGCATCGCTGCCACTGTAGGGTTGGACCGCCTCAAAGACGATGGCCGTGAGTCCGATGTCGCTAGCCCAACCACCGGCAGCATCCCGCGCGCTCAGTAAATAGGTCACGGCCTTTTGAGCGATCTGGGCCGCCGCTGACGAGTTGCTCACGACTCCTTTCAAGCCATTGAGGATCTTGGCAGTGGCCAGCAAACTCGCACCGCTGCCTTTGCCAAAGCTGCCGTCCGCATTTTGCTGGGCCTGGAGCCAACCGATCAGCAATGACTGATCGGATGCCGACAAAGCGCCAACTTCGCTCTGGAGCGCCCACCCGGTATCCAGCAGGCTGGGGCCGGCTTGATCCGAGTAGGAGGAATAGCCACCAGAACTTTGTTGGCGATCTGCCAAGGTGCCCGTAGGGCTTGCACCGGCGGCAAGCTCGAGGCTGCGGCGGCAAGCGACGGTCTGGGTAACGGCCTGGCTGTCGTTTTGCAGGGTCGCCACCAGTGACGCCACCTGCGGGCCATTGCCCGACAAGGTCAGGAGTGTCTGGGCAACTTCGCACTGGGTTTGTTCAGGAGCCGCCACCGCCGACAAGGTGCGCACTATGCCACTGGTCTGCACCTGGTTCTGAAGCCAGCCCAAGGCCTGGCCGACATCGGCTGAGGCACTGAACCAGCCCAGCGAGGCCAAGAGCAATGCACTAGTGACCCAACGCCCCGAGGTCAAAAGCCGCCAGATCAGCCGTAGACACCATTCCAAGTATCGGCTTGCGCGCCAAACCCAGGCTTGCAGGCTGGAGGCAGGTTTGAGATCTTCAGTTACCAGCCCTGTGGCAACGACGGCCTCAGTGGTGCTGTCGCTGGGGCTATCACTCGGCTCAGAAAAGTGCAGGCGCATGGAAATGGCGCGTTGAATCGCGCTCAAGGCAGCTGCCTGACCGTGACCCCACACGAAATGAAATTTTCAATCCACGGGGTGCAGAGCAATCACTTTATGCCACCCCTCCCTTTTGGGCGCATTGTGATGTAAACGTATGCAAAGTTAAAGTGCTACTTTGTAACTTTTTGAGCAATTGTTGGCATTTATAAACATTGTCGGCTCGGAGTAGCTAGGTTCCATGGCACACGACCACCGGACCAATCACCAACCGAGTGGCGCCCCCTCCACGCGCATCACTGGCCTAGGCAAGGCGGCCTCAAGAATCGACCGCGTAGGATGGTCTACTACGCCCGATCTCAATGCGTGCAATGGCTGATGGGATCCAGTCACAGAAGTTGCGAGCTGTGCCCAAGGCCAGCCCCTGAGCCTCGGCCTGCGGCTGCGCATCATGCCAGTGCTTGTTCCAGCAGAGGAAGCTGTCATCGAGCTGGGCATGCTGCAGGATTTTGTCCGCAGGCCAATCCCTGCCGAGTAACCTGCGCAAGCAGCATGGAAAGCGTCTCCAGACGCCTCCCCTTCGTTGTGCCGTGGAGAGAAACATGCTTACGACAGGTCGAGCCCGCACATTCGTGCGGTGAGAACATCACCTGAATTGAATTTTCTCAGCCATGGCGAGCGATGTAGTGGTCAATCGCCCGCACGGGATCAACACCGGCCGCAATCGATTCAATCACCTCAGTTCGCTCCGTACCAGAAGTAGAAAAGAGCACCTGCGACCATCGATCGAGAACAAGCCGAGCAATCCCCACCCCCTGGTTTGCGTACACCATCACCTCGGAGTATTTGCCCGGAATGGAGTGCACCGTCTTGAGTTGGTGATAGCCATAGGAGCCGATCGCCAGGTAGCCCTCCTTCTCGCATTGCTCAATCGTCTCCTGCGTTTGCCGCAGAATGAACTTGAAGGCACTGTTCGCTGCGATGGCCTTCCCTGAAGTAGAGCCATACAAGTCGGCAATGCTCTGCGTGACGATGATGGCCGACCCACCGTACTTCCGGAACCGACGATAGGCGTGTTCCAAAAATCGGGCCACCATGGGGTCATCCAGCATGTCCCATGCCTCGTCAATGATGAGCACCTTCGGGCGCCCATCCTTTGACATGAACATCTCGCGCTGGATTGCGGCGATCAGTTGCATCAGGACCACCTGCTGCAGGGTCTTCTTGCTCTTCAGCTCTTCAAGCTCCAAGACCACAAAGTCCTTATTGAGGTTCAAGTTGGAGCGGCCATCAAACCACGCTCCTTCGCTACCATTTCGTGTGAACCGGTACAGCATGTGGCCAATATCAACCACACGCTCATCGGGCTGGTTGATCATGTAGTCGGCCACGTCAGAGATCGTCATCGAGTGAGCCAGACTCCCCCAAACGGCCTTGATGGCCTCTTCAATTCGAGATCTGCGGTAATCATCAAGGCCATCTTCAGGGGCGGCCATTTTCTCGATGATGGCCTGCAGGAGACCGACTTCATCGTCCAGATCCTCAACAGTCGAAAACGGGTTCAGGCACATAGTCGATTCATGGCCAAACTCGATGAACGACCCATCCAACCATTTGCACTGCTTGTAGTAGGACTTGCCCACGTCGATCGCGAAAACCTTGGCACCCATGGACAAATACTCGGCAACCAAAAACTGGGTGAAGAATGACTTGCCAGCACCAGACTCTGCGAAGACAACGCCGTTCATGTTGGTGGCACTGTCGTACAGGTCAAAGCCCATGAGTTGCCCACGGCGGGACTGCATCATGAAGCCGAACCCGCCCTTCTGACCAGGCCTGGAGGTGCCTTTCCATTCACCCAGCATTGGGAGGAAGGTTACGGCTTGCTCTACCGCCAGTGTCTTGAAGCGAAACAGGTTTTTGATGGACTCGACAGTAGGGAACAGCGGGAACGCATTCCAGAACACGGGAAGGAGCACGAATTTCTCCTCACCGGTTGAAAAGTCGAAGGACTGCAAGTAGGTTCGCAGCGCCGCCAGCTGGCGAGAACCTTCTTCGCGCTCCTTGCTGTAAACGGTGACCGTCAGGCTCGCTTCGATGACAGTGGCTCCACGCTCAACTGCATTCACCAGTACATCCATGCCCTTCTTTTTGAAGGCGAGCTTGGGCACGAAGCGCAACATCGGCCCGAAGGCCTGGTAGTTGATCAGCCCCGCCTTTTGCTTGGTCGCGCTGGTCTTCGCAAACTGATCAGGGTAGTGCAGCGTGAGGTTGATGTGGTACGGCAGCTTGAGCTGATTGTTGGCCCCAAGCGGATCGCCGATGATGTAGGCCATGGTGCTGAAGGCATTCTCATTTGGCCACCGGCCCACGCTCAGAATTTGAGCGTGCGTGCCATCGCCAAATTCCAGGGCGTCCTTGTGGACCGTGATGGACTCGCCAGGAACAAAAACCTGTGTCTTGAGCATCTCGTCATCTCGCGCCGAATCCGTTTTTGGCGGATCAAACGGGTGCGTCAAGCGGTGGGCCACGCGCAGGTAATCGTCTTGGTTCATGCGGCGCATCGCCAAGCCGACCGTTTGCAGCGACTCGGACAGCTTGGCACCAGACTCAGCAATGGTGTCGCATTCCATCTCAGATGGCAGCTTGCCTTTGAATGGAATTTTGAGCGTCACTATCACGATTCGATCCAACATCTTGACGCCGATATTGGGCAGGTTCGATTGATGCCGTGACTGCGACAGAAATTCTGCCCGTCGCTCGTAGTAGGCCGTCAAGGCAGAACGAGCAATGGGGCTTTCAATTCGGTTGATACCGTCTTCTCGCCTGGATCGATACAGGGTCAAAGGCAGATCGATATCTGGCATCCCCAGCAGAGACACCTGGATAAAGGATCCAGCCGGGAGCGACATGGACAGTGCTCCCTTGAGCATGTCCACCGTCGTGTCATCCGCGCCGTTGATGGGGTTTCCCCAGTAGCAAACTCCGAGATACCCATCATCACAGAGGAACAGTCCCCTCTCCTCCTCGTAGGCCATCACCGGAATGTACTCATCAGGCGAAGTGCGTTGACCCGCCTGTTGCATCGCTTTTAGAACGGCTGACATTCAACCCCCTTACTGCTGGTTTTCGACGATCAGATGGGGTTGGAGATGACCACGGCTGCAGAGATCACGCCATCGATCACGCCAGGCCCGAAACCTGCAGTGAGCGCCATGGCGATGCCGACCACAGCAGCGATCACGCTTTGCTTGATCACGCCAACGCCGAGGCCGACCAGCAATGCAGCAATGCCCAGCACCTTGCCCAACGTGCCGTTGGACCAGCCGGTGAGCTGGTCGTAGACCTGGGTGAACTCGGTGCCGCCCGCACCGGCCAGGGCAGTCATCGGCGCAGAGGCGGCGGCCACCAGGGCGACTGCGAGAACGAGGTTGGATGCCACTTGAGCCTTGTTGGCGCGCAGCTGGCTCTTGAAGCGAGAGAACATGGATTTCATGGGAAAGACTCCTTTGGAGGGTTGAGGAAAATGAAATTAGCGGGGGAGAAATGCGGGGGAAGCACTCTGGTGACGAACCTCTTGCTCGCCATAGCTCCAGCGCTTGGGGGTCACTTCGGTGTAGACATAGCCAGACCAGTTCAGGTTGTCCTGGCCATCAACCCATGGGGCAACCCAGATGCGCATGACCTGGGATGCTTCGCGCAAAGGGCGTGCACCAGGCTCACCGGCCACATTGAATTCGCCCTCGGAGCCAAGATTGAGAAGATCCGCGCGAAGCGCCTGCAGCTGCTTGTTTGCCTTCTTTCCATCGCCCGTTTTCCAGTTTTCCGGGGTACGGCCATCCATCACCGATCCAGGCGTTGAATGGGTGTCGGAATACACCTCAAGGGGCGTCGGGCAGGTCTTGTTGCGGTCGCAGGCAAAGTCAGAAGTGCCTGCAGTGTTGAGTGAGCTGGCGCACCCGCCCAAGGCGGCAACTGCCAACAGCGAGAGGCTGAGAGATGCGATACGAAAAGTTGATTTCATGGCGCTTACCAGTTGAGGCCGTTTGAGAAGTTGGGGGCTTCGCCGCCGCCGTGGATCGCCGATGTCGTGGCTTCACGAGCTGCATCCATGACTTGGGTCATCTGCTTGGTGGCGGCTGTCTGCGGAATGCCTGTGCTGTGCTGAGCTGCGCCGGGGGTGTTGGCCCCTACGTGCTGAGCGCCGCGCTGGCGCTCACTGGGATCAACGTAGCGCTGCAGGTTGGTGGAGCCCTTCAAGGGCAGGCTCACACCGCGCGTCACCACGACAGTGACGGCCTCGCCGGCAGGGATCTCGACCACAGGGAATGTTTCCTTGGCCATGTCGAGGTAGAACTTGGCAATCATGTTGGTGGCAGAGCCAACCCCACCGGCAACGCCGGATTGCAGAATCCGATCGATGGATTCAGACTGGTAGAGCGTTCCCTCTTGCGTTGGGTTGATGTTCAATGCAGGGACACGGGTACGGTTCAAGGTCTGGCCAATGCCACCCAACATGCCAGCCATCAGCGATCGAGCGATCATCTGGCCTTGCTTGGAGACCAGCGTGCCCGGGATACCGACCTTGCCATCGGTGCCAACGATGTATGCCTCCAGCTTGCTCTCGATGACGTTGCCGTCGTTTCGCACGCAAGACAGGGCTTCGCTGCGCATCATGGCGCGCTCGGATGCGAGCTGGCCCCAGCCAGCGACCATCAAAAAGCATTCGCGAACGTCGATCGACGCATAGTTAGGGAGCACGGCCTCGCGCTTGACCCGCACGACCACGGGCATGGGGTTCTTCTGAGCAACAGCAGATGTCGGTGCATCCAAGCCATTGAGCAGCACGCCCGTGAACATCGACCCGGCAGGAATGAATGCCGACTGGGGGCCAGCTGGCTTCTTGGTGCCCTCCTCAGGCTTGTTCAGCTTTTCCTTGGCGTCGTCCTTTCCCATGAGCCCTTCTTCGGAAATCATGCGAATTCCGCGCTTCTTGGCCGGAGCAACTTCAGGCTTCACACCCGGGTCTCCCGGTTGAGTTGAGCCAGCCAATTTGGGAGCGGCAGGGGTTGCGCCAGCCGCTGCGGGAGATGCGATGGGCGGCGGCGGTGGCAGCGACGGAGCTTTGACGGCCGGAGCGTCAAAGACAGTCGTCGTAGCCGTCAATTCAGGCGGAGAGTCGTCCTTCTTTTCCTTGAACTCTGCAGGGGACCCCTCTGGTCTTTCGGCCTTGCGCTTGTCCAAGTCAGTGATGAGATGCTCAATCCGACTCTTCAGCTCCTCCTGCTGCTTCTCCATCGCATTCATCTTTCCGCTGAACTGTTCAACCCCAGTGCTGCGCACAGGGGCAACCACGGTGACCTCCGGCTTCTCGGCGCGAGGCACTCGTGACGATTTGCGCTGCGTGGCGGAGCTGAGAAACCAGCTCACAGACAGAACGATGAAGATCGAACCCCCAACCATCACCAGTCGGCGGGTATTGGGCTGCAGATTGTTGAATTTCGCGGCAAAGCTCATTGCGCCACCCCAGAGTCGTATTGAGCGGACTTGGGCTTGTCGGCCAAGAGGAAGACGTAACTCCCTTCACCCGGCTTGAGCGAGATGTTCGGGAAGAAGGAGACGGCCTTGACCCCTTTGCGATAGAAGGCCGTTTCGGCCAGGTCAACCACCTCGCCACTGAGGTTCTTGATGGAATAGCGGTAGATGTCCACCGTGGAGCCGGTGAACGCGTATTCAGGGGTGACCTGAATCGAGCCCATCTTGGCGACACCACCCTCAATCGGAACCGTCGCGAATCCCTTGATCTTTCCACGCACGGCCTGGGTCAGCACGGAGCGAATGTTGCTCACGTAGTCGTTCGAACGAGGCTGGGTGATGTCTTGCTCTTCACTTGACGCAGGGGTCTTCACCAGCGAATCGACCGTGCGCAGATCTTCGAGCTTGATGATCACGTTCTGGCCAGGAATGTCCTGGGCCGGAATGATCGTCAGGGAGATGGACTGCGCAGTGTTTGCACTGTCAACGATGAACAGCCCGATCGGCGCATCACCTTGGGGCCGGAGGTAGACATCGCTTCCAACCACCTTGGCTGAGCCCTCGTCGTCGGAGGACTCATCGAGCACGACAGGCTTTGCGAACGGCGTAGCGATACGGTTCGGGAGGCGGCCTGACAGGCGAATGATTTCGTTGACACCATTGCGGGTGTGAAGCACGAATGGCCGCGTGGAGGGATCGTCCTTCTTCAGGCCTGGCAGATTGATTTCTCGCTGGAACGCATCAAGGGGCTGGCCACCAGCCTTCTGCGCCTCACCAATCAGCTTGTTCACATCGGCGGGGGCTTTCCCAAGGGGCCCCTCTGGAAGGTTCACCAGGGGGGCCGTGCGGACCTGTTTGCTGCCACCTGTACCCGGTCTCGTGATGAAGCGGTTTGTGCCGGCGCCTTGCCCACCTTCAGCGCCCGTGGCACCTTGAGGTGCTGGCGCCTGAACAGGTGCCTTTGCGGGGCCGCTGGCCGTCAGAGGAGCCGAAATCGGCTTGGAAAGCTCTGCTTTGATTGCAGCCTCGGTCTTCAGGACCTCGGCTTTTGCCTTCAGTGCCTGAGCTGCGCTGTCCTGGGCGAAGGCAGTGCCGAAAGTGAATGTGCTTGCCAGAGCGGCGAGCACCAGGTTGCGTCGAAACATCAGCGGGACTCCTTCGATTCAATGACTTCTTCTTTGCCCTCAGCGCGATTGGCTGGCATCGCTGCACTGCCTGGATCTGCAGGCACGGCCTCCCAGGCCTGCCCTTGCTTGGCAGCGTCACGCATGACGGAGAGGTCCGCTGGCTGGGTATCGGTGTCGGTGGCCGCCTTGGACTTGCGCTGGTTGAGCGGCATGGCGTAGTCAGGGATGGGCTTGCCTGTGTGCTGGCTGTTGTTCACATGCCAGCCCACGGTGTGAGGGACGCTGCCCTCGTAAGACAAGAAGTGAGTCACCCACGGGCGCCCTTCCCGGATATCTGCCCCGATTTCATAGACAACCTGCTTTTGGTATTTCTGGTTTCCAGAATTCGAGGTGATCAATGAGCCTGTGACAAAGACGCGACCCGTTTCCGGCTCGTATTGAATCGACCCTGGCAAAAAGCTAATGGTCGAGTTGGAGGCCTTGAAACCCGGATCTTCAATCAGCGTCAAGAGCTGACGCCGAAATTCATTGAAGATTGCAGGATCCATGAATGCCGAAACAGACTCCAAGATCACGCTGGATGATTTGGGCTGAATATTTCCGACCAGTGTTGCGATGTACAGACCAAAGCTCTTGAGGTATTCCTTGTCTGCACTGCGCCAGCTGATCTCTGCCTTCTTGTCCATGGATGGGGGAACCAGAATCACTCTGTCGCGCTGACCATTCAATGCGACGACTGAATAGATAAGCCCAAAGGACATGATCACATTCGAGATGACCAATGCCTTCGTCATGGCCTGAAGTTGGCCCATATTGCGCATTGCCGTGATCATCTTCATTTGACTGCCTCCCGGATAGAACCGTTATCAAATCGCTTGTTCATTGACATCGAACCTACCCACCAG
Source organism: Curvibacter sp. GW821-FHT09D12 (assembly GCF_059416245.1). Lineage (NCBI taxonomy): Bacteria > Pseudomonadati > Pseudomonadota > Betaproteobacteria > Burkholderiales > Comamonadaceae > Curvibacter > Curvibacter sp. GW821-FHT09D12. The sequence goes on along the minus strand of NZ_JBWKOU010000016.1, from coordinate 86,052 downwards.
ACCATGTGAAACAAAACCCCGGGCATGCGGTTGTTCTTAAAACGACCAAAGAGTTTCACGAACACAAATGTGAGAACCATGCCGAGCAGGAGTTGATCCCACATAAACATCACAATGAAGATGACAAGCGCAGGAAAGAACTCGTCCACCTCCCAAAAGAAGATCTGGAGTTGATCGTCCACGTAATTTGGAATCGGCTTTTCGGTCATTTACTTACCCACGCGAATCAGGACAATTTCATTCACACCTTGGCCGTACTTGGAACCGCCCATGACGACGTTGGACATATCCATTCCACGATCCTTCAGCTTCTTGGACAGTCCTCTCCAAGCGCTCATCATTTCTTCGACGCCGGATTCCGACATTTCTTCCTTGTTCAGGAATTCAACGTAGTACCGCGCCTTGGGCAAGGCCTTGAATTTTTCTACCTTCAACAGTGAGTCGATGCTCACTTCGGCGCCATCCACAGCGAACTCATAGATATCCACGACGCCATTGCTCTTTCTCGATTCAGCACCGTCAATGGACTTGGAATCAGCGGCTCCACGCTGCTGACCGCGCTGCAGACGACTGTTCGAAATATCGATTCCAGAAGTCCAGATGACTCGCTCATCAGGACTCAAAAATTGATTTTTAGATTCAACTGCAAGCACAACTTCACGACGCTCGGTGCTACCGATAGTCGAATGTGCTTCTATCGCATCACGCTGAACCCAGGATTTTTTAATTACCGGAGATGGAACATCAATATATTGAGGAGCGCACCCCGCAATGAGGCAGCACACGACAACAGATGACAAGGCGTTCCATTTCACAGGAGGATCTCCATACACAAGTCCTTGAATTGATGTATGAAATGGTAACGAGCGAGCCTCAAAAAAATCAGGCGAAAAACCTCGTATTTCGAAGTCTTTCGCCAAAAGTTATACCGACGTGCCCCGCTCGCTGGGGCATCAGTCTCTTACTGAATTGGAACCAACTCCTCTGTTTTGGCACCCAGGTCCGTCTCAATCGCAAGCCTCAGATTGGAAATCCGATTACCAGTTATCCACGCCTTGCTGACGAGGAATGTCTTTGCCGTGACCTTCTGGTCGGTTCCGTCAAGCGTGTAGCTCCAGGTCAGGGACTTGATGTACCCAGCCGCAACCGTGCACGACGGCGACAACAGCAGACCGCTTGTCGTGGAAGATGTCTTCATTTCGCACTGCGGCATAGGGGCATCCTGAACAGTCACATTGAGCAGTTTTTCACCGTAATTCCCCGCCTTGGTGATTGTGCGCAACAAGACATCGTAACTCCCAGGGTCTGCAAATGACACGTAGTTACCGGACCCTGTGAATTCACCCACCTTCGTCCCGTTGATCAGCACATCATTTCTCAAGAACGAGTCGCCGCGAGGCAGTTGCGAGATTTTCAGACTGACATAGTAGGTGCCCGGGGCGTAATAGCTGGTCCCATACTTAGAGATCATCGTCGCGTCGGTCACCACCGTTGCGGGGGGCAGAATCGTGAACTCGTCTGAATTCACGTTCACCACGTTGCCGCGCTGATCGGACACCTGCAGCGCCAGCTGATAGCTGCCTTGGGCGGAAACCAGGAAGGTCCCGGCCACATCATTGCCACTTCCGCGCTGGACACCCGATGGGAGGGACCAGGTGTAGGTGAGGGGCTCACCATTGAGGGTCTTGATATCGAACCCGGGCGTCTCCACCAGGTACTTGATCGTGGCAGGCACATCCGTCTGTTGGGCAGACAGAGAGATCTTCCAGTTGCTTGGCCAGGTGTAGGTCCAGGTCTTGAAAGGCAGCGTCGCCACCGTAGTTTCGTCAGGGTACCCTTCCACGTAGGTATAGAAGCTCAACAGCTTGTCTTCAGGCCGGGGCGTGTAAATCAAGTCCGTGCCATCTACCCGAGTGCCATCAGGCAGGCTCCAGTACCCAAGCACCTTGTACGCCTTGCCTGCCGTCGTCGGCACCACATCGTTGATCTGCGCTGTGAACGTGTAGGCCTTGCCTGATTCCAGGTAGGTGGGCCCCTTCAGGGATGCACGGGCAGCAAGAGGATTGACCGCCTTCACGCCGAGGGTCTTCGTCACATTGGCGGCCGGATTGTCTGGCGCCGTTGCAGATCTACCGCTCACCTCAATGGCGTAGTTCTTGATCTCTGTCGGTGTGAAGGTGAATGTCGCGGTATCTGCTCCGCTCACATCCTGGTAGCCACCAGAGGTGATCAGTCGCCACGTGTAGACCGCATTGAATCCTGGATCCGCCTCGACACTCAGGGACACAGGGTGACCAACCTGAACGACACCGGGTGCATTCACCCGGAATGATGGAACGTCAAACGCCGTCAGCATCAATGGGTCGGTCGTGAAGACGGCGCCCGAATACTTATTGGTCAGCACAGCCCGGTAGGTCGCACTGCCAGCCTGGTCAATTTTGGCTGTGTAGTTGATGCCTGTTTGTTCTGCGGTGTCATCGTGCATCACACGCGCCCACGTGCCGTCGTCCTTCAGGTACTCCCAGTTCACGGCCTTGACACTCGAAATCAACTTCGAGTTTTTCAGGTTCACGTTGATCGTTTGAACGAAGGGGGCCTTGCCGCTGGCAGCTCTGCTGCTCAACGAGGCCTCAATCATCGTGCCAGCTGCGGTGACCAATGCCCGTGATTTGGAAGCAACCGAGCTATTGGAAATCAGCCCAGATGAATCAACCATTCGGGCCTCGGCGACGATGTAGCGAGTACCGGCAGTGAGCGTCCCCATGTTAGCCGTGAATGTACCGTCGTCCGCCACAGGCACATAGTCAGACAAGACGTTGCCAGTCTTGTCTTCGATGATGCGTACCTGCCATTTGCCCATGGAGGCAGGGTCAAACACAATGGTCTGACCTTTCGACACGCCCACAACGCCATGGATCAGCGTCTCCGCCTTGTCGTGTGAAGAAAATGACTTTTCTAAATCGACCAGCGGACCAGACGGGACGCCAACAAACTCCATGGTCTGTTCGGTTTTGAACTCTGGAGCGCGCTGGTACCACGCTTCAACCTTGACGGAGTACGACTTCCAAGGCACATCGGCCTGCATGATCAGGGGAACGTTGTTTTCGGCCGTCGAGCCGAAGGTGTCTTTGGTGTTGTCGCCAGGGTAGGTCACGCGAGTCATGATCTCCCTGTAGCCGCCCTTCACGTTCATGACCCCCAAGGACCTGGCCTGGGTCAGATCCACCGTTGCGAACATCTTGCCGGGGTATTGGCTTTGGTTCTTCTGATAGAACGTGTCGAGGAGCTTGTCGTTCTTGAAGGTCAGTGCGATGGGAGTTGGCTCTGTTCCTGCGAGAGTGAGTGACGAGTCCCCTTTGCGCGACGGATAGAACGAAGTCTGCCGGGTCGCGGGGTCGGTATAGACCACCCCCGGTGTGTAAGTCAAAACGTTATCGCCGACGACAGGAATGGAGCCACGCAGAGCGTTTGTCGCGTACGGGTTGTACTTCATGCCATCTGGCAGGGTCCCGTAACGGATCGCGCAATTGATGCCCGCAGTTTGCGAGAGCATGAAGCCCTCTCGGATCATGGTCAGAACCCCGCACAGATCCTTGGCAGTCGTGTCGAGCTTTGCGTTGATGTCAAGATCTTCGACCTTGATCGCAGCGGTACTTTTCGATGGCGCCACCTGGATTTTCGCGCCCGGATCCCAGCGCTGTGCATTGAGCGTCAGGTTCGGCGCATCAGGCAAATTCACCCAGAGCTTCACTGGCTGGGCTTGGTCATCCGTGCCCGTATCGTTGATCAACGCAGGATAGACCCCCGCCAGGTTTGCCTGCCGGGTGAGCGTGATGGAGGCACCAGTCGTGATGTCGGAACCGTTGAGCTTCATGCCCGCTACGTCTGCGGAGTCAACGACCACAGGCAACGAGGCCAGATCCAGCGAGCGGTTTGTCAGTGGATTGGTCGGCGCCAGCTTGACCGTCATCCCGGGAAACCCATCGACCATCGGAAGCGATACCGGCAATGCCAGTTCAGGCCGCTTGTAGTTGAAGGCGACCGACTTCACCACATCACCACCGACGCCTGGCAGTGAGGCTTGAATCGTGTAGCCTCCGTTGCGCAGCGCAGGGTAGCCCGTGGCAGTGATGTTGCCCCCGCTGGCGCGTGTCATCTTCAGAGCCACGGAGGAGCCATCGCCTTTGACAAGGGTGAACGGGCTACTCGCATCCGACAGCATGAAGCTGCCTCGACTGTCAGCAGTGGTCATCGGCAGGGATGTCATACCCCCCACCTTCATGCTCACCTTCGCTTCTTGAATCGAATACTGCCCAGGAGGCAACGATGCGGCAAAGACCTGAGCGATGAAGCCCGCATTGAGTACAGGGTACTGGTCGGCAGTGAAGTTGGCCCCAAGCTTGTCGGCCAATACATCAGGTCTGGCTTCAATGCGTTGGATCGCAAGCTTATATGACACCAAGGTGTCTTCGTTGCGCACGGTTATGTAGCCACTGGCAGGATCAACCGGTCGATCGTTTGTAGCCAAGTCAAAGGCGAAGCCTCGGATCGTCAGCACACCCTTGGGAGTGATCGTCGGGGCTCCGCCCCCACCGCAAACAGTGATGCCATTCACGTCGCAAACCCCGGAGACGAGAGTAGCGTACGACAGAGGAGCCAATCCCGTCATGAGTGCGATCGCCGTCGCGATCTTGCTCAAATTGTGTGTTGAACTCATTACCTCTCCAGGGTGAAATATCAGTTTTGAATCTTGCCAAGCACGCTCGCGACCTTGCGTGCATAGAGCAGCCGCTTGGACTCAGATCGCGCGTTGTAGGCCCCTACAGCGTTCCAAGTCATGCCCATGCGGTACACGTTTTCTGCAAGAAGCCACGCCCCTATATGCGTATTGACGCAAGGGTCCATGAGCTTGCGTTCATCAATTCCGTACTTGGCCAATCGCGGTAGCCACGAGCTGTTGATCTGCATGTGGCCGATGTCGTAGCTTCCGTCGCTGTTCGCTTTGTTGATCGCTTTTGCATCTCCACCGGATTCGACTTGCGAGATTGCTTTCAACACATCGACGGGCACGCTGTACCGCTGCGCCGCGTCTTCAAAACAGGATGCGTACGCACTGCTGGCGATGATGAAAATCAGGGATACGAGAACCTTCCACATGGTCATCGATCCTACGGATGCAAGCGCTTCAGAATGGTCCGAAAGACACGCGTAAAAAGAAGAGTTCAAGGATTTCCTTGAATCTCGGTCTCTCCCTCGGTGCTGGCGCTTCTCAGGAAGCGGCTATCTGGTGCAGAGCGGCTAGGCGACCATCGCCTGCGGCATGAAAGCCAGCGCATCGCGAGCCATGACGCCAGGAGGAGTAAAGGCAGCAGGCAAGTCGTGCTCGACCAGCAGGTCGCACCAATAGCCTTGCAGCTCTGTCGCCCCAAACGTTTGGGCCATAGATGCGGCTTCGCGTGTTTCGATCTGCTCCACGACCAGCGCTGTTCTTGGATGGATACCTTGGGATGCCAGCAAGCGCAAGGCCTGTGGCTCATTCACCTTGACTATCTCAGGCGTCAGATCCTTCAGCATTCGGCATTCAATCTCTGTTCCTGTCCAGTCGTCCAGAGCGATTCGGGCCCCCACCCGCTTCAGGACCATCATCGAGATCGAGAAGCGCTCCATGACGAACTTTCCATCCAGGTTCTCGTTGCGCTCCACCAGCTCCACCACCACCCCCGGCTGGATGTTGGCCAGCATTGCCTCCATCCATTCGGCAGATTGGAGTGAGGGGATTTCAGCGTTGCAATGGATCCGAATCTCTCCCTTGTAGTGCTTGGCCAGTAGCGATGCCATCTCCATGGCGTGTATGTCGGCCGCAAGCATGACGTTTGGATCACTGAAATCAAGCCGATGTCGCGCCAGCAATTCAAGCCCCCTCACCTGCTTCGTAGATGCACAGAGAATTGGCTGTGCACGGAAGTTGCGCATAGCGATGTCGATTGGGGATTTCATTGCTGTAACTCCATCAGATGCGCTTTTGAAGATTCGCCATCCATACCCACCACGAAAAAGAAAGCACCGCGATCGCTACAGGGGCCACGATGGTCGATACGAAAATCGGCGCAAACAGCCACACCACCAGACATATCGCCACGAGCTTGGCCAGGTCTACCCCGGCCTTGTGCAAGCGCGGGCTTTGGGAGGTAAAGGAGGCCTTGGCAATCTCACGTTGGTAGTAGCCGTCAATGAATGCAGCCAGCAAGCATGGCAACGCGAAGACGAACCACATACCTATCATTCCTACGCGGTAGAGAAAGATGTGTGTCCATATCGCTGCGGCATGGACCCGTTCAACGACCCAGGTGTCAATCTTCTTATTGCCGCTTTGTGCGGCCTGCTCCATCGCGTCTCCAGCCTCATGATTGACGACCGTCAGTGCATCCAGAATGCGCTCCATGATCCACTGATCAGTGTCCTCTCCAAGCCATGCAACGATTTGCCTCTGCTCCTTTGAGCGCAGTTCATCAAAGGTCTTGACGGGAACGAAGGCCATCACCGCCAGAGATCCAAAGAGGACGATGACGAGCAATAGCGAAGCGAACGAATGCTTATTGCCGTCTGATGAAGATTTGCTTGCCATGCTTGCTCACTGCAGGATTGGAATGCGCGCTTTGAAGGTTCGCCCCCCAGACATACGCGCGTAGTAATGCAGTGGGGGCAGCTCGCTGAGCACCCCTGGAGGAATCAGGTCAGCCTCTTCCGCCGTTGACTGCTCCTGGTAGGCCGCTCCGTACTCTTCGCTGATGGTGGTGGTCAGACTGTGGCCGTATCGAACGGACATCGACTGCGCCTTGATCTTCGGTATCCCCTCGGCCAGGTACTGTTGGGTCTCAGCATCGAGAACCCGCAAAATGAACTTGTTGTTCGTGTTAGCAAGCACCTGGCGTGCCTTGTTTTCGTCGCCTAAACGAGCGGCGAAGTCAGCGAATGTCTGGGTCGCCACATACAACTTGAAGCCAGCTCCACGGCCTTTGTTGAGCAGCTGGATCGTCGGCCCGTTGATGACCTCTGCAGCCTCGTCAACGAAGACGTTGATCACTTTCTTCTCGTCAAGGCCGTAGTTGTACCGGTCGCCAGCGACCGCGGTCATGTCAGCAAGCATCACTGAGCCAATGGCACTACCCACTGTCGCGTCAGCCAGCGAGTCCAGGCCCATGTAGCAAACCATGTCGTTGCGAACAATTCGAGCCGTATCCATCACCACCTTCCCTTCCGATGCCTCGAAGTCTGGAGACAGGAGCTGGTCCAACGGCTCTGTCGTGAGCATCGACAAGATCGGAATGAGTGAGGCCACCATCTTCGAAAAGTGGTCACGGTTGTGCTCGAACGTTGAAATCAGGCCTGAGAGGTCTACGTTGGGGGTTTCGTGAATCACGACCTGCTTGTAGAACTGGATGTAGCCCTTGACCACGGCCTGTGGGTCTTTGGTGCCTTGGGCCTTGATGTGTGGCGCTACCTTGGACTCCCAGTTGTCCACGTGGTTGCGGAAGTGAACACGCAAGGCTTTCACAAGCAGATCATCAGGTCCGCCCTCGATGTACCTTCTCAGCGCAACCAAGTTGGGCCGTTCGCCAGTGGCGAGCAAGCCGCCGCAGATGTCTTGCAGAACCTTCCAGCCGAACGCCACGAAGGCATCGGTCCCCGTCTCAGACGGGATCAAGGCAGAGACACGGGATGCGAGTTCGGTCTTGCGGTTGAAGTTGCGCAGGGGGTCAATGCAGGCCGACTTCGTTGGGTGGGCTGGATTGAAGTAGACGAATCGCTCTGGTTGGCCCATGGCTTCGCATACCCTACGGGCGTTGTTGGCCAGGCCATGATCCCCTTTGGGATCGATGATGAACACGGCTTCTCCCCGCAGGATGCATTGAGCGATCAACAAGTCAAAGAGTCGTGTCTTGCCCACGCCGGTAGACCCAACGATCAGGGTGTGACCTTCGAGCAGTTCCAACGCGGCGCCTATGTGTTCCTCTTTGGCCAAGCCATGAAGCCAAAAGCTCCCATTGGCATGCAGCCCATCTTTTCCGAGGACTTTCGCCACGCCGGCCCCCATCAGGTTGTGCATCTTGTTGGCTTCGATGTCGGTCCAATGAAAGCCCTTGCCAAGCCACATCTCTCCCTTCTTCTTGAAGGTCTCTGTGATCTTCTGCATCTCGGGGATGGTCGTGAACTCCTTTTCAGCCAAGCCTGTGCGCCACTTGTCTGATGCCCTTTCCCAGGCTGTGTAGGTCCGCCACATACCGACCAGGCCGCAGGCAGAGGCCGTGATCATGCCGAAACTCGTCGGCAGTGGGAGCAACGTTGCGGTAGCCACGCATCCCACAGTACCCATGAGCCAAGAGGCCGCTTGGCGCCCTTCGTAGATGGGCCGCCAAGGGTTGTCGAAGTCGAACAGATCCTTGGCCATAGCTATTTGCTGATCTGGGTTGATGCAGCGGCCAAATTGGAATTGCTAGCTGGCGCGATGGAGAACAAATGCGCAGCCTTGCTCATGATGGACTCAACAGTCACTTCGCAAGCTTGCTCGTTCTCAGATGCCGGCACCATGCTGTTGGCCAGCAAGCGCTTGATCTTTTCGTAGCGAGGGTGAGGCTTGGAGATCAGAACCCTCGTCAGACCCGATCCATCGTGCCGTTGCGTGCTTGTCCTCCAACTGCCGATGTACTTGACCGGGTATCTGGTGCCAAGGATTCGAATCGCGCCACTTGCCAGTTGGAGCAGCACAACGTAGCCCCCTTCGTCTGAATTGGCGTCCCTGACAACCAATTCCATTTCCTCCGGCTTTCCGTCGTACAGCCACACTTTTTGCTCTCCTCACAACACGTTTGATGCAGTGAGAATAGCAACTGACTTTCAGCAAATTTGCCGTAAAAGTTCGTGTTTACGTCGCATTTCGCAGAAATTTCCAAACAATGGGGTTCACAAACAAGAAAGGCCCCCTCGGGGCCTTGATGCTTGAAAGTGACTTATGGCGCTTGCTTGATCCGGTAGGTGTCCATGCTCTCACCCCTGGCCTCGATCTCCAACACCCATTTGGGCTTGCGTCCTGGCCCGCCAGACCACTCCTCACCTGTTGCAGGGTTTCGATACTTCATGACGCGATCTTTGCGCGGAGGCCGCCGAGGTGATGTCTCGCCTGTGCCCTTGCGACCCAGCTTCAGACTAGGAAACAGGTCTTCGGGCGAAATATCGAATTCCTCAATTTTGCTTTGCATTTCAGCAATTACGGTGGCGAGCTGAGCACGTCGAGCAGCCGCAACTTTTTCGCCCAAGGCATCGTATTGTTCTTTGAGGGTTCGATAGTCTTCCATTGCAATTCCTGACTGATGCTTTCTACATTATAGGCAAATCAGTTTCGTGGCCTCAATCGAATTGTCGCCTTCCTCAAATGCCGCAATTGTGCATGATTTGCAAACTTCAATTACTGAATTGATTGCAATTTTGCTGCCTTCTGCGTTGATCTTCATGCCGAGATGTCTTTCACTTCAGCATTGCCAGGATTGCAATTTCGCTCTGTGTATACCGATGCCGTCGCGGTCCAGCGTGTTCAGAGATGACCCGACGCACGTCAACGGAGAATCCGACTCCCAATAACTGTATTTATTTACAGTGTCAACCAGTAGGGAGCACTTTTCTGCGAATGCCTCACTAGAACGAGGTTTCTCGCCTAATTCTTGGGTTTCACAATTTTTACAATTTGCTAGCTGGTGCTGCCCGAACTCACTGCGAGGACAGAGCTTCGCAAGTCGAAATCGGGACACCCGGCCGCAATCTTCTGAAGTCTTCTTTGCTGCAGATACTTTTTATCTGCACTTTTCAAAAAAACTTGTCAAAGTTCTATTCGTGCTGTATCTTCGCTGCTATCCACAGTCTCGGCCCTCAGCATGACACGTCCTATCGAATTCAAAACCTCCGTCGCAACGCAACTTTGCGGTCTCAACCTGACCCCAAAGAAGTTGCTGGAACTGGTGGGACGTGACAAGCCAGCTGGACAGCATCACATGCGCTACACCCCCAATGACATGCGCGCAGTGTGGTTCCGCTCACAGGACTTGCCTGTTCCTGACCGTGATCAAATTTCGATCACAGACACGGCCAAATTGCCGCCGGTCATCGTGACCCGCATGACAAAGGGTGGCGTTGGCAAAACCAGCGTTGCAGTCAACGTCGCAGCTAGTCTGGCGATGATGGGCTATCGCATCCTGGTGATCGACGCCGATCCGCAGGCCTCGGCTAGTAATTTGCTCGGGATCGAGACATCCGCTTACGACAGCAATCTCACCCACATTGGTGACTTTCTGAAGCTGAGTACAAACACCCCGGACGAGAACCTTCCTTCTGCTATCAAGCATATCTATGAAGGCGGTTTCCTTGACCTGATTCCTGCCGACATCACGCTGGCTGAAGCTGACGCATCGCTGGTCACTGCGATGAGTTCGCATTCCCGTGCGGAACTATTCTTCTCTCGAAATTCCTCGTTTCTTGGTCAACGCTACGACGCCATCGTTGTTGATACAGCACCTGGCACAACACCCATTGGCCTGGCGTTCACATACGCAGCTCGCCAGGCCGGAAAAGTGCTGACCGTAGTCGAACCCGAAGGTAGCTGCTTGCGTGCGCTGGACTCGTTGGCGAGCAACCTTGAAGAGATCAAAGCTCTGACCCATGCCATTGTTGGCATGGAGGTTGTCATCAACAAATATCACCCGTCACTTAAACACGTCCGGGACTCAATGAGTTTCCTGTACGCCAAGTATGGGTCGATGCTCAACGACACGATCATCCCTCAATACTCTGGTTTTGCCAGGCAGATCAACCCAACCAACAAGCTCCCGGCTCCTCTTGTCGAGCTGGAACCCTCCTCTTCTGGATCGAGCGCAATGTTCGAAGTCTCGAAGAGCCTCATCACCAGCTTTGGCATTCGGATGGCCTAAGGATCACTATGGCTGCTCGTCAACCTATCAAACTTTCTGGACTTATCTCCAAGGGTGCTATTGCGCCACTTGCGACCCCTCCCACTTCGGAGTCGGCTGACGCGACTCAACCGATCAAGTCCGATTCGGCATTGCCCGCACAACGTGCACACGCTCCGTTTCTCAGTCCAGTCAATGCAACTGAGAATCATTCAAACAATGATGCAAATCTTCGCAGCGTCGGCACGCACAAGTTCTATGAACAGCTGATTGATGTGTCGCTCATTGATGCGAATCCATTCGCACCGCGAGAGATTTACACATCCCAGATGTTGCTCACAAGAGCCGAGGAACTTCGGACTCAGGGGCAACATGATCCCATCCATGTCATCCCGCACCCTGTTGACGCTGGTCGATTCATGATCGCTGACGGCTGGACGCGCGTGCAGTCCTGCCAACTTTACCAAGCGCTTCCGCGCCTTCGTGCACAGGTCTACCTGGACATGACCCCGCTTCAGGCTGGCTGGTTCGGATACGAGTCCAACGAGGGTCGTGAGGCGGCCAGTGACTATGACCGAGGGATGTTTTACGCCAAGCTCCTTGCCGAGGGTGAATCTCAGACAAGCGTGGCCGAGCGCGTGGGAATTTCGAAGTCAGCACTGACCATGTTCCTGGCCTTCCACAAGCTTCCCGATGAGGTTCACACAATCATCACGGAAAATCCGAGGAAGTTTTCATACAAGGCCACTTACGAGATCAGTCGCATCTACGAAAAGGCTGGCGTTCGAAAAGCACTGGCCATAGCGATCAAATTCGCAACAGAGGATCTGCCTCTGAAGTGGCTGCTCAACCAGACCCAGGCAGTGCTTCATCCTACAAAGAGCACGCAGCCAGCAACTCAAAAGTACCTCCGGTATGCCAACGGCGTTTACAAACAACGCGGCGACACATTTGAGGTTTCAATGCAAGTGCCCCCCGAGAAGCGCGACCTTTTCGCATCCGAACTTGAAAAGCTTTTGAGCACCGTCGCCATCGAAGCGCCGCCATCTGCAGAAGTCGCTGACGACAAGCAGGGAAAAGAACCCCAGTCCAACGAGGAGAACAACCCGTGACCTTCACGTCACGTCAGACTGCAACAGTGCCCCTGATTCGCGAAAGCGACAGGGGCACTGGCACATTTGGGCCCCACTTTCGCCAACTTTCTGGCCAGCCGCCCATTTTCATCACCTCCCTCCACAGTGTGCTTTTTGACGCCAATTCCTTCAATCCCGCCAAAACTTTCGCCGCCCCTCACATTTCCAACAATCAACCCAATCTCGGCGACTTCAATTTTTCTGCACCCAAAAGACAAAACAGCGCAGACAACGCATCCTCCGACTTCGATAGTGTTTACACGAGTAAACAGCATCCCACACACGTCATCGCATCCCCACTGTTTACACACGTAAACACCCAGCCAACCGTCCCGAGTCCATCCAGTGTTTACACGAGTAAACACATCCCCGGACTCCTCAACAAGCCCAACACCTCTGCATCTCCGCACACCAACGCCGCCCACTCCCAATTCAGCGACGGTGTTTACACGAGTAAACACACCGCCAAACCACCCGCGAGATCAACCGCGCCCTCATCGACGCAAGCCAACACCATTCACTCCAAATTGGACGATGGTGTTTACTCGTGTAAACATCGAGCCGCAGAACCAAACACTGGCGCCGTGTTTACACGAGTAAACAGCACCCCACACACACCAGGCATCGCCACTGTTTACACGCGTAAACACGCTGCCTCAGGATTCGTCAAAGCAGCGATGCCATGCGCACATCAATCGCCGGACACCAATCCGCCAATCACCGATCGAACGCCCAATTCAGGGCCAAACCGATTCGCCAAGGCCACGGCGTTTACACGCGTAAACACCTCACGCAAGCCAAGCACGACTCAGAAGGGTCGTATCAGCACCCGAATCACAGGCACATCATCGATTGGGGGCTTCGAATTCAACGTGAGGGATGCAGTGTTTACACGAGTAAACACGGGCACCCAGAGAGTCCTGCCCCAGCGTGTTTACGCGCGTAAACAAGAAGCATGCGGAAGCCAGGGCTTAGGTTTATTTACACCCGATCCTTCAGGGGTGTTTACGCGTGTAAACACGAGCACTCACGCAGCAGTGGCTGATCGTGTTTACACGCGTAAACAAGGGTGGCGGGAAAGTGTGGATGGCGCCGCCTCAAACGAATGCATGTCATTCGCAGCAGTCATCCTCTTTGTGCCAGTGATTCCCGCCTCCCAGGGATCTGCGCCCTGTTCGGCTGGAGAAATGCACTGTCCCAATGCGGGCGAGAGACCCAAGAGATCTGTACATCAGAACCGTATTAACCAAGCGGCCATGCCGCAAGAAAGGTTAGCCATGAGCTAGCAATAAGAAAACAAAAAAGCCCTCAGGTCGCCAAACCTGAGGGCTTTTCCGGATTCTTGAGGAATCCACTCAAAACGACCTAACCGGCGCCAACCGGAAAAATCGCAGATCAACGAGCGAATATTAGGTTTTCGAGTGGTTTTCGTCAAGGCTTTCGTGTCTTTTTCGGAGACTGCGATGAGTACGCTCACGCCTAAATATTTCCCTGCGCCCATCACGCGCGCCGTGTTTCGCCTGCATGACTCAGATTCGTTCAAAGACCTCCCGGACGGATTTATTCGGATCGTCATCAGCATCATCAAGAAGATTGACCTTTCTTCGCCACGCAAGTCGATTTTTGCGAATCGCACCACCATTGCGGAGGAATCAGGAAAATCCGTAGAAACGGTCCAAAGAGCCATCAAGTGGCTTGAGGACAAGGGTTTCTTTGAACGCCAGCAAATTGCCAACCCTGGCCAGCGTGGCAGTCGTTCGCCCCTTACGCCTACCGACTTTTTCCTTGAAGCGGTGGAGTTGCATCCGGAAGGCCTGCGTTTTACGCCTGGGCAGCATCAAGCGAACAATGCTGGCGCATCCAGCTCGGCCCGAACATCGAGCAGCCCAGAGGGAACACCTGCAGCAGGCACCCCCTCACAAGGCCGTTTCGTCCGACATGAAGGCATGACCATCCCAGCCGACCTGGTATGGCTCTGTAGGGGGCATGCATTGCGCCCATCGGCCGTCCTTCAACTCATGGGGCTTGCCTCCAAATCCGGCAAGCGCCTGTCTACAGTGATCGAGGCAACAAAGCAGTACCTGTTGGCCCTCCATGGACGAGAGCTGTATGCCTACATCAAGGCTCTTCTGACCAAAGATCGGGATTTTGGTCAGGTCTTGAAAGAAAAGTCGGAAGAGCAGGAAAGTTCTCAAACCAGCGAGTTCTTGAGAGAAAAGGCGCAAATTTTGGAAGGCCGAACTTTTACCAATGCAGATGGCACCACCAGGTACGCCATTGAAGGTGGGCTGCTGGTGGTCCTCAAAGACGGCCGACGCGCTGTGGCCCAACTGACAGAGAAGTTCCTCGACTCGATCCATTGCGGGCGAGTGCGGGAGCGGTGGATAACTCGTGCGCAGGCCTCATAACACCTGTCAAAGATGACGCCTCTGTATCCATAGATTTAACAATCTTTCAGAAAACAGTCGATGCCGACTTTTTGTTATCCACAGGCTTGGAAAACTTCGTCCATAGATCATGTCCACTGTAATTTTTGGCAGTAATACACTACATTACAGACCATTACTACATCCATTACAGATGGGGCACACACCATGTCCAAGCGAGACAGCGTTTTTGCAGCGGCTGATGAGATGGCCAAACGTGGCGAGAAGCCAACCGTCGAGAAGATCAGGTTGGAAACAGGAGGTAGCTACACGACGTTGACGCCATTGCTGCGCGAGTGGAACGAACTCCAAGCAGCGAAGAAGCTTCAGACAGCACCGCCACCGGAAGATCTTCACCAGGTCGTCACGAATGCGCTGAACGATGTCTGGATCCGGGCCTGCGCCAGTGCGGACGCACGACTGAATCTTGAGCGGGAGAGCATGACCAAGCAGACAGAGCAGGCCAGAAAAGAATCTGAGGAACTGCAGTCGCTCGCTGATCGCCTAGAAGAGACGGTGGAGCGCCAGCAAGGTGTTATCAAGGACCAAGAGGCTTCGATGACAGACCTGAAGTCCAGCCTGCTTGCAGCCCAGCAAAAGCTGAGCGAGGTAGAGGCGGCACTCACCCGGGCATTGATGTCCGAAGAATCACTCAAGGAAGCAAACTCCGCTTTGAGGATTGAGAACGAAGCGCTCAAGAATTCGGCTACAGAAGATGCCGCCAGACGTGATCCACTGATTGAGCAGGTGGGCGTTCTGAAAGGCCAGGTCGAGGTTCTGACGGCTCAAAACGAGCGACTGATCAAAGCAATTCCCGGTAGCAAGTCCTGACACTTCCCCCGGATGATGTCATGTCACTGGAAGGCGACTAGCGGTACACAAGTGGGCCACTGAATGAGATCAGCCATCCCTGAAATACTTGATATCACTAGCAATACACTGGGATGTCTCTAGCGAGCGACACGCGTTATGCGGGGTCAAGGTGGCATGGGTGCAATGGGCAATCGCGCCACGGTGAGAAATGCAATTCTGAATTGCGTAACTTTGCTATTTGATTTTTTCAATTCACAATTGATTTTTTAAGCAATTCCTATAACATGCGAATTGCAAGTTTTTATACGCATCTTGGAGAAGCAGATGGCCCATTCATTCAAAAGCCTCGCAGCCAACTCGAAAGAGACAGGGGTGAAGAAGGATGACATTTACAAAGTCCCTCCTGAGCAATTGAAGGAGGAACCTGGGTTCAATGAGCGGGACTATTCTGACCCGAGGGTGATCCAGAAGATCGAGGACTTTGCCCATGCCTACGCATCAGGCGCATTCGTGCCCCCGCTGGTCATTCGAATCGATGCCCTGACAGGCGATCTGATCATCGTTGAGGGGCATCAACGCCGACGTGGAGCACTGTTGGCCATCTCGCGTGGCGCAACCCTTCCTCATCTGGTGTGCGTACCCTTCCGGGGCAATGATCGCGACCGGGTGATGGTTCAATTGAGCAGCCAGGATGGTCTGAAGCTCACTGCAGTTGGGGTCGCGCGCAATTACTTGAAGCTGATTCGCATGGGGATGACGGAAGAAGAGATTGCAGCTGAACGCAACAAATCCCCAGTTCATATCCGCGACATGCTGGTGCTGGCCGAGGCGAGCAGTGACGTGCAAAGGATGGTCAACGACGACTCGGTGGGGGCTACGCTGGCCATTGAGGTCATTCGCCAGTATGGAGAGGGTGCCGGGGAGTACCTTCGCGCCAAGTTGGATGAAGCCCAGAAAGCTGGCAAAACCAAAATCACGCCTTCGGCCGTACGTGAGTGGTTTCCGCCTCGCAAGATCATTGGCGGGATCTACAGCTCGGTGAACAGCGTGGTGAGCACCTTCGACGCGAAGAAGCGCCGCGAACTGGCAGAGCTTGAGAAGCTGGATCCTCGCCAACTCAAAGGCCGCAAGATCGAGGTCGATGCCAGTGTGATTCTGGATCTGTACCGGTCCTGGGCGAGCGCTGATGAAGCACGGCGTTCCAAGGAAGAGGCTGCGACGGTCGCTAAGCAGCGCAAGTCGCAACAATCTATTCCTGGTACCGACGACTGAACAGCTGCGCCAGCTTCCTCAACTGCCAAACTCCCAAACGCAGGCCTGGAAATCCAGCCTGCGTTTTTGCTTTCAGGATCGGTTTGATGTGGACTCAGCGAGTCCCACGGCAATCAGGGTACCTGGTGCACCCCCAGAACTCTTGGCCAGCATTTGGACCCTTGCGCGCAGTGCGCTTGGCCATGGCGCTCTGGCACAGCGGACACCTAGGGGTGAGCTGGGGTGTCGAACGGTGAAAGGTCTCGGTGAGGCCTGGCTCAGCGTGGTGCTCCTCAGAGGGTGGCGTGGAATGCCCCCCAGCAGTTGCTGGATCGGACTGCTCCATCATCTTCAAGAGCTTGGGGCCATCGATCAGGTCAACGTTGCGACCGCGCGCGAAATTCAGTGCGGCCGAGGTGTATGACCCCGATGTCACGACAACGCATCCTGTGGCCCCGTGAGCGGCCATCACACCAAAGATCTGACGCACGACATCGACGCCCACACTGGTTGCCTTCCAGTGCTTGCATTGCACGAAAACCTTCTCCCCATCGCGGCGCAGCACCAGGTCAATGCCTCCATCGGGTCCCTCGCCGCCCAGCTCCTGCACGGCGAAGCCTTTTCGGCGGTAGGCCTCGCCCACAAGCAGCTCGAAGTCCTGCCAGCTGATCGCAGCGAGCCGATCCCGAGTCCGGGTATTGATCAGCAGCTGCTTGCGATGTGCACGTGCCATGTAGGAAATGCCACCCGCAGCCAGGAAGAGCACGGCGACAGCGTATTGGCCACCCTGAACGAGTGCCCCTAGAAGGAGTTCCTGAAGGCCAGGATGGGGCGATGCCACCTGGGATTGAGCCATGTGTCGCAGCCATCCAAAGCCAACGATCGCGGCTGCGATGGAGAGCCACCAGGGCAGCAGGGCGATGAGGTCAAAGACGCCAATGAGAACGCGCCAGCGAGACGGTTTGGATCTACGAGACATAGGTGGGCAGAGGATGACAAGAAGGGGGCAGGGGAGGGGCTGGCGCCTGCGTGGGCGGGGCGGTGCACTTCGAGGATGCTCAGCAAGCTTGAGGTGGGCCTGAGCACATCAGCAGCAGCTGTGAATGGATCGAGCTGGCTGGTGCCCGCCTTGACCCTTGCAGGGCGGTGACTGCGGGAGACGCAGAGGCAGATGACGGCCCACCTGGGTGGGGTGCGCCAGCTCACTCACTTTTGAGGTTTTGATTCGTCGGGGCCTTGTCCAGCTGCATGCTGGCCCAGAGCACCCGCTTGTTGCGGTCATCCTGCTGCGATCCCAGCCAAATAGCGTACTGGGGGAGGTTGAAGCGCACCACATAGACGCTCTTGGGGAATTCGACCAGCAGGGTGGAGCAAATGGATTGGTCAGGCCGCCACAGTTGAGGGTTGTGGTCCGCACAGGAGATCCAGTCGTCCAGCGAGTCATACCAGGGCATGTGAAGGACGAGATCTGGGTTGTCTCTGAGCAGCTTGCGAGCCTTCTCAAGCATCTCGTTTCGCCAGTCAAGGACATAGCAGAACGCCTGCGCGATGGCCTCTGGCATCTCCTGTGCACCGGACTCCCATTTCAGCCACTGGCTTTCATTGGTCACTCCGATCAAGGAGGCGGCTTCGCGCGTGCCGAAGAACAGCGATTTGCGCAGCGCTTTGAGTTCAATGCCAGGGATCATTTTGAATCCTCCAGTGGTTAGCCCTGTTTCTTTGAATGGCTACGTTTTCGATTGCCATTCAAAGCAATTCAGGAAGGTGCAAGAACGAAAATTTGGTGCATCAGAAGCGTTCAACACCTCCTCAATTGCACGGCCAATTCACGTGATTCCGAAACCGCAAATTCCAGGCTCAATCTTTGAGCTTGGGTGGCTCAAGCCGACTGCCCGCCGAGCACATCAGCGCAAAGTCGTAGCACGGGGCTGGTCGATTCGATACCGGCCTGCCCCATGCCTTGCGTCTTACTGCGCTGCTGAACTGACTGTGCGGGCCCGGGTCTTCTCGTCCCAGGTGGGGAGCTTGGTCAAATCCAAAAAGAGGAACTCGCCATTTTTCAGGATGAAGACACGGTACTTGTGGCCCACCTCGAACTTGCGAGGCTTGATGGGGCCGATGGCCTTGGTTTGCACTTCTTTGCCGTTGTCGTTCAGATGCAGAACGTATGTCTCATCGCCGGGCGAGGAGGCGAGGAAAGATGCGACGTTCATGGCCGCGCCGACCCCCTTCAGTACACCGCCACTGTTGGCAACCAGGCCGGTGCCGACCGCATCGGTGGTGGTGATCTTGGCGTTGGGATCAATGGTGTCTGCCTTGACCAACGTGCCCTCCCAGTGTTCAACAACAAATGGGGAGCCGACATAGACCTGTGAGGCTTCTTCATCGCTCATGTAACGGCGACTGGCGCAGCCAGAAACCAAGGTAGCAGTGGCGATGAGGGCAGCAATAAAAATTCGCATGATTTCTCCAGTTGATGTTGCAATTGTATATCAATTGCTTTGTGAATTGCAATTGTTTGATGGATAATTGCAATTAATTCAATTCGTCTGTATTTCTTCAATTGCAGTAGGACAACAACTTATGAAAACGAAAACAGCTTCTTCCAAAGTCCCGGTAGCAGGGGCTCTCGCGCTGGTCCTGTCTGTGTTCATGGGGGCGAGCGGTGCTGGCGCGGCCCAGCCCTGGACCATTGAGGGCAAGGTCGTCTATGTCGATGACGGCGATACCCTGATCCTCCTGCAGGCGGACAAGTCCAAGGCGTCGATCCGGCTCAGCGACATCGATGCGCCTGAGGTGTCTCACGGCCAGGGCAGGCCTGGACAGCCCTTCAGCGATCAGTCTCGCAAGTCCCTCACTGAGATGGCGCGTGGCGCCCAGGCGAGCGCAACGTGCTACGAGCGAGATCGCTATGACCGTCTGGTGTGCACGGTGTTCGTCAATGGTCAGGATCTGAACGCCGAGCAGGTGCGCCGAGGCATGGCCTGGGCCAACCACGCCAACGCTCGGTACGTGCGCAACCCCCAGACCTATGTCTACGAGAAGCAGGCCAAGTCTCAGGCCGTGGGTCTCTGGGCAGGCCTGGGCCAGGGGCAAGCACCTATCGCGCCTTGGGAGTGGCGCCAGCAGTGCTGGAAATCAAAGGCCTGCGACGGCGCCCAAGCGCAATGAACCATTCAACCACCCTTCACTACCCTCAATCCATCATGGCAGACGCACCCCAAGCACCGTCCCTCGATCAATCCACGCTCCATGCCCCGCCGTTCGACCGAGAAGCGGTCCAGGCCGAGATGGAGGATCGCTGGCCGCATCTGTTCGGCCCAGGCTTGCACGTTCCCCTGAAAGTTGGGATCACCGCGGATCTCCATAAGGAGGCCTGCGCCAATGGTTCTCAGCTCTCCAAACGCAAGATCCGGTTGTTTCTGGAGGGCTACTGCCAGCACCCCGACTACCTGGCCAAGCTGATTGAAGGCGGGCGCCGGTTCGACATCAATGGCTTGCCAGCCGCCGAGGAGGTCAAGGGGCGTCACGTCAAGAACGCCACCCGCAGGCTCGCGCTCAAGGAAAAGCGCACAAAAGCCGGGGATGCCGCCACCCCTTTGCAACAACCGACCTCTGGGGAGTGACGCGCGATGGCAACTGACATTGAACGGCACAAGGCGCGGGTTGTCTCCGTAGCCGACGACGGCAGCGTGGAAGTGACGCTCGTTGAAAACGGCCTGCAGCTCAGCTGCTTTGTGGACCGGATGATGAAGCGCTGGGGAGTCAGCCTCTCCCCTCAGGACTTGGTGAGCGTGGAGTACCCCGAGGGTGAGCCCTCCCGGGCCCGCATCATGTTTCGCCATTTGCAGCAGTGAGGCGACCGATGAAAACTGCTTGGCCATTGCTGCTCTGTGCTTCTGGTCTGACAGCCCTGGGCTGTGCCTGGTTGGCTGGGGTGGTTCCAGTCCTGGCGGTCAAGGCCGTCATCTGCGCCAGCATGCTCTCTTTTTGTGCGCACTTCATCGCACGGCAGCGCTCTGCAGCGGTTCGCTCGCGTGTGAGCCGGTGGTACTTGCTGGCGCTGGATTTGGGGGGCGGGTGGCCTGGCGCGTGCTTGGAGCGCTTCCTGCGCATGGCTGGCGCTGGAGAGCACAGCGATGCCCTCCACGATTCATTGCAATTGGCGATCGCTGTGTCGGCCAATGTGCTGGTGGCATTGCTGCTGTGGCAGGTGCCGCGCCTGATCGCGGCTTGAGAGTAGGGGCAGACCATGGACAAGATCTCCGACACGGGCGACTTCATTCCGGGGGCCCAAAAGCACCTCCGCGCACGAGGTGGTTCGTCTTCGCGTGCGGGTGCCGGCAATGCCAACTCGGCAGAGTCCTGGCTGTCGCAACTCTGGCCCGAGCCCGACTGGTCGCAGCTGGCGCGTGAAAATCGATTTTCACCGGCCACGTTGGGCGCCATGGCCACCGCTTACTGGAGCCTGAGCACGAACCCACACCAGCAAGAGTTCTATGGGGTCAAGTCCCAGGACTGGCCCGCGCTGTACGAGCAGGGCGTTGCAATCGCCCGCCAGGTTGTAGAGGGCGCGCACCGGACTGAACGGCTACCAGAGATGTGGGATCGCGCCATGGGCCTGCTTGGTGCTGACAAGAGATCTTCACTGTCACAGGTCTTGCCCATCGCCGCTGTCGGACGATTTGGTGGGCGCAAGTTGTATCCACCCTTTCGCGCCAGCCCAAAGATGGCGTGGCTGAAGGACTCCATGGTCGAACTGGGCTGGCCTGACAACGGCGCGGTGATGAAGTCCGGTATCGGCGTCATCGCGACCAAGCGCTCCTCAAAGCCCGATGACCTCGACTGGATGGTGGTCTGCACCCAGCCCCGCCCGCGCGTGGTCGATGGGCATGAGAAGCTGACCCGTGCAGAGGCGTTGATCAGGGCCCAGGAGGCCATTGCGGCCTTCATTGAGCAGGATGCCAACGCCAAGGAAACGCGTCGCAAGGTCACCCGTCGAGCTGCTGTGGATCTGGGTGGGCGCATTGGGCCCGACTACCTGCAGGGGCGAGACATCTCCCCAGAAGAGCTGATCAACACATTCCGGCTGAGGGGTGTTCAGTTCGGTGAGTCGCTGTCCGAGCCGGAAAAGCAGCGCTGGCTCAATGAGGCGTTTGGCGCCCTGCATGACCTGGCGAGGGTTCTTGGCTTCAAACCGTCATGGATCGGGCTTGGTGGCGGGGATGAGCCCCGGCTGGCGCTGGCCATCGGCGCCAGGGGCAAGAGCAACCACGCGGCGCACTTCGAGCCCACGCTGCGGGTGATCAACCTGACAAGGGAAAGTGGGGCCGGGTCGCTGGCGCATGAATGGGCTCATGCCTACGACTGCCACCTTGCGTGCCGCACCTTCGCCGATTCCTTCAAATGGGGCGCGGGCGCCACGGCGTTTTTCTCGGAGGTCGAATTCCTGGCCGAGGTGGGCCTGACCTCTCGAAAGGATGCGCTGACGGCAGCGATCGCGCTGTGCCATGCGCTCTTTTCTATGGAGCAGAACACCTATCGGGATCAGGCCGTTGCCATTGAGCGCTTGAAGGGGGCGCGAAAGCGCTACTGGACCAAGGGCGTTGAGCTTTGGGCGCGCAGCTTCGAATCCTATGTCGAGGACCGCCTATGGCAGGCCGGGGAAATCAGCCCCTGGCTTGTGCATGGGACGCTGCCCAGCGCTCAAGCGGAGCCGTCCCTCTCGCCCTATCCCCTGGGCGCCCAGCGTGACCAGTTCAACGAACTGTGGAACCACATGATTGCGCAACTTTGCAACCCCTCTGCCTGAATGCCACCAAGAAGGAGCTAAGA
Source organism: Curvibacter sp. GW821-FHT09D12 (assembly GCF_059416245.1). Lineage (NCBI taxonomy): Bacteria > Pseudomonadati > Pseudomonadota > Betaproteobacteria > Burkholderiales > Comamonadaceae > Curvibacter > Curvibacter sp. GW821-FHT09D12. Next base: position 63,639 of record NZ_JBWKOU010000016.1, on the reverse strand, counting down.
CCATGAAAACCTCTCACATTCAAGAACAAGATGCGCCCCAGGTGGAGCGTGGGCAGATCTGGCGCCATCGCGTCACGCACAAGCGGTACCGGGTCTTGGCGGCGCGCGACGGCTCGGCCCTCTTGATGGCCTTGGACTTGGCAGGGGGGCCCAGCCAATGGCGTCCGGTGCGCTCGATGCTGGCGCCCAAGGGTGACTGGGCGCTGATGCCGGGGCCTCATGCGGCCCTGCGCCAGCACTTGGACCGCTCAGACATCGCTCGGCCCAGCATCGTGCGCACCAGCAACGTTTTCTACCTTCAGCCTCGCAAGGCACGGGCTGAGGCCGTCGAACGGGCCCAACGGACAGAAAGCACAGAACTCACCGAACGGCTCGCATGCTCATTCGAGGTCTTGGCTTCGACTGCCCCGGGTGCTGCTGACAGCTTCCTTGATTGACTGACCTTGGAGAACCGCTTGAACTCACCGGATCGCGCCCTGCACATGGATCTCCAAACCCTCCAGCACGAGGAGGACCACGATTCCCGGATCCAGCAAATCGCTCGCTTCCAATCCCTGCAGGCGGGCCAATACTGGCGAGCCCAAGAGGCCGTGCCCCACGAGGGCATCGAGGCTCAGGCCGTGCTCTTGATCGAGTCGATTCGCTATGTTGACGATGCCGCACACACGATCGTTTTGCGGTCCCACCCGAGTTGCTACGGGCGCTCCCGCAGCGTCAAGTGGGTGGATGAAGAGGGGGCCCAGAAAAGCACCTGGCACAACTTCAAAGAGCACCGGTTTTTGCTCAACGACTTCCTGTCGCGGTTTTCCTTTGAGCCTGATGCGGATGCCGTGCGTGCGACTGAGATCCAGCAGATCCAGGCCAACATCGCTCGCCTGCAGAGTGAACTGATCGAAACCCAGGCAGATCCGCAGGCGCTCCGGTTGCTTGTCCAAAAGGAGATTCACGCCGAGGCCTGCGTCAAGGCCGAAGCCGGTGAAGGCCAGGAGGGTGTTGTGGAGCCCCAGGATCGCACATTGCCAGTGATCGGGGCCGATGCCATGGATGAGCAGACGGCAGCTCTTGCGATGGGAAGCCTTGCCGATGCGATCGACTCTGGCATCACGGTGCAGAAGATCTCCGCGCTCAAGTCAGCAGCATCGCACGAGCTGGCGATCGCCACGCGGCAGGCCCAATGGATCCAGGGCAAAACGTCCGAGATCTCCGGCGAGTTGGCCAAGATGGTTCCCTACTTCGAGGAAAAGGGGGCCGCAGCGCTGGCGCTGACCGAGGAGGTGCGCACCCATGTCTCCCAGCTGCAGGATGGCATCGGATCATTGGACCTGTACATCGGCACCCATGTGGAGGTGAACACGATCATGGAAGGGGAGGGGGCGCCTCGTGAGGAGCGGCTGACCTTCATGATGCGCAAGCTCATCATGGATGAGGAATTGGCGGTCTTCACGGATCTGGATCGGACGTTCGATTTCTCGAAGGTGGACAAGTTCTTCGAGGCCCTGCGCCAGCACCCGGCCCTGGTAGACCAGCTCTTTCCCACCCAGCGTTGCGTGCTGGTGATGGCCACGACTCGGCGCTACATCGACTACGGGGAGCCGATGGTCAACATGATGCGCAATGCGATGAACAAGCAGGTGTTTTTGCTGGTGCGCAACGGCCAGAACATCCACCAGGTGTTCTCGCCCGTAGAGAGCCACCTAGGGGCCGATCGCCTGTTCCCCACCCACGACGACACCGAGGCCGTGTTTCGCGGTCTGGACGGCTCAAAAATCCGCTTTGAGGATGTGGCGTACACCGATGCGCTCAATGCTCAGCAGCGCCAGGCGCTGCACTACAAGCGTTTCTTGATCCTTGCGGCAGGCCTGGACCACCGGTTGGGGCTGTTCGGTGACTTCTACGATGGCCCCAAGACGCTGGCATTTGTGAGTCTGGACTTCCAGCAACGCTGGTGCCAGTTCATCCACGATGACGACGAGGCCTGGATGTTGGACACCGACACCAAGCGTCCTGCGGTGGAGGACTGGATCAAGCAGCAAAATGCCTACTTGCGCTCGGGCTCGCGCGTGCTCTGCAAGTGGCTGGATCTGTTCAATCCTGATACGTCGCCCGGGGTGGCCAAGAAGGAATACACCCGGCATGGCCGGGGCTTCGATATCCGGGCCAAGCCCCTCGAACCCATGCAATGCGTTGTGGCCTACAAGGATGGTGATGGGCTCTGTGTCGATGCACCCGTGCGGCTCGACAGTTACCGCAGTGAACGCCTGTTCAATGCGAAAGTCCGCCTTACCGCCTACAAGCGCTGCTACTGGGACAGTCGTGACGACGAGATGGGTTACCTCGTGCTCGATGCTGTGGAACCTGAGGACTTGCGCTGGTACATCCAGCACCGGGGCTCTCGGCGCGGGCATCTGAGCTACATCCGGTTTTTCAAGAAGGCGCTGGCGCTGGTGGAGATGGAGCGGGCCCAGGAGGCGCCGGCACGAGCGGCGCTGCTGCGCTCGCTGGAGGAGGGGCACATCTCGACCCCTGAAATGCGTCCTGAACTGGTCCATCAAGCGGTGATTGCGTGGCGGGTACCCGCAGGCCGTATCGATTTCTGGCAGCGCTGGCGCCGGATTTGAAGGGGGCAAAGCAGGTGGTCGAGTCGATGCGCTGCTGGTTTTCGAACGAACGTCAGTTTCAAAAGCGATGGAATCAGGCCCCGGACGCTCGCAACGACTGGCGCATCCTGCAGTGCCCGATCGACGCTTTCTCGACCGAGTTGGGCAACTTTGTGAAGCCAGCAAAGCTGGATCACGCGGTGAGGGTGGTGGATCCCCCTGTGAGCGCCTTGCTGGCTGATTGGTACGAGCTGGGGGTGCAGAAACTGGAGGGCTCCGCGAAGATCCTGACCGCCCCAGCGCTGCTGGGGGCAGATGGTCGGCTCGACGTTGATCAGCTGCTCGGGATCCGCCAGATCGAGGGCCTGGACCCAATGGAGACCCTGGTCATTCGCATCCGTGGTGATGGCGCTCCCAAGCTGAATTGGTGCTTTGATGTGGCCACGGTGGGCACCCCCATGCCGAGCTTTGGTGGACTCAGTATCCCAGAGGGGTGCTCCATGAGCAGCTCGTACGAAACGTCGGTGCACGCTGCAGCTGCGCGGGAGTTCCGAGAGGCGCTCACGCTGAAGGAGTTTGGGCCGGAGGCTCGACTCGTGAACGCCAGAGACCTGCCCGATTCACCACAGCCCACTGAGGGGGTGGAGCGGTGGTATGTGGTAAATGCTGAATTGGCAGTCAACTGATTCCGCCTGGGGAGTGGGCTCTCGAATCACTGGGGCCTGCAGCACCCTGTTGCGGTGCCGATCACGCAGGCCCAGAAAGTTCAGTATCGATAGCTTCGACGAGTGTTGACCTCTGCGGTATCTTTGACTCAGTGAAAGAAGGCACGATGATTTTTTGCCCTCTAGCGTTCAGACTCTAGCCAGTCGCTTCAAATTTCTGATTCCTATGAATTCACCAGTTCCCGTAGATACCAGTTCTCTCCTGACGATGCTGGGATTGTTGGCTGCGGTCTGGGCCGTCATCCCTGTCAATTCCAAACTTGGCTTTAGATTGAGTTTGGGGTGGTTCGAGTGGATTTTCATTGCAGTCATGCTGGTGGTAATCCATCTTGTGGTTTTTGAACCGGTGCTTTTGTGTTTTGGCAGTTTTCCTATAACGCCTGTCTGGTGGCCTTTAGAAAAGAATGCGACTTTGTATTTGCTGTGCCTTGTTTTGGCATTGTTTGTGTATGGCAGAAATAGCAGTTCAAAAATTACGAAGTGGAATATTGGTGTTTTTGATGAGTTGACGACTTCGCTTTTGCATGCTGGGAAATACGATGACCTTGCTGATTTACTTCAGCGACACCTTGAGTCGGCGCTGAATTTGGCGCTCTCTGATGGTGTTCGTTCCAGGTTGGCTGCTGCAATTCGGTCTTCTCATGGTGATTTTCACATCACGTTTGAAGATGATGGGCGGATCATTTTTGGTAAGAATGAACCAGTGAGTTGGTATTCGCGGAGATTGTTCGCGATACGTGACTGGCTTGCGGATGTGATTGGTCCTTCTGAACGTGCCAAGCGTCGTGCAAGAATTGTGGCGCATCGATTGTTATCCTCAAGAAAGCTGACAGCCCGGTTGGCTATTTCGCAACCCTACCTTTGTTTGCGAATCATGGACCGGGCAATTCAGGTTTTTGATGCATTTCAGGATAATTTTTTCGAAGAACTCCTCGCCAATGATTCGAGTATTTTTTACGGTGAGGTGATGAATAATGATAACTTTGCTGGAGGTCAAGGTCAGCGGCTGAGGTTGCCAGAGGGAAATAGGCTCGTTCGTTTTTATTGTGCTGATGTTGCCGTAGCAGGGAATCTTAGGGTTTACAGGTCTGTTGGTGAGGCGGTATTGAAGCGAATCGATGAGGATGATTTGCTCGAAAAAAAGCTCAATGGAAGATTGCTGACTTTTGTTGATGCCGGCAAGAAGCACGATCCGGTCTATGTTGGTATTTATTTTTTCCGGATAATGGTCTTGGAAGGTCTGCACCAGCGAGCGAATGACCATTTGTGGCTTCATTACATGCCGCATTTTGCTGAGCGCCTTGTGGATCGCGCTCGTGCAGTTCGACCCGGAGATGAGTTTTACGAGTTTCCAACGCCCCTGGCATATCTGCTCTATGAGATCACCTCCATAACCGGCGATTGGATCCGGGATGCCGAGGCTTTGACTGAGCCTGGTGATATGGTCTCAAGGGGGAGGGCAGTGGGGTCTTCTAATATTTACATCTGCTTCGAAGCTTCAGAGGCTATAGGACGGGTTGTGAAGCATGTCTTGATGAGTGATAAATTTACTGATCGATTCAAATCAATGATATTTTGCTCGGTTCTTTACGTGTTTCGTGATATAAGTCGCCATCTTCATTTGTTGCCGCTTTCGTTGTCTTTGCAGAAGTATGTGATTTCTCCATATAGATTTTCTGGGGATGGAGAGTATGTTGATCTCTTGAGGCATTATTACTATTCGCAAGATCATGTGTTAATATATGAGACCAAGATGTTTGGCAGCACCATTGATGGCGCATTGATGAGTTAATTTTATGTTGGTGGGTATTGATTTTTATTTTCAATTGAATAGTTTCGGTTTGTGATTGGTTGTGAATCAGGAATTCTGAATGCCTATTACCAAGCGCCCCTGTTCCAACTGCCCGTTCCGCAATGACGGTGCCGGCGTCGAGTTGCGCGAGGGCCGACTCCTGAACATCGTCACAGGCCTTCTGGCTGATGACACTCAGACATTCGTGTGTCACAAGACATTGGATTCGGAACGCATGACCTGTGCTGGCGCCGTGGGCGTCATGAGCAAGGCTGGGCGCCTGCCGGTGATCGCTCGGCTGGGCTTGGTGTATGGCGTCATCACTCAGAACGACATTGAGGCTTCCGCAGCCATGGTGATTGACCCCCAGTCATTGGGGGTTGGACTGGAGAGCCTTGATGAGTCAAAGGAGGCCCACCATGGATCAGCATCCTGATCAAGTTCAGGTGAGCCAGGACGGACAAACGGTGTGGGTCCACAGCGCCGATGGAAGCACCGTGGGGCGCTTTTCAAAGCGGTTCGGCCTCGACGTGCATCGGACGGTGACGGAGCAGCTGCAGGGCGCATCCCAATGCTTGCACTGCACCCATGAGCCACCCAACCACGCTGACTGGGTGCTCTTCTGTCACCTCATGCGTGAGCATTTCGGAATTCAGGTGGACGTGGGCTTGCTGACCATGGTGTCAGCTTGACCCTCGCACGGCTTGCAATGGGAGAACAGAGATGGTGAGTGCAGCCCTACGGCACAAGATCGACCAGCAGAGGGCTGCAGCCCCTTTGGAGTTGCCCAAGGCCCGCCTCTGTGCCCGCGTGGTGCTGGCCACCCTGGCAGAGGATCCTGGGGCCTTGGGCGGAGCGGATCTGGTTGTAGCCCTGGCCGCGTTGAAAGCGGGTCTCGGCCAAAGGTGGTCTGCGGTGACCGCGATTCAGTACATGTCCGGGCGCCAGGCGGAATTCGCCGCTGAATGCGGTTTGCCGCAGGAGCGTGAGGCTTTGCTTTGGGCACATCTCGTGGCCAAGGGCTTGGTTGATGGCGCGCAGCCTCTGGGGGGCCTCAGCAGCGCTCACGTGAAGGCCTTGCAGGGACAGGCGCAGATGCTGGCGCATGGGCAGTTTTCAGAGGAGAAGGCGCAATGAGTCGTGTGTACGAGGAAATGGCTGACCTCATGGTCGCCTCGATGTCCGGGGCTGCTACCGGGATGAGCCGCGACGAGTTTGTCGCCTTGTTCAAGACCCGGTTTCCTGACGAGGCTGACTTCCGGGCCTTCTTGGCCCAGATGCGCGCTCACACCGCACAGATCCTCGGTGGAATGGCCGCTTCTGGCGCCAAATCCTGAAACTTGGTCGGCCAGTGCAATTGGCGCCGACTACTGTCAACGGCTGTAGATCACAAAGTATTTGATTTGAAATTGGGTTTGCGTATGAATGAAAATAAACCAACTTCGGGGCGCGCTCTGGACACGCTTGCACGCGCAGCAGCTAAAAGCGATATTGAGGGCGCTGTCTGGTATTACGCGTGTGTTTCATTCCTGATAGAAGGAGTGGACGGAGCCATCAAGCCTGTCTACGAGGTGAATGTGGCCGTGGCTTCTGAACATCCTGTCGCCTGCCGTGCAGATTATGTTGAGTTGGCGGAAGATGTCCTCAAGACTGCCATTGAAAGAGCTATCGAAGACGGATTCAAGCAGGCAAGAGAAACGGTCGCATCCATTCGATCACTGAGCAGGCTTTGAGTCAGAAATTTGCAGCTGTAAACGTTTCCAGTTGAAGTGCGCTGGCTTTCTAGACGCTAGATCTTGCTTTCAGCAGAGGGGATATTTTGAAATTTAAAAATGACTTTTTCGGTGCTGTCGATGTGGTCATCAATGTCGGCTCCGGTGGCAGAAGATCGTTCAACTCAAGCGCTGGCCCCGTGTTGAAGGGTAGTGGCAAGAAAATTATTCAGTCACGCGCATTGGATGGTGTGTTCGACTGCCTGGAAGTGTCAGGCTTTGCTGACATTGAAGTAACTCGGGGGGACGAGTGCACGATCGAGGTCCATGGAGAGGACAACCTGGTTGATCTTTTGGAAACTGAATTGACCGGCACCACGCTGTATGTGGGTATCAGGCAGAGTGTGAGCTTCACCACACACATGCCACTGAAGGTGACCGCCACGGCACCAACCGTCCGTGCGGTCGAACTGTCAGGTTCAGGGGACGTGAGGATGACGGGGCTCGACCAGCCCGACCTGCGAGTTGAATTGCGTGGATCCGGCGATGTGACCGCGCAAGGACGCGTTGATTCGGTAACACTGGCCCTTCAAGGTTCGGGGGACATTGATACGACACGACTTCAGGCGGGCAAGGTCAAGATCAAGCTCCACGGGTCTGGTGACATTCGGGCTTTCGCATCGGAGGAGGCGAAGGTGCGGCTTCATGGCGCTGGGGACGTGTATGTGAAAGGCCGCCCCAAGGTACGAGACGCCAAGGTATCGGGGGTTGGCGACATCGAATTCGATGAATAAGTTGACCCACGCCCTGCAAGAGTCAGCAACCGTTCGCATTGATGGTTGCCCGCTGTAGCCATGCGTTCGCCCCCCACCGCTTGAAAGTCCCCCGTGAGCAGCTCCGAACTCGACCCGAAAATTCTGGCCAAGATCAAAAAGTGCTTGGCCCTGGCCACCTCTGACAACCCCAATGAGGCCGCCACCGCCATGCGCCAGGCCCACGCGCTCATGAGCAAGCACGGGTTGACTGCAGAGGCGATCACGCAGGCAGACATTGGCGAGGCCCAGACGGCCAGCCGAACGATGGCGCGCAACAAGCCCTCCAAGTGGGAAGCGGCGCTGGCTGGATTGGTCGCAAACGCCTTCGGCTGCAGGATGCTGATCGCGAGCATGGTGCCCAAGGAGGATGCCGAGCTGCCCAAGCGCAGCCAGGGCATTTTCAATGTCGGCAAGTACATCTTTGTCGGCCTCAAGAACCAGGTCGAAATCGCCGCGTACACGGCACAAGTCCTGACCCGCAAGTGCCAGAAGGCACGGGCCGCTTGGATCAAGGAAAAGTGCTCGGGCCTCCAGAAAAAGCCTGGGGGACGCAAGCAGGCCACCGCCCTCGGCGATGAGTTCGCCATGGGATGGGTTTGGCAGATCTCTCAGCTGGTTCAGGACTTTGCCCACCAGCCTGAGATCGAGCGTGCGATTGACCGATACATCGAAGCAAAGAGTGCCGGTGAGGCTGACGAGTCCACCGTGCGTTCCTCAAAGGCTCGCAAAAGCAGAGCCCTGTCGAGCGCGCTGTTAGCCGGGATCAAGGCCGCTCAGGGGGAGCGGCTGCACCGTCCAGTGGATGCCCCGGCGTCCCAGGCCTTGTTGGAGTTCTGACCCTTGATCAATGAAGTTGAATCCGCAGCGGCAGCGCATGCGCGCCTGGTCGAGCTGCGATGGGATGGGCTTGAGAGTCGTGTCAGCTCGAAGCTGGCGCAGATAGCGGGCCTGGATCGAGGGCGCGAAGCTCAGCTGCTTGCCCAAGCCGCCAACGCCAAGACGGCCACCCAGCGCGTGCATTGGCTGCGCAAGGGTGCGCAGGCCATCACGGATGCCGTCGCCCCGTTGGCGGCCTGCCGTAAGGGCTGTAGCCACTGCTGCAGCATCTCCGTGGTCATTTCACGAGCTGAGGCTTCAGTGATCGCCAAGGAAACCGGCCGAAAGCTCAATGCAGCAGCTGGCTTTGCGATGGATTTCGAGGGGGATGAGATCGACCGCGCCCGCGAGGAGATGACCCAGAAATACAAAGGCGAGCCGTGCGTGTTTCTGGAGGCTGGACAGTGCCAGATCTATGAGCATCGCCCTTTGGCCTGTCGCCTCTTGCTGAATCTGGATGAAGACGATTTGCTGTGCCAATTGGTACCCAACGAAGAGGCGCCTCGGGTGCCCTACCTCAACACCCGGGCGCATGAGGTGAGGGCGTTGCTTGCATTTGGGAACCAGCAATATGACGATATCAGGGCCTGGTTCTCAGAACCTCTGTGACAACTTGATAACTGATATCTGCGTCTTTACTGGGGGGTATATTGGTTAATTTTGCTGGCAAGTTGTTTCGGCTGTGAATTGTTTAAACATGCGGCACGAATATAATCAATTTATAAATGAAATGAGATTTGGCAATGGCATCCTCTATTGATAGGCAGAAAACCGGACTCGCTGGAGAGTTTTTTGTGGCTGCAGAACTCTTGAAGCGTGGCTATCAGGTTGCTGTGACTCTTGGGAACGCCAAATCTGTTGACCTTATGGTTCATGATGATTCTTCTGGAACTACTATCACGGTCCAGGTCAAGACTCTGCGTGCACGCAATTATTTTGACCTTGAACCCTCGAAGGTTGCGGAGGCCGATATCTATGCCTTCGTCCTTCTAAACGAGCCTGGGCACCCAGTTGAGATCTTTGTTGTTCCAGGGACTGAATTGCTTGGTGATTTGGTGAAATTCTTTGGTCCAACCCACGCAACATCTAAGAGAAACGGTGTTTCCTGTAAGATCTTGGAGCCTTATCGAGACAATTGGGTTGTTTTTGATGGAGGCGCGCTGAACAATTAGATTGTTTTTCTGTTTAGTTTGATAACTATTGATACTCAGGGGGGTAAATGTGGTAGATCTTTTGGTTAAGGTATTCGTTGTCCTGCTGATATTGTCTCCGCTGATCTTGCTGCTTGCAACGGACAAGAAGAGAACTGTGAAACGTCGAGCCGCCGAAGAGCTTGCTCGTGAAAAAATGCCATTGCAGCATTGCATGACATGTGGAAGTGAATTCAAACCTTCACCTGGTACCTTGCGTGGAAGCACCTTGGTCGAGGTTGTACTGTGGTTGTTCACTTTCGGCGTTGTTGGCCTCCTCTACAGCATCTGGCGCCGCCTTGGCGTTGGCAAGGCGAAGTTGGCTTGCCCATCTTGCAGCTCCAACTCAGTTGTTCCGGCGAATGCACCAGCCGCAAGAATGCATAGGAAGCAACTCGCCGAGGAGCTGGGAAGCGATTTTCAGGACACCAAGCCGCTTTAAGGGCAGGCCTGTAACCCCGGGTAGCGTTCAAAGCAGCCGGTTCACGACACTGTTCCATGCCGGCGCTGAGACTACCGACTCTCTACCATCTGAGGTCAGTACGGAGCCTGAATTTGCGGTGAGCTTGGCTGGCGCCGCTGCAACGCCATCTCTTTGCGCACGCTCTTTTCCTGGGCCTTTGCCAGGCCTTTCCAGTATTCAAGGTCGCTTTGCAGCTGGTCCAGTCGAGCATGGTCATCGCGCAAGACATTGATGCCAGCTGGGTTTGATGCCGTGGAGACGATCTCAATGAAGCTCGGGTGACGGCATGCCCCGGTCAGAGGGCCGACGCGTGACATGAAGACCGCAGTCCAAATGTCATCGGTCGCCGGCATGGCCTGGGCGGTGGCCCAGTTCGAGCGCAGGCCCGCCACTGTGCGTTCAGCTGTGGCAGGAATGGCAAACGCCTCCCACTGCTGAGGTCGAGCGCAAGGCGCCGTCAATCTGGAAACTGTATGATCAACAAGAAATGCTAGTTTCTTAATATTGTGTATTGTATTGTCAAATAGGACGTGGGACGGGATCCATGAGCTTTATCCGGTTTTTCTCGGTTACTTCGATTTTGGCTTTCTCATTTGTATCGAACTCAAATGGTCAGGCTGTCTCGGGTTTAGGAGTGGCCTCAAGCGCAGAGGAGTGGACCTTGCGCTCAGAGAATGACAGGCAAGTTTATCTTGAAGGATTTTGCTCTGGTGCCCAGGGGACAGATTTGGGGCGGCTTCATTGTGGGGATACCCTTAAAGGAATAAATGCAAAATCACCTTCTGCACTCTGCGGTCAAACCTACCCTTCGTTTGGGGCGATCCCGGCAGGTAAGGCAGTAGGCTTTGTAAGCAAGTTCTACAAAGATGCATCTCACAGTGATGTGCCTTTGTGGGCGGTTGTTCGTTATTTCAACGATAAAGCCTGCTCGGAAAATCAGGTTTCTGAACGAATTACAGCGCTGCAAGAGAAATTTATGTGCTTGAGGCAGGCCACAAATATGGCTTCAATGGGGATTAAGGGGGATGTTCTGCAGGCTCAACAGAAAAAATGTGAAAAGCTTCCCTGAATTTTCTTGATAACCCTGTAAATCGCTAGGCTGATTTCTGGTGCTCCAGGGTCAGAAAGTTTTCGGCCTGACTTCTGACCAGTTCCCCACTTTGGGAACGCTGAACCCCATCGAGGCCAATTTCGTGAGGATGGTCACGATGTTCGGCACCGAATAAGCCTGCAGGTCCAGGTCGGGCTGACCGCATGAGGGTGGGAGTGCTTCATCCCATCCATCGAACACTGGCCACGGCGCCAGCTTTTGTGAGCCGTCAAAGTGCTGGACACGAACCCAGTGCTGGCCTTGGGGGGCCGTCAGAACCGCCACAGAGGTGTTCCTGGGGTGTTGCCATGTCCAAGGGCGATTGGAGGCCGCCAGGGGCCTTTCTGCGGGCTGGCTGGGCTGCTCTCTGCTCTGGGATAGCTTCTCCATGCGCTCAAGGAAAGTCATTTTCGGCTGGCCCTGATGCTGGGCAGCTGCACGAGCGCGCAGCGCCTGCAGCTTGGCAGCGGCTTCGGCCCTTGCCCGCTCCGCCTCGATCTTGAAGCGCTCGATCAGCTCGGCGGTGTTGTCAATCAGCAGCTGGCGCTCTTCGTCGGAGAGGGGGCGCCCAGATCCAGAGGCGCCAGCATGCAGCGGCTGGCCCAGAGCCTTTGCAGATCCGTATCGCTTCGCAAAGCAACTCGATCCCAGCGCCAGCAATTGACCTCCTTCGTCCACCACGTGAATGGCTGCGTAAACACTGTGCTGGCATCCAGGCTGCTGACAGAGCACCCGGTTGGTTTGCGGAACGGCCACGATGGCCAGCAACCTGGCGTGCACGGGAGCCGAGGTAGTTTGGTTCGGAATTTGATCTGTCATCAGAGGTGATTGTGTGGTGATGGATCCGCTCTTGTCACGCTGTGGGTGCTGAAAACCACCGGGGTACGGGTTTTCCAAAAGCCGTACCCTTTGACCGAGCACGAGTCCCAGTGGTGCCCCTTACTCGGCCCAGGCCTGAGCGCTTAGACTTCCCCCATATCAAGGGAGAGGGTGGATGGGAAACTGGAAGGCGATCATCGCGAGCGTCCTGGTGCTTTGCTCGTTGGCGGGCCAAGCCATGGCGCAGGCCCGTGCAACACCGTTCTATGGGGATGCCGGAGAGCCTGCACAGCAACCGCTTTTGGAGGTCATCAAGAGCGCGCAACTGGCTGAGCGAATGGCTGCGGTGGTCAACACCTCGCTCACCTTGCGATCGGACCTGCACGTCGGCTTTCGGTCCTGCAAGGTGGCCAATGCTTTTTTCAACCCTCAGGCGCGCGAGATCACGATCTGCCTGGAGTTCATCCAGCTGGTGGCCAAGACTGCAGCCGAGGACAACTACTACCTCATGAAGCTGCCACGCGAGGAGTTTTCGCGCTACGTCGATGGTGCCGTTTGGAGTGTCTTCCTCCACGAGCTGGGTCACGCCGTCATTGCGATCAACCAGGTGCCCGTGACGGGACGTGAAGAGGATGTGGCCGACCAGTTCGCGGTGTGGTTTGCCGTTCGCTTTGTGACAGACGCGCAGAAGAGGGTGGTCGAACCCGGTGTGTGGTTCTGGAACCGGCTGGCGCAGACCCGAGATGTCAGCACCCTCAGCGCGGAGGAGCGCAAACGCTTCATGGCCAACGAGCACAGCCTGGACGAGCAGCGTGTCTACAACCAGGCCTGCTGGGCCTTTGGCACCGGCACCGAGGCGGGGTATCGCGTTGCCCAACGCGCAGGCCTGCCCCGGGAGCGCATGCAGCGATGCGATCAGGAGTGGAGCAAGCTCAACACAGCCATGACGGCGAACTTTCGGCCGCAGTTTCGAGTGCTGCCACTGAGTGGGCGATGGTGATTTATCGAATTATTCGATCAACTGACGTATCGGAAAACCGCTGAATTTTGACTATGCATGACTTTTTATGCGGCTTGCATGAGTGTGCTGTACCAATTGGGTCTTGCATTGATTTATTCTATAAATGCGGATAATTTTCTTGTTGATTTTATTTGGCCTGTTTTTTAGGTCTTGTTTTATTGGATTGGCATGAACTCCGAATTGGATATAGCGCGTAAATTAAAAGAGTCCATGAGAACCTCGTGTGATGATGTGCACTACTTTTCAGATGATGAGGCTGAGTTGGTCAATGCCGAGTATCTAATCACCGTAAATGCTGCCAAGGCGATTCAGGAGCTAAATACCTGCTTTGGAACGCCTTATAAAATTCGGTTAGAGGCTCATGTCAAGACATTTTCTGCCTCCTGTACTCCTCTTATGGCGCGAATTTTGGATCCTGATGGCTTACCCAGAAAATCGGTGATTCGAAAAGTGAGGCCTGCAGCTGACAGTCGTCGAATTGATATAGCGATTTACAGAGATCAAAATAGCATTGATATCCCAGTTTGCGCAATCGAGGTGAAGGGCTTTGATCCTTCTGCAAATTTAATTACAAAGGATCTTGAGCGAAATTCCGAATACTTCTGGCTGAAGTCAAATACTGGCGATTCAATGTTGCCGTTTACTTTCTTTATCGCGTTGCATAGTTACAAAAATGTTTTGAATGATAATAAAGAAAATAGGAACATCGATAAAATCAAGGGGAGATATCAAGGGTATATCGAGCGGAGTCCTATTTTAAATAGGCTTCATCATGATATTGATGTCTTTACTATCCGTCGCGGAATAGTTCCGGATGTTGATGACTTGTATGATGAAAATCATGAATTGCAGGGTGATGAAGATTATCATTTTATAGGGGTCGTTGTAACAACAAAAAGAAAAGCTGGAGATTGATGGTGTTGCCGGTTGGTGGAGGATATTTCATGCCTCCTTGTGATTAAAAATGATTTCGCACTTGCCTTTGAGGTTTGGTAGGTATTCGTATTACGTAATTGAGTCTACAAAAATAAAACCCCCGGCCATTGCTGGCGCGGGGGTCTTGGGTGTGATCAGGCTTAGACCTGATGCACCGCTTGAAGGTCGATGCCTTCAGGCGGATGAGTTCGCAAGCTCTGGGCAACCTGGGGGCTGCTCAGGGCTGCATGGTGCAGCGCCAGCGATGCGTGCTTGATGAGCTGCTCGTGCTCGGCCTTGGTGCCCTCGGGGAGGGTTCCTAATGCCGCCAGAGCGCGGATCAGCAGTTCCCCGGCCTCGGCGACCTTGTCGGTGCAGCTCTTGAGACCGTGCATCTCTGCGTAGCGCAGGATCCACTCCCGCTTTTTGGGAGCGGACTCGGTGTAGAAGCCGCGCCCGTAGTGCAGGCCAACCCACTCCGCGACATCATCGAGGTCGATGGAGTATTGGGCTGCGAGGGCCTTGGTTTGATAAGTCATTTTTTCTCTCCTGAAAATGGAGATGGGTCCACCCCGATGGTGGTTCCCATCGGGTGGATGATGATGTTGAGGGTGGCGATCAGGTCAGGTGATCGTGGGCCTCGGTAACCAATGCATTGATGTCGTCGCCGACGATGCACTAGCCGTCCGGGGCCGGTAGATCCCAGACCACAAACGCGCCAGCGTGCCCAGGCCTTACGGCCGGTTCACGAGACGCCACCGGGAGGCCTGCCTACGCCAACTGAAGCTGCTTTTTCTGCTGGGCCTCAGATGGTGTTGGCAGGCAGACAGCCTGGTGACTTGGCAAGACGAAGGGGGAGTACGCCTGCCGGCGTTCATCCTCGCTCGCATAGGTGCGCACGACGGGCACAAACGTGGCGGCGGCCTTGGCGGGGTCGCAGTAGCGCCGCCACACGATGTAGGAAAGCCCGTTGAGCGTTCCCCACTCGCCAGGCTTCCAGCCAGAGGAGGCATCGAACTCGACCAGGTTGTCCAGTCGGGAGCCGATCGACACCCCTGTGAGTTCGTCCAAGGTGAAGTCGCCCATGATGTCGAGCGTCTCATCCAGTTCCGGCTCGAACGGGGCATCCAGAACGGTGCAGGCCTCCTCAGTGCTCGGGGCATGCGATGCCCAGAGGAGGTAGGTCGAAGTACCGCTTCGGTGCTCGTGCGTGACTGCGTAGGGCTTCAAGCCATCGAGGGCTTCGGCTTTCTGCAGCAAGGCCAGGGCCTCGATGCGCAGTTTCAAAGCCTGGAGGGCGTTGGAGTGGTTCATGATGAATTCCTTTTCGGTAAAAGGAAGGCACCAGCCCCGCGAGGGCAATAGGTGCCCTCCGAGGGTTAAAGAGGATGTATCAGAGCGGTGTGACGGCCATACGCAAACCCATGGCCGCCAGCAGGGCTCGAAGGCTTTTCAGCTCCGGATTGCCAGCGGCGGACAGGGTGCGGTACAGAGATTGCGGATTGAGCTTCGCACGCTCGGCAACGGCCTGGACACCACCGAATGCGGCAGTGACCCGACGAATCGCCAGCATGACCTCAGCCTGATCGCCGTCGGCCAGCACAGAATCAATGTAGACGGCCGCCAACTCGGGGTCGGTGGCCATTTCCTGAATCAGTGCGTCTTCGTGTGAAACAGATGCTTTGTGAGTCATGGTGTGCTCCGAGAGCGGTCTTTCCAGTCTTCCCAGTAGGTAATCGCTTTCGCAATGTCTACCACCTGGGTGTCTTTGCTCCCACCGCATAGCAGCAGGACGATGGTCTGGCCATGGCGTGCGAAATACACGCGCTAACCAGGACCAAGATCGATCTTGAGTTCGCATACACCGCCACGAAGAGGACGGGTAAGGCCAGGATTGCCTTGAGCGAGTCGATCAAGCCTTCTCAAGATGGCAACATGTGCCATCTTGTCAGGTAGCTTTTTGAGCCAGTCCGAGAGCGGGACGCTCCCGTCCTCTCGTTGGTAGCGGATCAGTTGCATACATTATTCGCTTTAAAGCGAATCAAGGCAACAGTTCTGGTGTCCCTGCCACTCCGATGCTCACGCATCTTTAGAGCTGAAGTCACCATCGCCCAGCTCGTCTACCAGCAGGCCAATTTCGTCCCAGAGTCGGTCCACGTCGCACGCGGCGTGCAAGCGGTGGATCTCACTGGGCTCCATCTCGCCGCGATCGTGCAGCACCTTGAACAACGCACCGATGACGCACCCGTTTTCAGGATGGTTCTCGATGGGGCTCAAGCAGTTGCCGCAGATGGCGGAGGAGGTCTCGGCCGCAGGGGCCTGGGTGGTTTGGTTCATTTCCTGTTTTCCTGTTGAAAAGAAGACAGGCACCGGCCCCATGGGGCAACAGGTGCCCGTCATGGGGTGGGTGAAATGGCTGGTCAGCGCATCAAGCGGGTTGCCCAGGAGGGCATCGCGTCGAGAGTGACCATGGGTTCGAGATCTCCATCTTTCTCGCTCTTGGTGAGCAGGATCTGATGGGGATTGTCTGGGTCGCTGTTGTCGAAGACCATGGCGACATCTGCCAGTCCAATGACCTCGGGCAAAAACGCATGGACCTTCTCATAGCGCTCACGGACACGGGCCGGGGGCACGTCATGTCCACCTGCGAGAACACGCTGGCCAACACGCTTCACGTTAATCTCTGGGTCGCTTGTGGACACAAACACCAGGTGAATCGCGAAACCGTGCTCGATGGCGGTCTGAAAAAACTTGCGCCAGCGCACCTGATCGGACATGACAGTTTCTGTGACGAAGGACTGACGCTGTTCGATCAGCTGGTAGCGGTAAGCCTCGGCCTCGATCGCGGCCTGCAGTTGCTGGTCCGAGTTGGCCTGCAGCTGACCGGACTTTTGAGCCAACCTCGCCCCGATCGCATCGGCATTCACCACGATGCCCAAGTCGGCTTCATGGGAGAAGTCTTCTACGAGCGTGGTTTTGCCTGACCCGTTAGGGCCTGCAAAGACGGTGAGGGTGGGTTTGTTCTCGATTACTTCACGCTGTTTCGACATTGCGGGCTTTGGCAATGAGGTTCACGGCGCGAGAGTCATCGGGAGTGATGGTCTGCAGGCGACCATTGGTAAGCCCAGTGACGGGAATACCGGCCTGCAAGTTGGCAGCGACTGCTCTTTCCCCGGCTTGCTTTGCGCGAGCGGCAAAACGGCTGAGGGACATACCAAGGATGGTTGGTTTGGAGCTTTGCATGCCAGAAAGGCTACTCCCTTGTCCCTTTCGGGTCAAGGAGGAGGGTCTTTGCGAAAAGAATGTCAGCATGAGATGTGTTTCCTTTTGGGGTAACGACAGACCATGCACCCATCGGGCACAAGGCCCGTCAGGGGGTGAAAATAGATCGAAGCAGCCTTGCAAGTCATATCCAGCCTTGCGGCAGAGCATGACTGGTCGAGGCCGGTAGCCACGTTGCACAAATTCAGATTGAACCCGAGGCTTGTTGCTTTCGTTGCTCACTTCGATGGATGACCGCTTGGATCAAAGGATCAGATGGGAGGAGATGCTGTATGCGGCCCTGGTGGAGGCCACACACAGCGATTCCTGCCTTGGCCAAATCCGCCACGGCGTCCTCCATCGCTACGCGAGCTATAGAAGCCATTTGAGAGGTTGATTTACCGAAGAAGACTGGTCGTTGTTCAGGCATGCGTCACAGCGTACGGCTCCCGACCGAGTGGGTCAAGGCCGTGATGTTCAGCTCCTCTCAGCAGACCAAGGCGTGGGCCTTGCCCTCGTGCACAGCGAACTCCGCGATCTTTCGACCCCGGCCGCTGCCCACGATCATCCAGACCTCGGCGCCGGGGCGACCGAGGACCGTGACATTCGGGCACAGGATCCCGGTGTGCACAGCTCTGGACGTGTGGAAGGAGGCCAGACCGACATTGCCCTCCACGGTGACGCTGGTGACCAGGTAGATCTGTGCGTTCAACGTGATGGCAGAGCCCGAGGCCTCGATGAGGCGTTCCAGCTGGGTGCTCATGCTGCACTCCCTGCTGGCGCTTCGTACAGCCAGTTCTGGCTGGCGCGAATACCGAGCTTCTCGTGAAGCCCGATCTCGGCCAGCGCTGCGCTGGAGTAGTCCTTGCCCGTCGAGTCAGAGCGCCACTTCACGAGGCCGGTGCCGTCCTGCTGGAGGATGGCGACCGGAATCGCGGTGAGCAGCCCGACTCGGACGGTGGGCACGCCGGCAAGCAACGAGGTTTTCACCTGGTTGCCAGCCAGCCAGCCGTCTTCGAAATCCCGCGCATCGGTGCGTCTGCGCAGATGGGCGGGTCGTTCCATAGAGAAGCCTTGGAACGCAGCGGAGTAACCGCAGCGAAAGGCCTCGTTTTTCGAGTTGTAGTCCGTTGGGACTTGGTTCATGTCATCTCCAAGAAGGGAGACGAGCACCTCCCTGGACGGGCGGGGCCCGTCAGGGTTGAAATCAGGCTGGCGCCTGGTGAATTGCTGATTTGCCCGGAGGGCACGGCCAGCTGCCGTTTCAGCCTGGTGGCATTACGCCAACAGAGAGGAAATCTACTTTCCGAAACGCTCCTTCTGAACGCTTGGGAAAGAGACCTGCGCTCCTCAGGGGAGGGCAGGTGTCTCAAGGAAGGGGCCAGAAGGCCCGCGTGATCCGATCAGGGGGTGATCAGGGGGTGATCAGGGGGTGGTCAGGTGGTGGCCACGTTGTAGTGGACGCCTGAGACGCCGTAGGTGCGCTCCATGTCCTCTACACGAGGGGTCACGAAGGCAACGCAGCAGTCGCCCAGGCCGTAGCCAGTGTCTTGGTTGAAGAACTGTCGGCCGCGAGTGACCGCGCCGCAGTAAGTGCACAGCAGTCGGCGCACCGGCTTGGCCAGGTCGGGGTGGGGTGTTTCGTTGGGTGACATGTCGATCTCCTAAAAATCGCGAAGTCACGGCCCCTCGCAGGGCTCGTGAGCCCCGCAGGGGTTGATGTGGGTCCGGACTTACTGGAGGCGGAGCTGGTCAGGCTTGACCGGGAACCACCAGCTGTCCTTGTCCAGATAGACGAAGCGGCCATGGCCTTCGACACAGGGCGTGAAGCCCGTGACTTTGAGGTCACTGAAGGCCACGCCGAAGTCGTTGGTGAAGGTCACCACATCGCCGAGCTTGAGGTCGCACGGGACTGGTGGTGAAGTGGTCGCATCGAACGCCAAGGGGTGCTTGGCACCTTGGACGATGTGCGCTTTACGAGCGGTTGCTATGGGCATGGCTTTTCTCCAGGGGGAAGGCGAGCCCGGTCCCAAAGCGGGCACAGGGCCCGTGAGGGTGACGAAAGGGTGAATTGCTGATGCGCTGCAGCCCTGGGCGGGCTGTCGTGTTCAGCTCGATGAAGTCAGGCTGGTCTGCTCGCAAGGGATGTAGGCAAGCCCATTCCAATGCTCCAGGTTCGCGACTTGCGGGGTGTGATCGATGCTTCGACCCGCCTGTTTCAGCGCGTCGAGATCATTCAATGCACCGATCATGACAAAGCCGAAAGGCAGTCGATAGCGGTAGCTCTTCAAGCCCTGAGCAGCCAGAGGCCGTGAGGTCATCGGCAGCGTTTGATGGCTGCGCGTCATTCGATTCATGTGGTCTCCGAAAAATTTCGGGGCCACGTACCCAGGGGGCATAGGCCCCGCGTGGGTTGATGAAAACCGGCAGGGCCGGTGAAAGTTGCTGTTTTGACTCCTCAGCTCGGAGTGTGTCGAGGGGCATAGCCACCAGCGAAATACGAGGCCATTGTACTGAAAACCGCACTCCGCGCGTACTCCGTGCGAGATGGCCAGGACCCCGGCTGTGGAGATCCAGGCCGCTGCAACGCCCATCACGCCCAACCCAATCCGAAGACGGGCCCAGGAAGGTCCGGAAGGGCTTGATGCGGGCTACCCCTTGCCGGTGGTGTTGCGGGCGGCCTGAGCGGCCTCATCGTCGGTTCTTGAGTCCTCGAATGGTGGAGGCGAAAGCTATCGGATTGGGGTGCGCGGGAGGCTGGCGCCGAAGTCGCGTGCTGATCGAGTATCCGGTCCCGGGATCTCTCAGCCGAAATTGCAGGGGAGGGCGGTGTTTGACGAACGGAGCAAGGCATCTGCAATTCATCGCTGGCGCGAACGGCACTCGGCGGCATTGGTGCGCAGCGAATCTCGCTCAGAAAGCCGCAACACCGTGAACGCGAAAGCGGGAATAAGGAGCGCTTCGTGGGTTTTTATTAGACCAGGTGCATTGGGATGAGCTGGCGGCTTCGGATTGGAATGTTCGATCTGGATTCAAACACTCAGCGTCTCATACTGGCGCTCGAAAGTTCACTCAGGCCGAATGCAATACCGTCATGCAGATGGTTTCACCGTTGGCTTTTGGTGTTTCACCACGACCGCCAGGCTCAGCGCGCGGAACGCACTCCAAAGAAATGCCGCAAACGCTGGCAATGTCAAACGCTCAACAAACTCACCAATACCAGAGTTGAGAAATGCAGTTGCAAGCGAATTGAGGTCCACGCGATGAGGTAATTGAAAAAACCTCTGGAGTAGCGCCACTTAGCTTACATGACCGTGGCGTCCGGGGCTTCAAAATTTCCAAGGGTCTTTTCTATCTTGAGTGCTTCGCACTTCAAAAAGGGGCGCCCCTCAGGGGTTGAGATCGCGCCCAGAGCGGGCAGGGCGCTTGAAATCAAAAAACCAATGCGCAGAAGACAAATCACACGCGCTAAGGCCTGGTGACGCATCCTCCGCTTTTCAGAAGATCGCTTTTCAGGACGGGTGAAAGTCTTCGAACGTTGTGTCTGTTCGTCAAAGACCCGTGGGAACGTTCAAAACGTCGAAATCGGGGGGCAAATCCAATTCGACCGGGGAAATTGCTGGCGCGATTCGATGCGGCTCCACCTGGGTCACAGGAATCGCTCAGCCAACCGTGTGCAAAGACCCGAAAAGAGAAAGAAAAGCCCTACTTCCGATGATTGCGCTACTTGGAATGCAGTCAACAGTCGAAATTCAAAATCGCAACAGCCGCCGACAAGGACCGAAGCCAAATACACCATGCAGTCAATGCCGAATTGAGCATGCGAGGACTGTATCTACCGAAAACCACACCCGGAGACAATGCAGAACGACCGTCATGGCCGTTGGAGTGCTTGTTGAATGCAGTCAGCAGACCTTGAAGATCAATTTCCGGGGAGATGGGTGAGAAACATCCGAAGAAATCGTGGGAATTTCAAGTATGGATGGCGAAATAGTGCATCGATCGTGGGAAATAAGCCCCCGCCTGGATATCAAGCGGTGTCATATGCTGCCTCCGGCCATGACTTCCCTGTTCATGACGCCTCGACTGGAATTCGAGGTCGATCCGGGGGATGAAATTCCCTACACGCCCTTCGCGATCGGATACCAGCCGTCTTGATGACTATCGCTGAACGACGAAATGATTGGAAATGCAGCGCCGAGGTTAGTAATTCATGAACACCCACACACAATCCGAGCAAAGTCATTCGCTAGATTGTTTGGTTCATCTATGGTTGGCGGAAAGATGAAGTCAAGACCTATCGATGAGCAATGCCGGGATGGCATTTTGTGATTCTGATCGTGGATCTATGGGTGCGATGCATCCGAGCGTCACGAAGTAGCTGTAGCGCAACGAATTCGACAAGGTGTATGACCCGATCCTAGTCGTCTAAGGTCAAAAAGAGGAACGCAAACCCTATTCATATCTGCTGTTCCCATGATCCCTGGCGTCGATGAGTCAATGGTTGGATATCGCGCCAGCGCCTATTGGATGCCGCCATGAGTTAGTCGTTGAGGTTCACCTCAGATCCAATCCTCAGACCATTTCAACTTGCCCGGAAGGCGATCAACCCTCTTCTTCGTAAAGTTTTTCGGCCTCTGCGATCTTTGCCTCAGTGATTTTGCTGAGAGTTTTTGCATGTCGCATTGATGTCACTGCTTTGATAAGGTGATTGAGTTGCCTTCGGATGTACTTCAATTCCGTCTCTGTCAATTTCACCATTGGCCATTCCCATGGTTGTGCATGAGACTTCAATGCTGCTTCACTGTAGGTGAAGTTCTTTGCATCTCTTGCAATTGCCTTTCGAATTCGTGTTCGATTGGTTTTTGGTCCGTACCAATTGATGGCCTGCCACCTGGCCTCCATGCTGTTGCCCTTGATGGTGTAGGTCAACTCAAGCTTGCTCTTGGACTCCGGCCCCGTACTGCGTGCACCATGAGCATTGACGTGCAGGTAGTACCGATCTGCGACCCGCATGGCCTGGTTGTGCAGCTCTTTGATCGCGACTTCGATCGCTTCGGTTGCCGCGTCAAATGATTCCATAGTACCCCCCGAATCGTCCTTGTTACTGTAGGCGGATGTACCCCCCAAATCCGCTATGTGGATTTCACCGCGATCCGATGTTCTGTGAAGCGTGCGAAACGCTAGGCCCGAAGCGGCTAAAAAGTTGTCCGCCTATACTTAGGTGGAACAGGGGGGTACTTCCGCATAATTATAAGCGGACAACTTTTTGAGGGGGGCAAAACGTCCTCTTTTTTGATGGACTTCAGAGGGTAGATCCGCCTTGATTAGGCGGATCTACCCTCTAGATCTTTGTCCAAAGTGCTCGTGGAGGCGTCTATGAGCGATGCATGCGCCTGCCCCGGCCTGGGGATGGGGTGTTCGACCTGGGCCAGACGAGCGAATCCGCCTTGTCGATAAGCTTGCTAGGCCTGATCTGAGCCATCGCGTGGGGCCTTGGTCCGGTCGCTCACTGGAGTGTTCCTGATGAGCTACTGCGATGTCACTGGCTGGCGACTGAATTGCATTTATTCATTTAATTGCAATTAAATTGAATTACAATGTTATCTTCAATTATCGCAAAGAGGTTGCAATGAACATTGTTGGTCAAGACATCGGCTACTCGAACATCAAGATTGCGTACGGCACTGCTGAACAGGGCATGAAAACTGCAATTCGCCCAGCGGGTGCAGCGCCTGCAGATCGATTTGGTGGCCGTTTTGATGGCAAAGCCCAAGATGATTTTTTGCACGTCTTGGTCAACGATCAACCGTTCATCGCGGGTGTTTCCAGTGACCGAGCCGAAATGTGGGAGCGGTCCTTGCATGCGGATTACTCCAGCACCGAATCCTATAAAGCGCTTTTTCACGCAGGCCTGCTGATGACGGGCATGACCGAAATCGATGTTCTCGTCACGGGCCTGCCTGTATCCCAATTCCAAGATGAAACACGACGTAAGGCGCTGGAGGCCCAATTCACGGGCAAACACAAAGTGACGCCCAAGCGCACGGTGGAAGTCAAGTCCGTCAAGGTGGTTGCGCAGCCCATTGGCGGGTTGTTTGACATGCTCAATCAAGATGACGAAGCGGGCGATAATGCCGTCATTGACGAGGAGGCTCGCATTCTCGTTGTTGATCCAGGATTCTTCTCATTGGACTGGGTGCTGATCAGTGATGGCGAATACCATCGCCGATCCAGCAATACCAGCTTGCAGGCGTCCTCGGTGTTGCTGGAGCAGGCAGGAATTTTGATTGCGCAGGAGTACGGTGCTAAACCGACTGTTGAAGCACTCGAAAACGCAGTGCGCGCCGGTAAGACCTCGATTTTGCTGATGGGCCAGCGCGTGGACTTCCAACCCTATTTGAAGCGCGCCAGCCAAGAACTCTCATCGGTGATTGCGAATTCGATTCAAAAATCGCTGCGCAGCGAACAGATGTCGCCTGACATCGTTGTTCTCACGGGCGGCGGTGCTGACTTCTTCCGCGAAACTATTCAAGATGCCTTCCCGCGCTTGAAAGTGATTTCTCCGAATGAGCCGGTGCTTTCTAATGCCCGTGGTTTCTGGCTGATGGGATCGGTCGCGTGACGCTCAAGGTCGTAGTCGAGTTGAATGAGGCGTTCCAGGATCTTCAGGGGCATTTGCAAGAATTGCCCTCTCAGATCCGGTCTGAGCGTCTTCGCACCTTGGCTTTGACCGGGTTGCATATTGAGCAAGGGCGGATGTCTGCCTTTGTTTCACGCGCATCCGGCCTTCATCTGGGTGAGATCAAAGAATATGCCCGCGTGGTTGTGATTCTCAATGAGGCTTATCCAGAACTGCTGGGAGTATTCACAGGGATTTCCCCGCGATACCGTGCGGCACGGCTTCGCTCATTGGCCTCGATTGGGTTGAATGCGCTGGCAGCTTCTGCAGTACATGCGGGGGGGATGGTGGGCGTTTCAATGCCAATCTCGGCATCCTCTCCGCCCGCCCCGGCGAATCAGGCATCCTTGGATTCCACTACCGAATTCGCCCGCCCAACTGTGCCCGAAGCCCCGCGTCAGTCTATTGCAGAGGTGGATGCAGTTCCGGTGACTCGGGCTGAGTCATTGCCGGAAGCATCCGACACCCCGGTTGTGGCGGCTCCCGTTCTACCCCGCAAGCCCAGTAGTCGGCTTGCAAAAATGGCCAGAAGCCTCGGAAAGTAAAAAGCCACCCTTGGGTGGCTTTTGCTTTGGGCTGGTGCTTTCAAGGAGGTCCTTCTTCGCACTTGGCCAGGCATTCTTGGACATGACTCAGATCCGGCGCCAGCGCCCGATACCCCGGTGAAGTGGAAAGCTGGAACGAATCAATGAGAACATCGCGCCCGGACGTGATGTGAACCGGCATTGTGCCCTCTTCGATCATTTCATCCAGCTTGAAAAGCGGAATATCGAGTCGGTATGCGGCTTCTTCGCGAGTGATAAGGTCGTCCATGTTGCCCTCTCAAATTTCAATGGTTTGATATTAATCCCATTCTCTGGAATATTCAATCATTATTTGAATTGCTGTGGAGGAATTTTGAAATTGAGATTGTTTATTCAATTCGGTATTTCTAGATTCTCCTGTCACGGTGATTCTTCAAACGATTGGGAGGACAATGCCGCAACGCCACCCCCTTTCTGACAACGATGACGCATGCCTCTCCTGCGGGTGATCACGAAACGCTGCGCCTCTACTGGGCCTGCAGCATGGCCACAGCGGCTGCGGCCAGCTCGTCGGGCGCGATCGATGAGTTGCTGCAGCGCTGGCGCGAGCCCCACCGGGCCTATCACACGACCCAGCACCTGCAGGAGGCCTTGGATCTGCTCAGCACCTGGTGCACCTGGTGCACCGGGGGCAGTGGGAGCACCAGGTGCGCCAGCAATTGGCCCTCGGCGCTGGCTCTGGCCCTGTTCTTCCATGACGCTATCTACGACCCCCATCGTGCTGACAACGAGGAAGCGAGCGCTCAGCTGGCCAGGTCGATGCTGGGGCCTGTGGGCGTGCCCGAGGAGATGCTCAGTGCGATTGACCGACTCATCGACGTGACACGGCACGCGGCCATGCCGGCGCTGGATGACGAACGCCTGATGGTGGACATCGATCTGGCCATCCTGGGGGCGAGGCCTGAGCGCTACGCGCAGTACCGGGCTCAGGTCCGACAGGAGTACCGCCACGTGGCCGAGCAGGACTTCCTGCGGGGCCGTCTGGGGGTTGTGGAGCGCTTCCTGGGGCAGGGCCTGGGGCTATTTCACACGGAGCGCGGGCGGGCTGAATTGGGGGCGCAGGCGCTGCGCAACCTGGCGGCTGAGGCTCAGGATCTGCGTGCGCAGCTGACTCGTTGAGGCCCAGGCGCGCGATCGAGGCGCAGGTGGGGGAGGGCGGATGTCTTATCCCAGCGGTTTCCAGGGATCGACTTCCCGTTCCGGGAAATCCTTCGGGGGTGGCAGCGCCGCCTGGCGTTGAGCCTGTCGTTTGATCTGGCGCCTCGTGCGAGGCACCTCGTCTCTGGATTGCCTTGTCTGCATGGTGCAAGACTACCCGGACTGGTGTGGCAAATCCACCTTGCGCCCTGCTGGCTTGTTGCGCCTTTGCATCACGTTCGCTTGCGGCAGGTGATGGCTGGTTTGACGAGCGGCAGCAGGCGGCGCGAAAAGGATCGGCTCTGTCCTGAGCTTGCGGCCTTGGGCAATTTACGCCGGCACCACCCTGTTGCGGCCTGCTGCTTTCGCTTCGTAGAGTGCTTGGTCAGCTCGGCCCACCACCGGATCCAGCGTCTCATCTCCAGGGCGGACCACGGTAACACCGATGCTCACAGTGCAGTTGGGGGTGTTCGCGTCTGAGTTGTTCTTCTCGACCGAAATTCGCAAGCGATCGGCCAGCGCCATGGCCGATTCGGTCTCTGCGGCGTGCAGCAGCACGATGAACTCCTCTCCCCCGTAGCGGCCAAGTCGATCAACCTTCCGAAGGCCCCTTTGCAAGGTCTGGGCAATCATCTTCAGAGCGCGATCTCCGGCTTGGTGTCCGTAGGTGTCGTTGACGCGCTTGAAGTAGTCCACGTCCACCAGCAGCAACGCATAGGGCTGTTGGTACCGCTTCCAGTGTTCGTGCTCCTCCTCAATCAGGTCGAGGATTGCTCGCCGGTTGAAAGCCCCGGTCAAGTCGTCGTGGCTGGCCAGGTGTTCGAACCTCTGCCGAACGCGTTCATTGACCATGAGCTGGGCCCCCACCAGCACCACCAGAATCGAGCAGCTGAACGTGCCGATGTACACCGAGTGGATGAGGGAGCCCCCGTCGAAGCGCTCTGTCGTAGGCGCATCGATCCAATAGGTGGCAAGCGCCCGGGTCAGGAGCACGAGCGTTTGCCAGCCCATGGCCACGAGCATCAACCGGGCGGGGAAACCTCTGCCGTACAGGGCCAGTATGCGGGTGTGGGCGGCACAGATTGCGGCCATGCAAAGCGCAAAGATGAGCATGCGAGGTCTGTAGTCCGGCCAGACGACGAAGAAGGCCAAGAGGCCCACCATGCACACGCTGAAGAGGGTGGCCCATGGCCACCACCGCCAGGGTCGATCAAGGAAGCGAGTTGTTCCCGCTAGCAGGGCCAGCGTTGCGGCCATCAGAAGGCCGTTTCCTCCGATGCCGACGACCACGGCAGGGACTATCCCCTGGAGTCCGTAGAAGAGCGTGGAGAGCAGCGCCAGCAGAGGCGCACCCCCCCATAACCTGAGACCTAGGATGCTGACGGGGCCGTTGCGGCGCATCCCCAGCAAGACCGTGCCCATGACAACGCACTGCAGGGCGGCCAGAAATGTGAAGCTACGCAGATCCAGAGAGGTCATCGGACTCGTGCGTGAAAAGAGGTGGAACTTTGAGTCATGGTCGTCTGTTTGTATCGACTTGGCATGCTGGATTCTGGAGGGATTTCGGGCGCGGCAGAACTATCCTGCTATACCGGGCCCAGTTGGGTGTCCAGGCCCTGTTAGGCGCCTTTGGTGATCATTTGGCTGCGCAGTAGATCTCCGCCAGGGACGGTGGCGATCTGCAGGTGAGTCGCGGTGTTGCGCTCCGATCGCTGTCTGAGGGCAACGTGCTCTTTATCACGGCTGGATGCTGGCTTTCCCGGCCTTCTGGGGTGACAACGGGGATAATCGTCGCGTCTCAGTTTCTGAGGCCCTGTCTTTCCTCCCTGAGGCAGGCTTTGCACAGCAAAGTTCACGCGGCTCCCATCAGGGGGCCGCCTTTTTTGGCACACCTGGCAAAGCTGAGACCTCTACGTACTGCTCTCGCTCGCCACCAGAACCCCATGCAACGGCGGTGGCTGCGTATGCGGCGGTGAACTGAGACGGCAGTCACCCGTACCCGGGCTCGTGCTCACTCGCTTGGCGGAGGCGAGACGCTTTGACGCCGTTTGGCTTGTGTTCGTTCGGCTTTGGCCTTTTTTAAACGCTGGATCGCATCTTCAAGGTCAGCATCCGCCAACAGGGTGTCACCTGGTACAAGGAACCAGCCCTTGATGCAGCGCAGGTCTCTTACCGCTATCTGAATATGAGTGTCTGAGTGAATCGAGCTGCCATCGGCGATGAGTTTGCCTTGCTCGAATGCGCCACGCGCGGCTTGATAGGGGGCATTGGCAATGATCGATTCCGCATCACTGTTTTCCAAGGCCTTCTCGAAGACCATGGCCCGATATTCGTCCACCATGTCGCATACTGCCTTGTCGAACGCTCTGTGCAACAAGTCCTCGTCCCCAGGAAAAGCTGGTTTGTTGACGGGGATAGCGGTTCCCTCTTCGGTGTGAGCGAGTATGAGAGCGGTCGATGCCTTGGTGAAGTTCAGGATACCGATTTGCGTGGTCAGATCGAACCACCGGTCTACCTCCAAGACAGCGCCCACCACTGCTGGTTTGGCGATTGGTTGTTTGGTCAGGAGATGCGTGGGACGGATGTGTGCGGCTTCTGCGAGTTTTTGCGCCCGATGCTGGTCGCCCTCAAAGAAATAGAAGCCGTCTCCGAGCCAATCGTAAGAATTTCTCGATATCTTGGGCTCTATTTCGCCACGCACCAGCCGATCGCGAATGGAGATGTCGCAACCGTGGTAGGCCAGAACTACTTGGCCCATTACTGATAGGACTTTTTGAGTTTTCCTGTCGGCGTGATGATGCCGGTGGCTTTCATGAGCAGAGCTGCTTCTGCTCCGGTCAGTGTTGGAAACACGAACTCAGACCCCTGTTCCTTGAGGGTGCGTCGGACGACTGTCCCCAACCCCACCGCAGCCGCATTGCGGGGGCGCTGGCGGGTTCTGGATTTGGAAGGTGTCTCGGTAGCCATGCTTGTAGTTTGCCACAGACGGTGATTTCTCGCGCGGATAACGCCACGTTGCGAATGCAATGCTCGTACGAGAAAAGACGTGTTCGTGACGGGGCTGAACAAGGATTCCTTTCACACGGCTGCTGTTCCTGGGATCGCGGGGCCTCGAAGACACGAATGCGCAACTGCAGACACGATTCCATCGTTCCCGTCGCTCACAGTTCGGAGAGTGTTCAAGCAGGTTCCGAACTCGTGTTGATCCTCGACCATAGGGCTGACCCTGTCCCATGTTTTAGTACCGTTTGGTAACAGAGCTGCCGGCATGATGAAGGCCTGTTTTAGGCCAGGAGCATGTCATGAAAAAGAGCAGGTTCACTGAAGATCAGATCGCGTTCGCACTCAAGCAAGCTGAGTTGGGAATCAGCGTTGAGGAGGTCTGCCGAAAGATGGGCATCAGCGATGCGACGTTCTATGTGTGGCGTAAGAAGTACGCAGGCGTGGGTCCCTCGGAGCTGCGTCGACTGCGACAACTCGAAGAGGAAAACCGCAAGCTCAAGCAAATCGTGGCCGATCTGAGCCTGGACAAGGCGATGTTGCAGGCAGTCGTTGCAAAAAAGCTTTGAGGCCTTCGCAGCGGCGCGCATTGGTGCCCGAATTGATGCAGCGCTTTGGATGCAGCCAACGCAATGCGTTGCGTGTGGTGAAGATGTCGACCTCGACCTACCTGTACAGAGCGGTCAAGAAGGACGAGTCGGCACTGAAGATGCGCATCAAGGAGATCACCGACACAAGGGTGCACTACGGTTAGGCGCAGCCGCTCGCGAATCTCTACCGAGCACGCATGACTACAAAGTTTGCCAACATAAGCTCCAGTTAGAACGACTCCCAGTCGTCGTTTCCGCCGGCCGTTGCGGTGGCCGGAGCTTTTGTCGAGCTGGTCAGCGCAGGGCTGGGGGCCTTGGCCAGGCTGGGCTGCTTGGGGGCTGCAGCCTTGAGCAGAGGCGCAATGGTCGGCGCCTTACTGAACTGGCGCGAAGGCAGTGCTGCGGGGCTGGACTGCCCCACCCGGCTGGCCTGGCCGTCGATCTTGAAAACCGAAACCAGCTCGGCCAGGCGTTGCGATTGGTTCTTCAGGCTGTCGGCAGCAGCGGCGCTTTCCTCGACCAGCGCCGCATTTTGCTGGGTCACCTGATCGAGTTGGTTCACCGCGTCGCCGATTTGGCTGATGCCGCTGCTTTGCTCCATCGAGGCGCTGGAGATTTCGTTGATCAGCTGGCTCACTCGCTTGACCTGGTTCACTATGCCTTCCATGCTATGACCGGCCTCGTCCACCAGAACGGTTCCGTTCTCTACGGTTTCGACACTGGCGCTGATGAGGCTCTTGATTTCCTTGGCGGCTTCTGCCGAACGTCCGGCCAGGCTGCGCACCTCGCTGGCTACTACGGCAAAGCCACGGCCTTGCTCACCGGCACGGGCTGCTTCGACCGCCGCGTTCAACGCCAGGATGTTGGTCTGAAAGGCAATGCCATCAATCACGCCGATGATGTCCGAGATCTTCTTCGAAGATGCCGAGATGTCTTGCATGGTGGCCACCACCCTGCCGACCACGGCGCCGCCCTGTTCGGCCGCTTGTGTGGCGTCGGTGGCCAGGCGGCTGGCCTGCTGGGCCGTGTCGGCATTGGTCTTGACGGTGCTGTTGAGCTCTTCCATCGAGGCGGCAGTCTCTTCGAGGTTGCTGGCCTGTTGCTCGGTGCGCTGGCTCAGGTCGGCGTTGCCGGTAGCAATCTCGGCCGAGCCGGTGGCGATGCTGTCGCTGCTCAGGCGCACCTGACCGACGATATCGACCAGACGTTCGTTCATGTGCTGCAGGGCGCGCAGCAGGTCGGCTGGCTCGTCGCGCCCCTGGATATCGAACTTCGAGGTCAGGTCGCCTTGAGCCACCGCCTCGGCCACCGC
Organism: Curvibacter sp. GW821-FHT09D12; assembly: GCF_059416245.1. Lineage (NCBI taxonomy): Bacteria > Pseudomonadati > Pseudomonadota > Betaproteobacteria > Burkholderiales > Comamonadaceae > Curvibacter > Curvibacter sp. GW821-FHT09D12. The sequence continues at coordinate 33,058 of NZ_JBWKOU010000016.1, read as the reverse complement.
CACGCCGGTGCTCAAGGGCTGGGTGATAGATCGGGTAACTAGTACCGCCAGCACGGCTCCAATGAGCAGTGATAGGCCTATCACTACCATCGATACGACAAGTGCTTGCTGGTAGCTGCTTGCGGCGCCAGCAGTGGCAGCATCGGCACCGGCGATGTTGATGTCAACATCCTTGGATAGGGCCTCCATCACCTCTGAAAATAACTTGGCAGCGTCTCCGACGGCGATCTTGCGGGCCTCTTCTACTTCCTGAGCAGAGCCCTCTGCCAGCTTCATTTGCTTCTCTTCGATGGCCTTGAACTCGTCCCAGCCCTTGCGGAGTCGTTCGTAGGCCTGTCGCTCTTCGGTGGTGGCGATCATCGGTTCGTACTTGGCGAACAGTCCCGGTAACTTGCCTGAAATGTCCTGCTCATAGATCTGGCGTTGAGTTTGACGCCCTTCGGGACCGGCTTCCAGCATGTGGCGTAGACCAGCACGCCTGATCTCATTGAAGGTGGATCGGATATCTCCAAGTACCTTTACGCTCGGAAGCCAATTTGTGCCTAGGTCTGTAGCATAAAAGTTGGCCCGGCTCATCTGGTAGATGCCAAAGCCCCCCAACAGGCTGAGCATCAGGAGTACCAGCGCAAAGCTGGTCGCCAAACGAGTACCTATCTTGAGCTGTCGCAACGCCTGCATGATCATCCCTTTAGAAGTTGAATCTTGGAAACATCCTGCAAACGTAAGCGAGTGCCTCTCACGTATGCCGAATCAATGTCATGTACTCTATTTGAAAACGATAAAAACAGCAATATAGACTTGTTATTGGCGAAATATGATACTTTTCGAAGTGTGTTCGTCGCGTATCAATCACTGATTGCTACCCTTCGTTGAAGACGCAGACGATTGAAATCGGGCGATCTCATTTTGGCAATTTATGATGATTTTGCACTCGATTCGACGCACAAAACATGGGGCTTACTCTTGGATCGAGTGGCATTTGCGTGCACGTAGTTGTGGGCATCGGTCATCAGGGGGTCTTCTAACAAGGTCCACCACCGGGAGGGCGCGTTGTCCGCACTCAACGACAGGCCGGCTGCCGATCGGGTGGGGTTGGGGTCCTCGTGTTTTTAGTGCAATTTGGGACGTTTCGGAATCCTGCATTCACGCGGGTCTCCGGGCAACATCCTCTTTGAACCCTCATGAATACTGGGTTCGCTGACTCCCTCCCAACATCTGAATTTGGGTTTGTCGCCACGAGTCCTTCGCAACAGAGGAGGTGGGGCATGACCAAGCTTGACCCGGGGAGTTATCCACAGATTCGGTGGACAAAGCTGATGTGATTTCAGGAATAGGCCGTCCCAGCTTGCTTGGTTCGGAGTGCTGAAATTTTGTGCAATCCCGATTTCGGGGGCGAGTAGCAGCGGAACGGTGGACCGGCGTAATGCAAGCCTCTTGCCTTGTCAGCAGACCTCGGGCCCTGCAGACCATCGGGTATCAATGAGACCAATGTGATGCCGATATTGGCGGATTAGCGTGCTTGCCGCAGAGCACGGCCAAGGCCTCGTGCGTCCGTTCCTTGCGCCAGAGACCAACACACTGCCGTTCACCGGCTGCTGCAGCCCTCCGGGCTTCCAGATCTGTGAGCCCCCAGCAGCGCCACCACCCGGCAGTCCACCACGCGCTCCAAGAGTTCAAAACTTACGAGGAGGACTCGACAAGCGTCACGAGCGCTCGGCCGCGCCGACCGAGTGAAGAGCCCGACTGACTTTGCTGTCGATTCTCTCCGCCTGTTGAACTCGCACCTCATCCAAATCAAGGACTTGGAGGTGACCGATCACCCACTCTTGTACTGCGTGCTCTCTCAGTTTTGTATTTTCGGGAATTGTTCTCGCTGAGTTTTGTATTTTTCAATCCCGATGGCCAGTTGACGCCATGGGTGTGACTGCACTGCTGTGTGCCTGGAGGAACCGCCGAACAAGCGCCGGCCCTCGATCTGAACTGTTCGACTGGGTGCAGGACTGACGCATAGGTTGGCCTCAACTTGTATCCCGGCTGTCGCGTTGGTCTTGCTCGCTTCCGGTGCCTGGCATATGTGCCCTGGTAGGATGACCGAGATCGGCCAGGAGCGGACATCGGGAGCAGCTTTTGAACAACTCAAAGAACGTTTGAAAAATAATCAAACGCGGCAAACTCCCCGGCCAAATCGCTGATGATGCCCTTCACTGGCTACTTGAAGGCAAGGACGTCGCGCTTCGTCTTACTCCAATGGAGTCGGACGTCGGAACGACTGCGCTGGATGGCAAAATGATAATTAAGAAAACCCGGGCCGTGTTAAGAAAGCGTACAAGAGACGCTGTCAAAAGAGAGCTGGAGTGACAGTCCGCTTTGGATTCAGGTTAGCCGCACTCGATACGACAGATTGGCAAGGAGCCGACACTCGGCTTCGTTCGACAGTAACGTTCTTTTAGGGTGATAGATGTGAGAAAGACGTATGTTCGGCTCACTGACGAGGAGAAAGAAGCTCAAGGGCGGGCTCGGTGGCTCTGCATGGACTGCAGCAAAGACACGTTCACGAGCGAGGAGTACTATATGCTTTGGTACCGTGTCTGGCGGTCCATCAATTACAAGATAGATGGCATGCTTTGCCTCGATTGTGTTGAGCTTAGACTTGGTCGAAAGTTGGTTTCACGGGACTTTAGCAAAGCCCCGATAAACGAAATGCAAGCTCGATCGTGCCCTAATTTGGCATTACGACTGGGTCGTTCATAACGGACAACGGCCAGGAGCGGTCGATTCACCCAACCTGTTGATGTTAAAAACGACGCACACTAGCGCAGCTTGGCGTAGCTACCGGCACCGCAATTGGATTGCCTCGACTCTATTGGTGTTGGGCTTGCCTGCTACTGTTGGGGTGATGGTTGTGTTAAAGATCCTCTTCGGATTTTCTAGTGAGTTTCTGTTTGTCTCTGCGATGGTGGTGTGGTGTATTGCATGGGGCTGGGCCGCTTTTCGGGTGTCAAGATGGCCCTGTCCGCGTTGTAAGGCCCCATGGCTAGCGAACCAGGAGGTCCGAATTGGTGCGTCTCGGCGATGTGCGACGTGCAATTTAGGGCTTTATGAGGAGCCATAGCGATTGCGTGTCCGGAACCTGGTTGGCACAGCTCATACGGCAGAATACGGCCAAATCCGGCCAGTCGATGTGGCTACCTGGTAGCGGCCACTCGGCGCCGCTCTCGACCCAACTCGGTCATTTGCTCTTTTCCAAAGCAGTCATCTAGCAAGCCGTGTTAACCGGCGAAAGCAAACTTCTTTGAGATACAGCTAAGGGGCCATGCCCCATGTTGTCCGAGTGTCCAGCAGCGGCGCCAACACAGCGAGTACCTTGGCAGCGCTTTGCCGAGGAGCCTCCCACGACGGGTGCTGCATGTCCTTTAGCGACGCCGCTGCATTTGCTCCACCGCTTCGAGCTTCCAAGGGCACCGATCGGACACTTTGCTGTAGCACTTCGATAGCGGCTTTTTGCTCCGCCGAAAGAGGCATGGAAGGATCTGTAAGCAAAGATGTTGGCTGGAGCAAAAAGTGGAACAACTCGTCTGCGACAAGATAGTTGCCCTGATCGGCGCAACACTCTTCCGGCGTCATAGCGAGAGATCGCACGTGGCCGATGTACCACGACACTTCGGTATCGAATCTCTGAATCACATCTTGTGATATCGGTAGCGATGACGAGTGGTCCATTCGATCTTGATTGTCCGGTTGTAGCCGATTGATGTCATGAATTCCGAGTCAGACGCTTGGAAAGCCTCAGAGAAAGCCATGTGGCTAGGACGCCGATGCTGCAAGCACAGGGCAACACAATTAAGAGGCCCAGCATACCCAATCCCATATCATCACTTAGCTGAGCCCTGTCAGTTGCCCCAGTTGCCTGCATCTCGTAGTGGACCGCGAATTCGCTCAGCAAAAAATCGGCTAAAGCGGCCACCACAACTCCGAGGGCGACACAGCTGAGCAGTCTCAAATAACCTGGCGTGGAGGTCTTTGTCATCGTTGCAATGTCCGTTTTTGGCCGGATTCAGCCAGGGCGTTCAAGCAAAAGAAGTGTTGGGCTACCCATCAGGACATCCTTTTTTGTGGAGCGATAGAAGGGCAGCCACGAGCCAAGCTGTTGCCGCACAAACCCAACCAAGTGGAGACCACATCATGTGACGCTCCAGAAATTCGACGTCGCGCAATCCGATGCAGGGACCAAGCCAATTCGGGCCGAGCAGCAAAAGAGCAACCGTCATGATCACCGAGAGCAGCACAAAGGCAATCTGAGGACGAATCCCACGCTTGAGCCTCCACATCAAAATACCACCAACCAGTAAAGGCGGCAGCATGACCCAAAGGATAAGGATTGCGAACTCCGATTTGGTCATGATCTTAAATGTCTGCTTCTGGCCGACTGCCGAATTACGAGACTGACTGCTTCGCCAACGGGTGACCAGCGGCAAAGGGCCCATTGCCGTCAACTGGCGGGTCCGAAAGCAGGCTCTCAACGTGCAAGCGCAGCGGTAGGTGAAGCCATGCGCTGTAGCAAATGACTAGACCGGATTTGTTGTACTCCACTGCGCATAAAGCAGAGCGTACTGCAGGAGGTCGTGGTGCCTGCCCGCCCAGTACCCAGCTTCCCGCTGCCGCCCCTCTTGCAGGAAACCGAGCGCCGCGAGTAAAGCCAGTGATGCCACGTTGTCAGGATGCACCTGAGCCTCGATTCGATTCAACGGCACCTCTCGGAAACCCCAGGTGATGATTGCATTTAAAGCTTCTTTCACGTAGCCCTTGCCCTGATGCGCTGGAGCGATTTCGTAGCCCATGATGCAGGACCTCCAGTTTCGATTCCAGCGAAACAAACCACATGTACCGATCAGTCCCGGCTGGTCGCTCAACTCGATGGCCCAGCGTGCACCGGAAACCGGCTCGTTCCGCCAACTGGCAAACGTCGTGATCAACCTCTTGGCGCCGTCAAGATCTGGAATCGGATCCGATCCAAACCATTTCATGTGCTCGGCGTCGCAGTGTATTTGAAGAATATTCTCCGCATCCGATTCCACGATTTCACGCAGAGTGAGTCGGGATGTCTGCAGCGCTGGAAAATCGAACATTGACTACCCGTTGTCTAACTTTGATGTATCCCGTATTTTGCGAACTTTGCAGAGCGCTTGCGTGCTGCACCTGCTTCTGCAAAGTGAGCGCGCATGTAGTTCGTGAACGCGACGTGGATTCATTTTTCGACAGGAGTTTGATGGGCGCAGCCAACGGCCGCTTGTGACCGCATACTGTCAAAGTTCTCGTCCTCTTGTTGAAGCATTGCTTCGCACACGAATGGCTGCGAGCATCACATTTTCGACTGACTCCGGTGAGTCAAAGGCATCAAGCTTCACGACGTCAAGACCCATGAAGTTGTCGCGCTCGTTCCTCACGCCCACGAAGGCTACGCCAGTAGCTCGGGCTGCGTCCAAGTCGCCGAGGGAATCACCGAAGAAAACAACTTCCTGACCAGCGTGCCGATCAGAGATTTCCGCCAGAGCAATGGCCTTGGGAGTGCAACCTCCATAGACCTTGATGAAGCGGTGGAGCAGGTCATTTCTTGCGAGTTGTTGGGGTTCGAGTAGCAATGGAACGGGGAACCGACTTAAGGATTTCCAGACCTTCCGCGTCACCGGACGGCTAGATTTCACTTGGATCTCTCAATTGTCTCAACTCCCCGCGCTACTTCTTCTAGCACGACGAAGGAGTACCTGCCGAGCAGGTTGATGTGGTCATGGCCAAAAGGGGAGAGCCGTGCTTCGTCCTCGGGGCGTAATGCCGTTGCGTTCGAAGACGCAGACAGCCATGGTTTTCTGCGTATTCCGATGAAATCCGCCAGTGAGTCCGATTCAAATCTGCCACACTGTTGGTGCCAGGAGTCCCTCGCATTGGCTTGGATGGGGCATGACCAAGCTTGGTTCGGGAATTGTCCACAGAAGCGGTGGACAAAGCTGATGCGACTCCACAAAAAGGCTGTCGCAGCTTGCCTAGTGTGGGATGCTTAAATTTTGTGCAATCCCGATTCCGGCGTTCAAGTCGCAACGGAACGGTGAATCGACCTATGGGTTGCCATTGCTTCCACGCCGAACAGTGCTGTGGGTGACTGGGCAGTGAGGCGCCAGTCTGTGGCATCGCACTGGCGTGAGCCCGGGTGGACCCCGCCCGATGGCTTATTGATCGGGTCACCAACAAGACCTCGTGCATCCGGCTCTTGCCCTCCAGTGCGGAACGGACCGTGTGGGTAGCCCCTTAATCACGATCCGCCTTGCAGACAGTCCCCTGGTTCAAAATCGACTCTGTTCACGGCACAACTGTGATGCATCCGGCATCGGTGGCAGCGATCAGATAGCCTCGTGGATCGTAGCCCATCACCTGGTAGCAATAGGTTTGGTTGACATAGACCGAGTTGTCGATCAGGGAGGTTGCATTCACGGTGGCCAGCCGGTAGCCGTCGCGGAGCACATCGAAGCTGGCCACCCCGGGGTGGTCGCTCCAGTCCACCTGGATCGATTGCGGACCCACTCGGGTCAGGGCCAGGTTCAGCGGATCCACCGGAGGCGGTCCGCCCGAAACGACGACCTCGCCGCCGCCACCGCAGCCGACGAGTCCGGCCGTAATCACCAGGGCTATTGCGCCGCGCGCCAGCCAACGGCGGGACAGGGGGGTGTGGGAGTGCTGCATCTGGGGCTCCTCAGGGCGCAGTGATCGGGCTGGAGGTGACGCTGGGCTGCGAGGTGCTCAGATAGAACAGCGGTGCTGCGCTGATGGCGACAGGCTGATCGATGCGCAGTTCCAGGAATCGGTCTGCCGCGTTGGCAACATTCAACTGGGCCATTGCGGCGGCGGTCGGCATCGCATCGCTGCGCAGGACGCCAGTGGTGCCCCGCAGGTCAGTGCCGGCTGGCTGCTGGTTGAGTTGCACCCAGGCCACGCGCAGCAGCCCAGCGGCGACCTGGGCCTTGACCTCCAGGCGGATGGATTCACGCTGGGTGAAGCCCTGGCCGCCGTCGCTGACGACGGTCTCATTCTGGCTCACTGGGAGATCAATGGCTGTGCTGCCGACCACCAGGCGAAACGCCTGCACCGCGCCCGTATAGCGGCCTACGTAGGCGTCCGGATCGGAGTCGGGCACGCTGTCATCGTAGCGAGCCTGGAACGACCAGGTGCCCGAGGCAAGGTCAGCGCGGGTGAATGGCAGGTTGGCTGGCAAGGCCGCCAGTTGCTCCGCTGTTGGTGGCTTGAAGTGGCCGCTGCCAGACAGGGCGAGCGGCGCGGCGTTACAGGCCAGAGGCTGGTACAGAAGGGAAGCCAGGGCCAGCGCTGCAGGCGAGAGCATGGCGGCCAACTGGGAGCGGCGCACTGGGCGCTGTGGAGGGCAAGAATGAAGAGGCATCGTGCTTTCCAAAAACGCCCAAGCGGGCGGTAGTGAACTCAACGAATACCTCTCGCGGCGTGCTGACGCCCGACACAAAAAGTAGCAAATCAGCCGGGGCGCCGTGTATCCGTTGAGTCGCATCGAGCTTGGTACAGACGCGCTGGCGTGAGCGCTGCTATGACGACTCGAAGTGCCTGAGGCTGCCATTGCCGACAAATCACAATCCACCTTGCAGACAGTCCCCTGGTCCGAAATCGACTCTTAGGTGTTATTTGTTGGACGGCGTGCCTGTCCAGAATGGCCCTAGAATCCAACCAGCGGGGACTTGAGCGGTCTCCCCGCCGCCAAGGGCTGTTCTGGCCCCAAGTGCTGCTCCTGTTCATGGGTCTGTGTGCCCAGATGGGAGTTCGACTTGACATCTTCATCTTCATCTTCTCTTTCTTCGACGACTCCGCCCGCCACATCGGGACCGGTTTACACACTTTGGCAACTTGTTCGGTACATGTTGGCCCTAGGTGCCTGGGGCTTCGGTGGCCCCGTAGCCTTAGTCGGGTACATGTATCGGGATCTAGTCGAGAAGCGTCACTGGATCTCCGAGAGTGACTACAAAGAAGGCATGGCTCTGGCCCAACTGATGCCAGGGCCTCTTGCTGCACAGTTAGCCATCTACCTGGGCTACGTACACTTCCGCATCGTGGGAGCTACGCTGGCTGGACTCGCCTTCGTTCTGCCCTCCTTCCTGATGGTCGTTGCGCTGGGAGCTGCCTACAGTGCGTTTGGCGGCATCGGTTGGATGCAGGCGGTGTTCTATGGCGTGGGGGCCTCGGTGATCGGCATCATCGCCATGAGCGCATACAAGCTCACCACCAAGAACATCGGGCGTGACAGGCTCTTGTGGGCCATCTTTCTGATCAGTGCCGGTGTCACAGTGGTCACGAAGTCTGAAGTGGTGTGGCTGTTCCTGGGCGCAGGTGTGCTGGTCTGGTTCTGGCGTGCACCTCCCTCCTGGGCACGACGCGGGCGCCTTCAGGCCATTGCCGCGCCCATTGCGGCCTTCTTCACCCTTGAAGCTTTGGACTGGCACAAGCTGGCTCAGGTGGGTGGTTACTTCGCCTATGCGGGCAGCTTCGTGTTTGGCAGCGGTCTGGCCATCGTGCCCTTCCTCTACAGCGGGGTGGTCCAGGAATACCACTGGCTGACTGACCGACAATTCGTGGATGCGGTGGCGGTGGCCATGATCACGCCGGGTCCGGTGGTCATCACCACGGGTTTCATCGGCTATCTGGTCTCTGGATTCTGGGGGGCCGTTGTGGCGGCTCTCGCCACCTTCTTGCCCTGCTATCTGTTCACGGTGCTTCCTGCCCCCTACTTCAAGAAGTACGGCAAGCTGCCCGCCATCATTGCCTTTGTGGATGGGGTCACGGCAGCAGCCATTGGTGCCATCACGGGTGCTGTGATCGTGATCGGGGAACGTTCCATCACCGATTGGGTGACCGCACTGCTGGCACCGACCACTGCTGCCGTCCTGTGGAAATTCAAGAAGCTTCCAGAACCGGTGATCGTTGTGGCTGCGGCTTTGATCGGGCTGGCGGTGTACCCGCTGATGCACGGAGCCTGAGTGGGCCTCGCTTTGTCTACACATTGCTTGCCAAGGTGGCTTGCGTGGGCCTTGCTGACGTTTGGCATCGGGATCGTGCAGGCCGGAACCTCACCACCGCACCTTCAAGTCCTCACGGCTCAAGAGGTGCGCAAGCTACTGATGGGGCAAACCATCACCGACGGTTACCACTGGCGCTACCACCTCAAGCCCGACGGCGCCATTGATGCTGTGGAACTGGGCCGAACGCGAAAAGGCCGCTGGCACTTCGACGTTCATTGCCGCTGCATCAACATCATTGCGGGTGCTGCCCCCAGCGCCTGCGGGGAGTTAATCCGCGATGACAAGGGACTGGCCTTGGGCTTTCAAGGTCATCCAGTCCATGACATTCAGATCATTCCAACCCAACGTTAGGAGCATCGCCATGCAATGGATCACACGCGAACGACCCAAGATCGACCGCATCGCCTGCCCGTGGCTGGTCAAGCGCTTCATTGACCGCGACGCCGAGTTCCTCTATGTCCCGGCAACCGATGTGCTGACCATCGCCGCTGATACGGGGGCCATCCCTTACGACATTCCTGGCGTAGAGCTGAGCCATGTTGGAGAACGGTGCAGCTTCGATGCCTTTCTCTCCAAGTATGGCCTGCGCGACCCAGCGCTGGTTCAACTGGCCGAGATCGTGCGCGGGGCAGACACCTCCCGACTTGACCTCACGCCGCAGTCTGCGGGCTTGTATGCCATCTCGCTGGGCCTGTCCAAGACCTTTCAGGACGACCACGAAATGCTTCAGCATGGCTTGGTGATGCACGACGCTCTCTATGCTTGGTGCAAGCACGGCCAAGGCGAAACACACAATTGGCCTCCAGCGGGGTGACGACAGAGCAGAATCGGTGCTCTATGACGACCCCAATGCAATCTATGCCTGCGCTCAAAGGCGGCATGCTGGCCTTGCTGGCCGCAACATTGTTCGGTATCAGTACCCCGTTGGTGCAGCGGCTGGGCCAGGGTGTCGGTCCCTTTACAACGGCTGCACTGCTCTATGCGGGAGCGGCCCTTGTTGGCGCTTTCTCACGTCAGCCGACGGAGCGAGAGGCCCGCCTGTTGCCGTCGGATCTGCCTCGCCTGCTTGCAATGGCGCTCTTTGGGGCTGCGGTGGGGCCGGTGGCCTTAGCTTGGGGTTTGCAACATACGAGTGGCACCGGGGCGTCCCTGATGCTGACGGTGGAGGCATTGTTCACTGCGCTGCTGGCTTGGTGGCTCTTTGGGGAAACGATGGATCGCCGAGTTGCCACCGCGGTGGCCTTGCTTCTGGCTGGTGGTATCGCACTGGTGCTGGAGCAGGGCCAGAGCGGCCATAGTCAGTTCTGGGGGCTGATGGCGGTCATGGGCGCTACGGCGGCCTGGGGACTGGACAACACTTTGTCGAGAGCGCTGGCCGAGCGCGATCCCGGGCAAGTGGTGCTGGCGAAGTCAATGTTTGGCACTGTCACAACGCTTGCTTTGGCGGTGCTGATGGGAGAGCCACAGCCATCAACAGCTTCGATCCTGGGTTTGCTGGCGGTGGGAGGCAGTGGCTATGGCTTGAGCCTGCGCTTCTACCTGCTCGCGCAACGTGCCTTTGGGGCGGCTCGCACGGGGTCGGTGTTTGCCTTTGCTCCGTTCATCGGTGCTGCACTCGCGTTCCTGCTGGGAGATCGCTCGGGCGGGTGGGGCATGCTCCTGGGCGGCGCACTGATGCTGTTGGGGGTGGCAGTTCACCTGATGGAATCACATCACCACGAACATGACCATGAGGCCCTATTGCATGAGCATGCACACACTCACAACGATGGGCACCATGACCACGAGCATGAAATCGTGCCCACCGGGCCGCACAGTCACGTACATCGACATGATCCGACGCGGCACAGCCACGCCCATGTGCCGGATGCCCACCATTCACACAGTCACTGATGTTATTGCGTGCGCTCTGCCTTGCTCTATGTCTGCTATCTGCAAACACGTTTAGCGACCGCTTCTGGCTTATCTCGGTCATCGTAGCAGGCACGGACCAAGGCCTCGTGCACGTGGCTCGTTACCCTGCGATCTCTGGGCCTGGCCAGCCACGTTCGCCTAACCCGTACGACGGGTCCCAGTTTGCGGTCGGTTGCTAGATTTTCTGGAATGGCATGCCAATAATTCGGCATGGATGATTTTCTCGATCGGCTTGTCGCCTCCGTCACATCTGCCAGGTCCCTGGAGGATTTGACACGCCCCTTGTTGGAGATGTTGCAGACTATCAGTGGGTTGGACTCGGCTTATCTCACCGTGATTGACCTTGAGAAGGATGAGCAGCGCATCCTGTTTTCCCACAACACCCGCACCATGAACATACCTGAAGGACTCGCCGTTCCTTGGGGTGATACGCTTTGCAAGCGGGCATTGGATGAGGGGCAGCAGTTCACATCCAATGTCTCGGACTGCTGGGGCGACTCCGAGGCTGCAAAGGCCCTGGGTATCGAGACCTATGTGAGCACCCCGGTGCGCCTTGGGAACGAAGCACTTTTTGGAACGCTTTGCGCCGCGAGTACCCAAAGCCGACTGCCCAGTGGTGAGGTCGATCGGGTGCTGGCGTTGTTTTCCACCTTGATCGGTCAGCACATCGAGCGAGAGCAGCTCTTGCGCCAGCTTGTGTTGGCGACAGAGCAACTGGCGCAACATGCGAGGACCGACGCTTTGACTGGCTTGCCGAACCGCCGTGCGTTGTTGAGTGAGCTGTCCAGATTGCTCGCCCATTGCAAGCGTGATGGCTCTCACCTGCTGATTGCATACATCGATCTTGACGGCTTCAAGGCGATCAATGACACCTATGGGCACGAAGCCGGTGACGCGTTCTTGACTGAAATTGCTCGTAGGTTGAAGGTTGGACTGCGGGGTGAGGATCTGGCGGCACGAATCGGTGGCGACGAATTCGTCGTGGTAGGCCTGGGGCCTTCTGCTGCGGTAGAGGCTGAGGGTGCGGGAGCGAGGTTTTCGGCACGCGTCTTTGGGGCGACGAAAGGCTGCTTTGTACTCGGCAGTGAGACGTTGGACTACGCTGGAGCGAGTGTGGGCCTAGCAGTGGTCGCGCCCTCTGCAACAGATGCCGAACATGCGCTTAGCTTGGCTGACAAAGCCATGTACGTGCGCAAGAAGCTTCGTCGGATTCAGGTAGCGGAGCATGCCTAAAAGGCGCTGGGAAGCAATGGAGCAGGAAGCCGACTTTGCATGTTCCGATGCGTTCCCATTGGCTCAGAGGTCAACCCAGGCCGATTCCGGCTGATCGGTCGTCCGGGCGAGATACCGCACGGTGGGCGTGCTCAGCGCCTTCTTCGCGGGTATGACCAAGCTTGGTCCAGGAGTTGTCCACAGAATCGGTGGACAAAGCGGATGCGATTTCACGAAAAGGCCGTCGCAGCTTGCCCGACGCAGGATGCTTAAATTTTGTGCAATCCCGATTCCGGGGGGGGCAAGTAGCAACGGAACGGCGAACCGACTTATGGGTTGACCAAGCCGCTGTGGGAGGACCTCCACCAGTGGCTCAGCCTGGAGCGGCGCCTCGTCCCGGATGGCGGCGCCACCGCCAAGGTGATCGACTACACGCTGGGGCACTGGGCGGCGCTGACGCGACACCTGCAGGACGGCGCGGTGGCCAACTGCATGATGGTGGGCCTGCCTCGCCTGCCCAGCTTGATGAAGAGCTCAACGGCTCGGATTCTGTCTTCGTAGGAATACATGAACTACCTCTTGGTAGTCCAAGTTTTCGTCCGCATCCCCCCTGAAATGTCTGGATGTAAAATGAAGATGCTGGCCCGCTGAGTTCGGGCCATGACTTTCCTTGCGGCGCGGAATATTTCAGCCGGCTAAGGCAACAACGCCGTCAAGCAGGCAATCCCCTCAGGCAGGGTCAGAGCCTCAGTGTCTAGGCGCACCACAGGGTGCTCCGGCGTTTCATAGGGGGCCGAGATACCTGTGAAGTTGGCCAGGCTGCCGGCCCTGGCCTGCCTGTAAAGGCCCTTGGGATCTCTGGACTCGCAAACAGCGAGAGAGGTGCTGACATGGACCTCCAGGAACCTCGATGCACCCACGATGTCGCGGGCCAATTCGCGGTCGGCCCGCCGTGGTGAAATCAGCGCGCAAATCACAATCAGGCCAGCATCGTTCATCAAGCGGGCCACCTCGGCGGTGCGCCGAATGTTCTCGCGCCGATCCTCGTCAGAAAATCCCAGATTCTGGTTCAATCCGGCGCGCAACTCATCACCATCCAACCGATGACAAGCCCAACCGCCTTGTTTAAGGCTTTGGTGCATTGCCAGGGCCAGGGTCGACTTGCCCGCACCGCTGAGTCCCGTCAACCAGACCGTGCACGGATTAGCGCGTTGCTTCAAAAAGAGGGGTTCCATAGGCGTTGGGCGAACTGCGAAAAATCGACGGCCGAAAATTCTTCAACTGTAAATAATGGACTTTACTTTAGGATGTGAGTCATGCCCTCCATGCCCTCTATGCACTTCATCTCTGGGTTGCCTCGTTCTGGCTCCACTCTGCTCTCCGCTTTGCTTCGGCAGAATCCGCGTTTTCATGCTGGTATGAGCAGCCCGGTCGGAGGTCTGTTTCTCAACATCATTAGCAGCCTCAGCGCAGGTAGCGAATTTGGCCCCGTCGTCAGCATCGAGCAACGCCGCAACCTGCTGCGCGGCCTGTTTCATAGCTATTACCTGGACCAAGCGGACAAGGGCGTGATCTTCGATACCAACCGCCTATGGTGCGCCAGGCTTCCTGCTTTGCTGGACCTTTTCCCCCAGGCCAAAGTAATTGCTTGTGTGCGCAATGTGGCGTGGGTCATGGACAGCATCGAGCGCAAGTTCCGCGAGAACCCCTTCGAAAATACCCGCCTCTTCAATGATGACGTCGAGCGCAACACGGTTTACAGCCGGGTTGAAACCTTGGCCCAACGCAACCGCCTGGTTGGATATGGCTGGACTGCACTCAAAGAGGCTTTCTACAGCGAACAAGCCAGCGCGTTGCTGCTGGTCGACTACGAGTTGCTAAGCCAAGCCCCCCACAAGGTGATGCCGTTGATCTACCAATTTCTCGGTGAAGAGCCCTTTGAGCACCAGTTTGATCGCGTGATTTACGACGCGCCCGAATTCGACGCAGCTCTCGGGGTGGCCGCCATGCACAAGGTGCGCGAAAAAGTATCTTTTGAGGCACGCCGAAGTGTCTTGCCCCCAGACTTGTTCGAACGCTACAACGACATGAGTTTCTGGAAAAACCAAGATGGCTCAGCCGCCGGTGTCATTACTGTCAAGTAAGCCCGACCACACAGGTAGTGAACAAAAAAGCCCTGTGACCGAGCTCGCAAGAAGCGCTGGTCACAGCGCAACACCAAATCCACAGGGAGGAAATCCATGCATCAAAACACCCCCAACAAGCAAGAATTTGATCAAGACGAGAGCGGCTTATTGAGCTTGCGCCCTGGCCCTATCAGCTCGGCGTTGATGCTGGCCTTTGGTGGTGTGCTGATGTGCCTCCCGCTGGGTGCCCATCCCTCACAGTTCACCCCAGGATTGCGCACTGAAGATCCGATTCATCTAGCGCTGGGCGAAACTCGTGATGTCGTCTTTGTCGATACCCATTTGCTGAATTGGCCTCTCCTGGTAAAAGCCGTCAAGCCCGGAGCACAGGTGCACCTGCTCGACCCCGAGCAGGATGAAGTGGCCCAAATGGCCCAAATATTGCGCCAAACACGAGGCCTTGCCTCGATCTCTCTGCTGTCGCATGGGGCGCCGGGCCAACTGCAATTGGGACAGAAAGTACTGAATCGGACCAGCCTGCACCATCATGCAACTGACCTAGCGACCCTAGGCCAGGCGCTTGGGCCTCAGGGTGATTTGTTGCTCTATGGGTGTGACGTGGCCTCAGGCCTGGAGGGAAAGCGCTTCATTGAGGCCTTGTCACAGGCCACGGGCGCGGTGGTGGCCGCTTCCAATGACCGCACCGGTCACAGCGGCAATTGGGATCTCGAGATTTCCACGGGTCAGGTTGTGGCACAAGGCGGGCTGGACCCTGTCCAACTTCAAGCCTACGACCAGGACCTGGCTACTCTGGTGGTGACTACGGGAGCAGACAGCGGGGCGGGATCGCTTCGGTCAGCCCTCACCAGTGCGGTCGCTGGTGACACTATCAATTTCAATGGATCGATGACCGTCGCTTTAACAAGCGGTGCCTTGGTGATCAATAAAAACCTGAACATCGACGCTGGCAGCAGCACGGTTGTGATCGACGCTGGCTATCTCAGTGGGGTGCTCCAAGTCACCGCGGGTCAGAGCACACTCAACAATTTGACCATCACCCATGGGCTGCTTTCCGGGAATGGCGGTAACGGCGGCAGCCCAGGCCAAAGCCAGCTGGGCGCTGGCATTTATGTGAGTGGCGGAAGCATAACTCTCCTCAACGTAACCGTCACAAAGAACGCGGCAACTGGTGGTGGCGGTGGCGGAGGCGGCGCGGCATTGAACGAGGGCTTTGGCGGTGGTGGCGGAAGTGGCGCCAACGGCGTTGGTGGAGCCACATCCGGGGTTGCAACCGGACAGTTTACCTACAACCCGGTATCCGGCTCAGGTGGTTCAGGTGGCACCGCGCAAGGCACTTATGGTGGCCATGGGGGCACGGCCGCTGGTGGTGGATTGGGAGGTAGCAATGGCGGAGGGTTTTACGCCGGCGGAGGCAACGGAGGCACAGCCGCTGGTTTCGTCACTGTTGGTGGTGGCGGTGGCGGTACAGGGTTCGACGCGAGCGGAGGCAGCGGCGGTAGCGCCGTTGCGGGCATTCATATCGCTTCGGGTGCGACCGTTAATGTTGCCAACAGCACTTTCTCCAACAATCTCGCCGCCGGTGGGGGGGGCGGCGGAGGGGGCGGCTCGGGCAATTCGAGCGGGAACGGAGGGGCGGCGACAGCATCAATTTATGTTTCCAGCGGTGCGACCTTGCACTACCAGTCCAGCACCGTCACCCTTTCTGGTGTCGCTGGAGCAGGCCAGGGCGGAGCTTCATTCAATCTCGGTAATGCCGGTGCCACGGGCACGGCCACTGTCGGCGTCGGCGGGCCAGGGACGGTAGATTCTAATTGGTTGCCGCCCTCCGCTCCAATGGCTACAACTCAGGTCAGCAGCCAGACACTGACCCAGAATCACGCGGCATCCTGGACGCCGGTGTCCGGATCGGGGGGCAGTTCGTCATACGACTACAGCATTTCGCCAACCTTGCCTGCCGGCCTGAGCTTGAACTCTTCCACAGGCCTAATTTCAGGCACGCCAACAACGACCAGCGCCGGCACCTCTTATACGGTCACCGTCACGGATACTTCCACCTTTCTGACGGGCACAGCGAGCTTCTCCTTGGCTATTGACGCGGCGCCAGTTGCAACTGCCTCAGCACCGTCCTTCACGATCGGGACAGGCGCTGCCACACCCTTTGTGCCTGTCAGCGGCAGCGGTGGTGTACCATCTTTGAACTACAGTATTTCTCCGGCATTGCCCACAGGGCTGAGTTTTTCTAATGGTAGCGGGCAAATCACGGGCACGCCGTCAGCGACCAGCGCCAGCAGGTCTTACACCGTCACCGTGACTGATGCCAATGGAGCCACAGCCACCGCAACATTCTCACTACTGGTCGACGACGCCGTCGTGGCCAGTCAGGCCGTAGCGTCTGCCACCCTGGTGAGCAACCGTGTGGCCACCGCATTTATTCCAGTCACTGCGAGCGGTGGCAATGGCATCTACAGCTTCGCGGTAACACCTGCCGTACCCAGTGGCCTGACCTTCAATACCGGCACGGGTCAGCTCAGTGGAACCCCCACAGCGGCCCAGTCTGCCACCACCTACACGGTCACCGTCAGTGACAGCTATGGCCTTCAGGCCAGCAAAACTTTCTCCCTCACGGTCTTCCCTGCGGTCATCGCCACACAGGCGGTGGCAAGTAAAACCTTGACGGTCAACGCTTCAGTCACGGGCTTCGTACCGGTCAGTGGAACTGGCGGTTCAGGAACGCTGACGTACGCAGTGTCGGGCAGCTTGCCAACAGGACTGAACTTCAATACCAGCACCGGGCAAATCACTGGCACACCCACAGCCGCCAGCCTGTCAAACAGCTATACCGTTACGGTCACCGACAGCAACAATGTGAGCGCCACGGCCAACTTCAACCTGACCGTGAACAGCGCGGTAACCGCCACCCAGGCCATAGCCAGTGCGTCGCTGACAACCAATCGCGCGATAACCGCCTTCACCCCGGTCACCGGCGCAGGCGGGTTCAGTACCTTGAGCTATGCGGTTTCTCCTGCCTTGCCAGCAGGGCTCAGCCTAAATACCAGCACTGGCCAGGTGACTGGGACGCCCACCGCTGCAAGTTCAGCTACCACCTACACGGTGACCATCACGGACAGCAACAATGGCACGGCTACCGCCAGCTTCAGCCTCACAGTCAATGCGGCGGTGACGGCCACCCAGGCACTGGCATCCAAGGCTCTGACAGTCAACCAAGCCGTGACCAGTTTCACCCCGGTGACCGGTTCAGGTGGTACCAGTTCTTTAGTTTACAGTGTCTCGCCAGGGCTGCCCGCAGGCCTGACTTTAAGCACCAGCACAGGGGCGATTACAGGAACCCCGACCTCGGCGGCCTCCTCGGCCACTTATACCGTGACAGTCACTGACGTGAACAGTGCCACGGCCAGTAACACGTTCACCCTGGTGGTGGATGCGACTGTCACCGCCACAACAGCCATCTCCTCGACCATGCTGACGGCTAACCGTGCCGCCACCGCGTTCACTCCTGTGACCGCCAGTGGCGGTGCACCCAGTCTGGTGTTCAGCATCACCCCAGTACTACCAGCAGGATTGAGTCTGAATACCAGCACCGGTCAAATCACCGGCACGCCCACCGCTGCCAGCAGCGCGCAGGCTTACACAATCAGTGTGGTGGATTCCAACAGCAGCAGCGCCAGCGCCAACTTCAATCTGGCTGTAGCGTCCGCCGTGCTGGCAACGCAGGCCGTGGCCAGCACCACATTGGGTGTAAATGCAGCAGCGACCACCTTCACACCGGTCACAGGCTCTGGCGGGGCTGGCAGTTTGACCTACAGCGTGTCGCCAGCCTTGCCGGCAGGCCTGAGTCTGTCCAGCAGCAGCGGCGCCATCACGGGCACACCCACCGCGACCAGTGCAGCATCCTCTTACACCGTGACCGTGACGGACACCAACGGTGCCACATCGACGGCCAACTTCCAATTGGCGGTGGTGGTGAGTGCCTTTACCGGCAACACGCCAGGTGTGCCGGCGTCAGGTGGCTCCGGCGCCATTGGGGCGGCCACCGGCTCTGCCATCATTTCGGTCAGTGGGAGCAATCCCTGCGGTTTCTCATCCGCTCAATTCGTCACACCGGCCTCAGTCGGGGGAACGCTCCCGGCTGGCTATACAGTGGCGCAAAGTGCCTTCCAGTTCAATACCACCAACTGTGGCACTGGCGCAGTGGCCAATTTGAGTGTCACCTACACTCAGGCCATGCCCCGAGGAACTGTGCTCTATAAGTACGGACCGCCAACACCCGGGGCCGCTCAGTTCACATGGTTTCCCTTGACCAATACGACCTTAAGTGTTGATGGCAAGACTTTCACTTACTCTATTGGCGATAACGGTGCAGGGGATTCTGATCCCACTGTTGGCGTGATCAATGACCCTGTGCTCCCCTTGATTCCTGCCAGCGATGCCCTTGCCTTAAGCGTTCCCACCCTGTCTGAGCAATTGCAAATTGTGTTGGCAGGCCTCATAGCGCTCCTGGCTTGGTGGCGTCGGCCGACGTCACGGGCCAGAAGCTGATAAGTGCTCGTCCCTGAAAAATTCGAACTCCAAGCTGAGCACCAAATAGAGGCGCTATCGTGGGCCGTAAATAGAGGATGGCACGCGCCCAGTTCAGGACAAATTGGGCCAAGCCAGCCATCCCCGACAAACGCCCAAAAAGGCCAATGCCCTTCTTGGCGATCATCCTCAGCAGCCAGCGCAGGTTGTAGCCCGCCGCGCACAGCACCGCGTGCAGGCTGTCGCCCTCTGGCCACTTCAAGTGACGGCGGTTCAACAGGTGATCGCTCTTGAGGTGGCCGATGATGCCCAACCGCCTGCTTGAGGAACTGCTGCCTCATCGCTGGACCCTGGGCCAGGTCTGAGCGCATCGTCGCCGTCAAGGTGGCGCGGCTAGCCGCTCACCCATAGCCCGCCATCGTGCGGATCTCTTTTTCCCTGAAGGGAAGTTTCTATGCCCTCCAAGGTCATCGATTGGCAGTCAAGGTGACTCAGCCAGACGCATACGGAGCGTCTGCCGACGCACTCCACCAGTCGCATTGACGAACTCCTTCCGCATCGCTGGACGCCCGTGAGTCCGGCGCATTGAGTCTTGGCTTGGGGCGAGGCGAAGGCGATACTCAAGCGAACTCGCTGCTGTCCTGCAAGCCGCGAATGATGGACTCGAAGTCGGGCGCGACAACCGTACACGCATGAAGAATCCACACTATGAATCGCTGGGACGGCGCATGCGCGAGTAGGGGGCCTCTTGTTTCTAGTGCAATTTAGGACGATTCGGAATCGAGCATTCCTGCGGGTCTCCGGGCTTCGTCCTCTTTGAACCCGCATGAATACTGGGTTCTCTGACTCCCTCCTAACATCTGAATTTGGGTTTGTCGCCACGAGTCCTTCGCAACGGAGGAGATGGCGCATGAGCTAGCTTGGCCTGGGGAGTTATCCACAGATTCGGTGGACAAAGCTGATGTGATTTCTCGGATAGGCCGCCCCAGCTTGCTTGGCCCGGAGTGCTGAAATTTTGTGCAATCACGATTTTCGGGGCGAACGGCAGCGGAACGGTGGACTGGCGTAAGGCAAGCATCTTGCCTTGTCTGCAGGCCTCGGGCGCAGCGGACCATCGGGTATCAATGAGACCAATGTGATACCGACGTTGGCGGATGGTGGCCCTGCTGGGGGCTCACAGATCTGGAAGCCCGGAGGGCTGCAGCTGTTGGTGAACGGCAGTGCGTTTGTCTCTGGCGCAAGGAACGGATGCACGAGGCCTTGGCCATGCTCTGCGGAAAGCACGCCAATCCGGCAGGCCACCACGCGCTCCAGGAGTTCAAAACTCACGAGGAGGACTCGACAAGCGTCACGAGCGCTCGGCCGCGCCGACCGAGTGAAGAGCCCGACTGACTTTGCTGGCAGTCTCGACGGACTTTGTTTGTGGAGGGCAAAGGTACGCTCAACGGCTGTTACAAACCGCCCTACTCGCCTTTTACATATAATTTTTACTTAGCGATAATTACAGTTATCGGCAAGTAAGTGAGTGGGGGGAAATTAAAATTGGAGCAGGGGGTGTTCGGACGTTCACAACAGAGAAGTTGTGACTATTCCGCAAGAGAAGTTGTGACTAATGCCTATTTTTGCCGAATATATGCTCAAAATAATACTTTTCTGCATAGATCTTGGGAGAATTCAAGCGAAGTTGAGTCCCATTGGCTTCGTTTTTGTCCAGATTTCCGGTCAATTCAAGCGAAGTTGAGACTCATCAGCCTCGTTTTTGGTCAGATTCACAGCCGATTCAAGAAAAGTTGTGACTCATCAACGGGCGGTGACTGGCGAGAGGTCTAAAGCTATGGTGTGCCTCAGACTATCTTTCAATGGCTTCGCATCCAAGTTCGTTGCTTGGCGTTGTCTGCATCTATAGGTCACCGGCATTCGCAGGATGGAATTGACGAGCTGCTACCAGCCTGGAGCTGTTTTTCGTCTTGAGACGTCGGCTCTACAGCGATTGCTGACCTTGGCGCTATGCTTGCGGAGGGCTGATATCGGCCAACTCCGGACATTCGAAGCCTGGCTCCAATTGCGCCAGAAGCTGACGCTCGTGAGCTTTCTTCAAAATCCGCTTGCCCCGACCCTTGCGGCCGCCTTTATAAAAAACATCTTTCGAAATGCAGAAAGGTGGATTTGTGAATAGTCGAATGCGATTCCTGAGCCCTTCAAGCGCAGCCAGACGGCTCGGCGTTTCCGTGAAGGCACTGCGTATCTACGAGCAACGTGGTCTGATGACGCCGGCGCGCTCTGAGGCTGGTTGGCGGTCTTACGGCCCAGCGGAGATGCAGCGTGCAGGCGAAATTGTGGCCCTGCGTGCGCTGGGCCTGAGCATTGCGCAAGTTGCAAGTGTCTTGGAAGGCGAGTCCGAGGGACTTGAACCTGCCTTGGCCTTACATCAGGCCGCGCTCGAAGGCGACGCGCGTCGACTTGCCAACACCATCGAACGCGTTCGTGGTCTGCGAGCCAAATTGGACAGCGGGCAGAGGCCCACCATCTCAGAGTTGACCCGCTTGCAGCCTTCGACCAGTGGGCTGAGCGTCGAATTTGAACTCCCCTGGCCCTGGGGTGGAGAGCTTTTCCAGTTGAACGACATCCCTCCACTGAACTACATCGTGGGTCCGTTAGGAAGCGGAAAAACGCGATTGGCCATGCGCCTAGCCCAGGCGCTACCGTCGGCGGTATTCCTGGGCCTAGAGCGGGTCACGACAGGCGATGCGAAGGGGAGCCTAGCTGCCGACCCGGATCTAAGACTGCGCGTCAACCGCGCGATTGATTGGCTGGTTGAAGACGGCGCAGTTGTCTCCGAGGCTCTAACCGCTTTGCTGGTCGGCCTTGAGGTCGAAGGCCCGACCATTCTGGTCGTCGACATGGTTGAGCACGGACTTGATACACCCACTCAACAGGCGCTGTCTGCCCATTTGCGTCGCCGCATGTCCGTGGAACGTCCACTCTTTTTGATGACACGCTCCTCTGTCATTCTAGATTTGGCTTCTGTTGGCAAGGGAGAGTCCATTATTCTTTGTCCAGCGAATCACAGCCCGCCCATTCGCGTGTCGCCCTATCCAGGTGCTGCCGGCTATGAAGCCGTCGCAACCTGTTTGGCAGCGCCTGAGGTGCGCGCACGAACGGAAGGCGTCATTGCATGGCGGCCTCAGGGGCGTCAACATGATTTTGGGGAAGGGCACCTTGCAGTTCGTTGCTAGCCGACTTTGCCGCGTGGAGTCATGTGCGTATCCGGCAGAATTCGGCCAGTAGCGGTCTCCTGGACTTGTCGAGCGAATTGCTGCAGTAGGCTGGGTGAGGTCGGAGGCTTCCCGGATTGGATGTCGGCTTTCGCCGAGTTCGGTCGTTGGGACCTCGATCACATACGCTCGGGAAATTCTGGGGAGACACATGAGATTTCAGAGGTCCCTCGTCATACCCCTGGCCCCAATGTCCTGTACCAACCAGGCATTGCACAGCTCATGTGATGTTGAGGTACAGGCGACATCAGCATCTCAAGATCGGGCAAATCCTTTGTCGGGGCGTCCATCCTGCAATCGTCGCAGGTCACCGAGTCCATCTATCGAAAGATCCGCATGCAACGGTGACTCGGAGCACAGATACTCGGAATTTCGTATTTCACCCGAGGCTGATGCCATGAGCCAAACAATACTGAAACAACTCTCGATTGTTACTCACCAGTAGCTTTTCCAGAACTCGTGATCGGTAAGTCGTCACGGTTTTCGGTGATAGGTGCATCAGTTCACCAATCTCTGTCAGGCGCTTCCCTTCAGCCAGATAAATCAGTACTCGGTATTCCTGTGTCGACAACGCTTCATGTGGGGCCTGTCGCCCTTGCCCCAATGCTAGCTCGGCAATGCGTTCGGCCTGACTGGACGTGATGTATCGTCCCCCAGACGCGATCCTCTCAATGGCCTGAACCAATTCGGTGGGCGCTCGATCTTTCGAAAGATAACCATTGGCGCCCAATTGCAGAACGCGTTGAGCATAAGCTGCCTCGTCGTTGAGACTGAGCACTAGCAAGCGCAGGGCAGGCGCCAATCGTCGCAGCGTACTTACGGAATCAAGGCCCGAAGCGTCCGGTAGATTGAGGTCGACCACGGCAATATCAAAGCTTTTTACGACCACCAGATCACGTGCGCTTGCCAAAGTCGGGGCCGTGTCAATCGACGCTTGGGGCCATCGTGCCAGCAAGAGCTGTTGCAGGCCCAGTTGCACGATAGGGTGATCTTCAACCAGCAGGCAATGCTCAATCATCCTCGTGATTCTCTATCGTCAGTGGGAGAAAAACCTGAACCAGGAACCCTTGTCCGGGTAGGCTCTCGACTTGCAATTCACCATCCATCAATCGGGCTCGCTCGCGCATGCCTGATAGACCAAAATGTCCGCTACTGTCGTGATTCTGCGCCAGTCCTTGCCCATTGTCGGCAATCATCAGTAGGTAGTTTCCTTCTGGTGTGACCTGACCTGTGATGCGACAGGTCGTCGCTCTAGAGTGGCGCAATACGTTGGTGACCGCTTCCTGCACAATCCGGAAGCACGCGATTGTCTGACGAGGGCTCAGGTGGTCGGCATCGTGCACGACAACTTGGGTGTCAATTTTTGCAGGTCCGAGGACGGTCTTGACCCAATCTTCGACAGCGGTCTGCAGGCCAAGATCATCGAGCAGTGGGGGGCGAAGCTCAGCGGTGATGCGCCGTGACGTGGTGACGCCTTGGTGCAGGGCCTCCTCTAGCAGGCGACGCTGGGAGGAAGACATGGCTGAGGAAGGCAATCCGCTGACCAGCATGGAAACGCCCGTGAAGATCGCACCGATCTGATCGTGTACTTCTCGAGCGATGCGTAGACGCTCCTGTTCGATATTGTCTTCCTGCTGCTGTGCAAACTCAGTCAATTGCCTCTTGGCTGAGTCTAGTTCAGCCGTTCGTTGCTGAACCTGATTCAGGATGGCCTGCCGAAAGATATCTGCGTGCGCCAAGCTGAATCGGAGGTCATCTAGTTCGCGGATTCCACTGGTTTGAGCAGGCTCCAGACCTCCGTCGATAGCACGTCGCGCATCATCGACGACAGATTCCAAACGCTGAGTGATTTGGCGACTGAGAAATAGGACAGTCAGTGTCAATGCGGCTAAGGTCCCCAGCGCCATGAGTGCAAATTGAATCATTTCCATTCGCAAGGGGGCTGACAGAACCTGGACGGGGACAGCCAGTGCGACGGTCCAGCCCCATTGACCAATCTGACGTGAGGCCGACAGCGTCTCGATACCCTCTTTCGTCATGGCCGGCCAGGCCGCCTTTTGTGGATGGGCGATGGCACGCAGGAGATCAGATCCAGCCGGTTGGCCGACAAACCTTTCGGGTGAGTGACTACGGGCGACCGTGATGCCATCCTGATCAAAGATCCCAGCGATCCATTGAGCGGGCATGTCCTCAGTTCGAATCAACCGCGCCAATGTATCGATCCCGAAGATGCCGCGAAGGCAATAGACCACTTGGCCATCGAGAAAGACAGGAACGTTCAGCGCCACCACTTGACGCTCTCTGATGGGCGAGTTGAAGGGTTTGGACAGGTTGGGGCGACCGGTCTCGAAAGCCCGGTGTACCGAGTCCAGTTGCGTGGCGGGCAATTTCGTGCCGAGGGGTCGTAACGTCAGGAACACCAGCTGATCATTGCGGTCGATCAAGCTGATCGCCGTCAGCCCCTGCGAGAACTCTTGCACGCGCTGGGCCAAAGCGTAGACGCCTGCGATGTCATTCGCCAGCATGGCATTGGACACGGCAACGGTGGTCAACGCACTGACCACCCTCTCCAGACTGATCTGGGCAGTCTGTGCCAATTCCTCTGTTTCATCTACCAAAGCGATTGCGAGTTGACGCTCTCGCTCCTCGGCGTACTGGTAGGCCGAATAGCCGAAAAGGGCCATCAAGGGCAACGTGGGCAGCAATACCAGAGCCCAAAGCCAGGTGGAGATGGAGTGGGTGTATCTCATGCGTGTGATCCGGCCTATGTCTGTTGAGAAGTGCTCCCCCCCCGTCATTCGACAGTCTAGTTGGAACGCATTGAGCGATCAGTGTAGGTTTTCCCTCTCAGGCAAATCGGTGTTCCCTTCCATCCCCATGAGGCAATGCCTGCTACTGCGTTGTTCTGTACCTGGGCACAGTTGGGACCAAGGAGCCACGTTCGTCAGTGGGAGGGCATGAAAGTCGTTTTGGTAGAGGACTCAGCGTTGATCGCAGCTCAACTGATCGACCGACTCGGGCGCGAGCCCACAGTTCGAGTTGTGGGGCATGCGGTCAGTGAAGACGATGCCGTCCAACTCATTTTGAGCACCCAACCTGACGCCGTCATTTTGGATTTGAGCCTGAAGCCGGGAAGTGGCTTGTCTGTGATTCGGCGTATTCGTGCCACAGGTTGTACGGCCCAAGTGCTGGTCTTGACCAATTTCACTCATCCAGAGATGCGCAAAGCGAGTTTCCAAGCAGGTGGGAGCCACTTTTTTGACAAACACACCGAGGCCGAAGCCTGCATCCAAATGCTAACCACATTGTCATCGGACAGCGATGACTGACCCATCCCAAGACCCTTGGTACTTCCGACCAGTTTTTCAGGCGAGTCCAGGAGTCGAAGCGCTCTTTTAGCCCCAATTATCCAAGTTCATTCATGAGACAGAATACCCCCGTCACAGGCCGTGAATTCCAATTTCCTCAGAATTGCGAGACCCTGATAAGCGTCACCGATCTTAAGGGGCGAATCACATTTTGCAATGAAGCCTTCATCCAGGTCAGTGGTTTCAGCAGCGCGGAGCTTCTGGGCCAGCCTCACAACATCGTTCGGCATCCTGAAATGCCGGAAGAAGCGTTTCGCGATATGTGGGACACCATTCAACGGGGCATGCCGTGGGTGGGACTGGTCAAGAACCGTCGCAAGAATGGCGATCATTACTGGGTGGTTGCCAATGCCACGCCTGTACGCGATGGCGACACCATCACGGGGTATCTGTCCGTTCGTACGCCCGCAAGCCGCTCGGAAATTGAAGCCGCAGAACGGCTCTATGCACAACTGAATCACCAAGCTGCGCAAGGGCGTGGCAGCTTGCACTTGCGGCGCGGCCGCCCCACATCCAACTCCATCCTGGGGCGGTTGGGACGTCTTTACAGAAGCCTGTTGCCATGGCGGTTGATCTATTTCCAGGTTGGCGGGGCCATCACGGCGATTCTGTGCGGTATGTTCCTCACCCCCTGGATGGGCGTCCTGATATCCACGTTGGTGGTGATATTGACCTGCCATTGGACATTGAAGCGAGTGCTGCGTCCATTGAACCAATTGTTGGATGATGCCCGCCGCATCGGTGCGGGTGATCTTGCCCATCAAGTCACACTGAATTCAAATGGGGTGACCGGAGATCTGCAACGTGCCTTGCGTCAACTGCAGATCAATATCCGCACGGTGGTGGCTGACGCACGCACCGACATTGGCTCATTGAAGTCCGTCATACAGGAAATTGCACTCGGCAATCAGGACCTGTCGGCTCGCACAGAGGCTCAAGCGAGCAATCTGCAGGAAACGGCGGCCTCGATGGAGCAGATGACAGAGACCGTGAAGCGCAGCGCGGAGTCCGCCCAAAAAGGAACTGAAATTGCGTCCAACACTGCCGCGGTGGCTCAGCGCAGCAACGAAGCAGTTCATGCCGCAGCGGACAGCATGGAGGCGATCAGCGAATCGTCCAAGCGCATTCACGAAATCATTCAGGTGGTCGAGGGTGTTGCGTTCCAGACCAATATCTTGGCGCTCAATGCCGCAGTGGAGGCTGCGCGTGCCGGCGAGAGCGGACGAGGCTTTGCCGTGGTGGCCGCAGAAGTGCGCTCATTGGCCCATAGAACCGCTCAGGCTGCCAAAGAGATTAAAACGCAGATCCAGGACTCCAATGCTCGTGTCAGCCGAGGCAGCGACCAGGTCAGTGACGCCAAACACCGCGTAGCAGATGCTTTGGAGTCGGTGGGACATGTCAGCGAAATGCTTGCCGAAATCAGTGATGCCGCCAAAGAACAGCACCTGGGTATCCACCAAATCAACGATGCCGTCACTCAAATGGATGCATTGACGCAGCAGAATGCGGCCCTGGTGGAGCAACTGGCTGCGTCGGCCCAGTCGTTGACACGGCAGGTGGAGACGGTTCTGTTGTCCACACGCGTGTTTCGGCTTCAGCACGGTGAAATGACCGTGTCTCAACTGGATGCAACGAATCTCCGAAAGGCTTATCGCATGCTTGAAATCGCTGCTGGCTAGGAACCCCGCCTGGGCCTTTTCTCAACTTCCGCTGAAAATTGCAGACAGACCCTTAGATGACGCGGGTTGCGTTAGTGCGCTTCGCTACGAGGAAATTCTTGATTCAGCTGACCAGGTCAGTTCTTGAAGTTCCAGACATCAAATGGGTGCTGCGGTTCAAACAGCTCTACCGGCTCATCGCCTATCGTTTTCCCCAGCCTAACGAAGTTCAAGCCTGGCACACCAGATTCCGGTTCAGAATGAATCGATCTGAAGCTCTCGAAATCAAACAAGGCTAGGTGGCTGCCGACGGTACGTCAGTGTGGTGCGCCGGGCTGGAGACAAGACATGAAATTCATCATTGCCAAGCTTCAATCCTTAGGTTTGGGCGCACGGCTGTCCATCGGCAACTTCTTGCTGGTTGCGACCCTGTTGGCGCTCTTCCTGCTTGCCATCACCATCTCCATCTCCCGTGCCATTGAGGCCCGCGCCGGCAGTGAGGTACTGGGGAGCACAAAACTGCTCACTGGCTTGATCGCTTCTTCAGACAAGGACCTGCGCATCCGCACTGCTGCATTGGCCAAGGCCTTGCAAAGCATCTTGCATGGCAGTTTGACAGTGGATCCAGGTCCCATGGATGTGGCGGGGCGCGCCACCCCGGTCTTAAAACTGGACGGAGTACCGATCAACCTCAACTTCCAGATCACAGACCACTTTACGAGCTTGACGGGTGCCGTCGCGACGGTCTTCGTGCGCGATGGGGATGACTTTGTCCGGGTCAGCACCTCTCTGAAAAACGACAAGGGCGCGCGCGCCATCGGCACTGTGTTGTCGCATGAACACCCCGGGTACCAGACCTTGCTCTCAGGCAAGTCCTATGTCGGTCTGGCCAACCTCTTCGGGCGGCGTTACATGACCCAATACGACCCCCTGAGGGATGCCAGCGGCAAAGTGGTGGGCCTGTCCTTCGTGGGCATCGACTTTTCTGAATATCTGGCCTCGCTAAAAGAGGCGATCCGCAAACTCACACTTGGAACTTCAGGCTACTACTACGTACTCAATGCCCAGCCAGGTCCAGACTATGGCACCTTGGTCGTCCACCCCGCGCTGGAGGGGCAGAGTGTTCTGGAGTCCAAGGATACGGACGGCCGCTTCTTCATCAAAGAGATCATGGAGACCAAGAATGGCCTGATCAAATACCCCTGGATCAATGCCCCATTGGGTGAGACAACACCACGTGACAAACTGGTCGCCTACACCTATTACGCGGACTGGAACTGGATCGTGGCCGGCGGTACTTATGTGGATGAGTACCTGGGCGAGGTTCAGCAACTGCTGCACTACTTCGAGTTGCTCGGCATGGTGGTGGTTCTGCTGCTGTCGGGGGGGTGGTACGTGCTGATCCGCAGGTACATCGTGGCGCCGATCGCGCAGGTCAGCCAAGCCGCAGAAACCCTGGCCAGCGGCGACCTCACGGTCCAGTTGGATGAGTCGCGACGCGACGAGATCGGGCATCTGATGCGGGCCATGAACCGGATTGGCAAGGGCCTCACCGGCGTGGTCCAGGTGGTCCGGCAGAACTCTGAGAGTGTGGCGGCCACTAGCTCCGAAATAGCCATGGGCAACCAGAATCTCAGTTCACGCACCGAAAGTCAGGCAAGTGCCCTGGAGCAAACAGCGGCATCTATGGAACAACTTGGTGCCACCGTGAAACTGAATGCCGAGCACGCCCACACCGCCTGCGATCTGGCGGTCACGGCCAGTCAGGTGGCGACCCGCGGCGGTGAGGTGGTGAGCGAAGTGGTGGAGACGATGCGCGGCATCAACGACAGCTCACGACGCATTGCCGACATCATCGGGGTCATTGACGGAATCGCCTTCCAGACCAACATCTTGGCCCTGAATGCCGCTGTCGAGGCAGCCCGCGCCGGCGAACAGGGACGGGGCTTTGCCGTGGTGGCAGGCGAGGTGCGCAGCCTGGCGCAGCGCAGCGCAGAGGCCGCAAAAGAAATCAAAGCATTGATTAGTGACAGCGTTGAACGCGTAGAGCGTGGCAGCGGCCTAGTGGACCAGGCCGGCCGTACCATGCGGGAGGTGGTCGACGCCATCCAACGGGTCAGCAACGTTGTGACAGAAATCAGCACCGCGAGCATGGAGCAAAGCTCTGGTGTGGCTCAAGTGGGTGAAGCAGTGACTCAGATGGACCAGAGTACCCAACAAAATGCTGCCTTGGTCGAAGAAATGGCGGCAGCGGCATCCAGCTTGCGGAACCAAGCGGATGCGCTTGTAGAAGCGGTGTCGGTTTTTCAATTGGCGGACTAGCCCGTCAATACGCATCCAGACCTAACAGACCATCGCGCAACGAAGAAAAGCCGAAGAGCTTTGGACCACCGCAACCTCACTTGTCACAGGGAAGCGTTGCCAAGCAGTGAGTGCCTCTTCTTGTTTTTGTACATGGCCTGATCCGCCTTGGCAAAAAGTGCGGCAGGCTGTGTTGCATCGGTCGGATAAAAAGCGACCCCGACGCTGGTGGAGACAGATACCCACTGGCCTCCTTTGAGTCGGATGGGCTGCTTGACAGCCAACAGTACGCGCCTGATCACCAATTCAGCTTCGTCACTCTGACCTAAATTCGTCAAAAGGAGTGCGAACTCGTCTCCACCCAAGCGGGATGCTGTGTCGTTCGCTCGGACAGCCGCTCGCAAACGCCCACCAATCTCCTTGAGTACTTCATCTCCGGCTTCATGGCCATACTGGTCATTGATTGGCTTGAACCCATCCAGGTCCAAATAGCACAGTGCAGTCAATGTGCCCAATCGATCATTGAGGGCCAATGACAACCGAAGGTGCTCAGATAGAAGCAGGCGATTGGGAAGACCTGTCAATGAATCATGAAACGCGATGTGCTCTACCTGGGCCTGGTACTGCTTCATCTCAGATATATCTTGGAGCAGCCAAAGGCTCTCGCCAGTTTCCTCTGATAGACGAACACCGCTGATGTCGAGCCAGATGGCATCGCCATTCTTCTTGCGCATGCTTGTCTGCTTGCGAAAGTGTTGGCCTGCGCTCAAAACTGGGTATGCCTCCAGTCCGAAATCCTGATAAGCCTCTTCAGAGGCGTACAGGCACGCAGTATCGATGCCCAGAAGCTCTCCCGTTTCATATCCAAAGATACGTTCGAGAGCCTTGTTTCGCCAAATGATTTTGCGATCCTTCAGCTTTGCAATGCCCAGCAGGTCGTTATCCAGCATAGCTTCTTGCTCAGCGTTCAACTGCCGCAACTGGTAGCGCATGATGTACAACTCGGACACGTCATACATGATGGAACGGCTCATCAGGAATCGGCCATCGACATCTCGAAGGGCCGTCGCAGCAAGGCTAACCCGTCGAGTAATTCCATCCCGCCCGATCAAGTTGAACTCGATTGGGCCCATTCGCCCTTGCTCAAGGAAAGTGGGGAAATTGCCCCAATAAGTGTCCTGGCCAGCCTCATCGAGATAGTCCACCAGCCGGGCCTTGCCGAGAACGTCCGTCCGCGCCGCCCCCATCCAGTTCAGTGCAAGATCATTGACCCGTACGATGACGCCGTCAGCGTCTACTGAATAGTAGCCACAGGGTGCTTGGTTATACAGATCCTGAAATTCATCAGAGACCCTTTGCACTTCGACCTCAAGCTGCTTGTTCGCGGTCACATCACGTCCCACGGTCTGCCATTCGCGCAACGCACCTTCCGAATCAAAGTATGCACGATTGACAAATTGACACCAACGCACGTCACCCGAGCCCGATATGACCCTGTTTTCAATCTCCAAAGTAGGCTGGTCTGGTGTGATGGTCGCCAATGCATTTTCGACCTTGCTCAGGTCATCTGGATGGACCACAGGAGCCCAGATCTGACCGAGAACATCCTCCCGTTTCAAGCCGAACATGCGGCAATAGGCGTCATTCACGTAGCTCAGTGTGTTGTCTGCATTGAAGCGACAGATGAGTTCGGTTTGATCCTCCAGGATGCCTTTGTATTGGAGTTCTCTGAGCGCGATCTCGGCGGTTCGATCTCTAACCTTTTGCTCGAGGACCAGGTTGGCTTCGAGTAACTCACGCTTACTTTGCAATAGATGGTGCGTCATCCGCCGCAGTGCGTTGCGAAGGCGGGCAAACTCGACGGTGCTAGCTTTGATGTTGAAATCGGTTCCATGTCCAGTCTCATCCAGGCGCGTAGCCTCTGCTGCCAGCTGTTCGATTGGGAGACTGAAGCGCCTAGCCACCCAATAGGTCATCAGCATGAGCAAGACAGTCAATCCAACTGACCACTTTGCGATTTCAACGTGCATCTGTTTGATAGGGGCTAGTGCAGCGGCAATCGGCTGGCGTACCACAATCGTCCAACCTAGACTTTGGATGGTCGTCGTTGGAAGGGCCAAAGTTGTCGTCAAGAATTCTCTGTCCGAGCCCCAGCTGACCCTAGCGAACGTTCCGTACTCAGGAAGTGGGGTTTTGGGCTTCTGGTCATCTCTGATGCTTTTCGGATGAAGAAAGTCACCATTTTTGTTAACTATCAGAATTTCCAAATTTTCCGCGTGGGGCAATCCCTTCAATGCATTGGCAATGACACCAGTTGCCCACTCCCAATTGAGGTGCGCTCCCAGAACGCCGCGAATGACGCCATCTTCTCGACGGACTGGTGAAGCGAAGTCTAGAAAACGCAATGGCTCAGCTTCAGGATCTGTGCGCAGATGCTTATCCAGCAGTATCGCTTCGTGGGCGTCGCCACTGTAGGGACCTTTCAGTCCTGCGCCAAACCAAGGTCGTTGCGCCACACTTTGATGAATTAGGAGCCCGCCTGTGCTTGATTGAACTTCGCCATAGACGTCGGCGATCCCTATCCACGAGTACGCAGGAAAGGACTGTTGAATCTCTTCAAAGTGCCCCTCGATCACCGCCGAATCTAATGGGCCTTGGGTGAGCATGGGGTGGTGGCTCAACAACACAATCTCGCGCTCTCTCTCCCGTAGTCCTTCTGCCAACGCCATCGCAATTGGTTTGCCGGCCATGACCAAGACATCAGAGTTGAGGCGCGTGAGTTCCTCAGTGCGATCATGGTCTAAGTAGGTCGCAACGATAAGTGCGATTACCAGCGACATGCCCCCAAACAATAGGGTCAGTCGAACTCTGGAAGTCCGAATCCAAAACAGGAACTGGACGGTGTTTCGCATTGCCTGAAAGCCCCTTGCCTCTTCGTCTGGAGGGTATTGGCACTGCCCTCATCTGGTTCCAAGCGTATCCTGTCGCACAGGCCGCTTCAATAAGTAGATTCATCATTTTGATGCATTGACCTGCAACTTAACTGACAAATTTGACGAAATGACGAGTGGGTTGATCGTTCTGTGGGCCACAGGCGGTTGGCGCCTGGTGCCGTGGCCCGCTATGCCCGCGAAAGTGGACGTTGGTGAACCGCAGCCAGGAGACGGCTCCCGCTGGCAAAGCAGACATCTGCAGCCGATGTGTGAACGACAGCAACGGGCGGCGGATTCAACCGGTCGATGCAACACATTCTTGAAACATCTCGGCCGGTGTCCGGTACCCCAGTGTCTTTCTCGGCCTTTCATTCAATTGTCGGGCAATTGCGTCGAGTTCGGCCTGCGAATAGATGGAGATGTTCAGGCCCTTTGGTAGATATTGACGGATAAGACCATTGGCGTTCTCGTTACTGCCGCGCTGCCATGGACTTTGGGGGTCGCAAAAATAAACCTGTATATCGGTCGCAACCGTAAACCGCTTATGAGCGTGCATTTCGGTTCCGCGGTCCCAGGTGAGTGATCGATACAATTCTGCGGGCAGTTGGCTTGCGTGTCTGATCAACGC